>CAZQEU010000008.1:0-35324 GCA_964592335.1 uncultured Thermoplasmatales archaeon
AATCAAGCTTTTTGTTAAGATAGTATCCCAATAAAATAAACAATATTGCAAAAAACGCAATCAATAGATAAATCAGAGGTGAAATAAACCAATAAACAAGAGGCTCCTCAAAATATTCCGTATCTTCAAGAACTCTACCAATAGGTCCAAAAACAATGTAGGGCATAAGAGCCAATGCAAATTTCCAATCTATTTTGACATCAAGTCTTCTAAGTAAACGGTATACATAGTATAAAGCGATAATTAGAATCAAACCATAGGTTACCTCAGAGATCATTGTATATCCTTCGCTTGCCCAGACTTCATTGTGGACTGCTTTTCCTTCAACAACACCTGGAACTATACCTACCTGAGTTCCTGAATCAGCTACAACGGGACCCCAATAATACTTCCAAATCCAGTTGTCATAAAAAATAGATGGAAATAAAATGAGGCCAGAAATAACAATTATAACAGTTAAAATTATGCTGTAAAACAGTATTTTCTCCTTGTTTTCCCATAAAATCTCTGATATTTTCATGTTTTATCATTAGGTAAAACAAAAAAATAATATATTAATACAGTGGTTTACACTATTTATTATGGTACGATTCACAAAATCAAAAACGATGATATTTCCAAGGGAAATAATAGTTGGTCACAACACCAACCAACAGGTAGCAGAACTATGTGAAAGAGTAAGCACTGGAAAAAATGTACTAATCGTTGCAGATAAAAAAACCAAGAAGTTATCTGGAGATGAGATACATAAGGTCCTCAAAAAAGCAAACTATGAGGTAAAAGACAAAATAGTATCCTCCCCAACAGTAGGAGAAGTAAATCATGTAACCAAATATGCACATAAAAACAAAATAGATCTTTTACTCGGAGTAGGTGGAGGAAGCGTAATAGATGTTACAAAACTTGCAGCATATGAGCTGAAAAGACCTTTTGTAAGTGTTCCCACTTCTGCTGCACATGATGGAATAGCATCACCTCGTGCTTCTTTAAAACATAGTAAAGGCTCAGTTTCAAAAACAGCATTATCGCCTCTCGCTGTTCTTGCAGATACAAAAGTAATTATGAAAGCACCATACCGAATGCTTGCATCAGGCTGTGCTGATGTAATATCAAATATGTCTGCTGTAATGGACTGGAAACTTGCACACAGGCTTAAAGGAGAAGAATTTAGTACACATGGAGCAGTACTTGCACAGACCGCCGCTGAAATGCTAATCGACAATGTAGAAGATATACACCCTGATTCAGAGGAAACAGCATGGCTTGCTGTAAAAGCAATGATCGTATCAGGAGTTGCGATGAGTGTTGCGGGAAACACACGACCAGCATCTGGCTCAGAGCACATGTTTTCACATATGCTTGATCATCTAGGACCAAGAATAATGCTTAAGGGAAGGCGACATAAAAGACCACTTCATGGAGAACAATGTGGAGTAGGCGCTATAATGATGGTTTATTTGCATGGTGGAGACTGGCAGAAAATAAGAGATACACTTAAAAAGATAGGTGCGCCAACAACATCAGAAGAACTAGGTCTTTCAAAGAAAAAAGTAGTAGAAGCACTTACCAAAGCACATGAAATAAGACCAGAGAGATACACTATTTTAGGTGAAACAGGTCTTACAGAAGAAGCTGCAAAAAAACTTGCAAAAATCACAGATGTAATCTAAAATCAATGACATTTAACATTAAAAATAAGGCTGTCCTGTTTTATAAAATCATATTCGTTGAATTTATTTACAAAAGTCCCAGCTGCATCCCCTATTATTTTTGCTAGATTATCATAATTGTAGCCTAAACTATTTTCATTATCTGTTATCTGAGCATATCCTATACATATAATAGATGTTCCAGATGAGGGGCAGTTCCAAGTCTCACCGATTAACACTACTTTTTCTTCAAAATTATTTGAAAAAATAGAACCGTTATATATTATATAGGATGTTTTATGACCATTACGTAGAATCCTAGATCCTTTCAACACAGAAGACTGATTCAATGTTATATTTTTTTCAACTGATGACTGTATAATCGTGTTATCTGTCTTGTTTATGAGTTCATCTTCACCAACCATAAAAATAGTTTTAAAAGTAGTTACTCTTAAAAAAGCAGAGTTATCATAATCATCTTCAATTCCATATTTTATACTTGCTTGTTTTTCAAGACCAAAAACTCTTTCCTCATAAGTAGCCTCACCTAAATCATCCCAGTTATCTGTAAGATAATCAGATGGGACAATCGCACGTATAATCTGGTTTCCACTAAACAAAAAAGTAATGATCAACAGAATTAAAACTACAAAAGCAAGTGCAACATAAAACTTGTTTATTTTTTGTTCTCCTTCATCCACAAGTTCTCAAAATACTTTGTCTATTACTTTAAACTAACGAAAAAGAAAAAAATGAGGTTTTTTATTTTTTCAAACCTGCTTCTTTTTTAATATCCTCTGCTTTATCTGTTTTTTCCCATGTAAAATCTGGTTCATCACGACCAAAATGACCATAAGCAGCTGTTTTATAAAAAATAGGTCTTCTAAGATCGAGATGATTTATTATCTCACCTGGTTTTAATGGGAAAAACTCCCGTACAATATCTTCGATTTTGTCAATAGGTATCTTATTTGTTCCAAAACAATCAATATTTATTGATACTGGTTCTGCAACACCTATTGCATATGCTAGTTGTATCTCACATTTGTCAGCAATTTTTGCAGCGACTATATTTTTTGCAATATAACGTGCGGCATATGCAGCACTTCTATCTACTTTAGTTGGGTCTTTTCCTGAGAAAGCTCCTCCGCCATGACGGCCAACACCGCCATATGTATCCACTATAATTTTTCGGCCTGTAAGACCTCCATCAGCATACGGACCCCCACGGATAAATGCACCCGTTGGATTTACATGAAAAACTGTGTCTTTGTCAATCCATTTTTTACATACGGGTTTGATTACTTTGTTTATTATGTCTTTACGGATTTTGCTATGAGAGATTCCTCCATCATGTTGAGTACTTACAACAATTGCATCTGCACGTAGAGGTTTTCCTTTTTCATCATACTCAATGGAAACCTGTGATTTACCATCTGGTCTTAGATATGTTATCTCATTTTTCTTTCTTACTTCAGATAGTTTTTTAGTAAGTTTATGTGCAAGTGAAATTGGTAGTGGCATAAGTTCTTTGGTTTCATTACATGCATAACCATACATCATACCTTGATCTCCTGCTCCTTGATCAAGGTGTAATCCTTCACCTTCCGATACACCCTGTGATATATCTGGGCTTTGTTCAGTGATTTGTATCCATACAGAACATGTTTCCCATTCTATACCATATTCTGATTTTGTGTAACCTATGTCTTTGATTGTATTTCGGACGATACGAGGAATATCTAAATATCCTCCGGTTGTCATCTCACCAAAAACCATTACTCCACCGTTTTTTGTACCCGTCTCCACTGCGACTCTTGAATTTGGATCTATATTAAGTGCTTCATCTAATATAGAATCAGATATAAGATCACACATCTTATCAGGATGCCCTTCAGTTACTGATTCCGAGCTTATGATTATCTTTCTTTTTACCATATTTTCACCTACAAATAATTGTTTAGCCTCCAAATATGTGAAAAGAATGAAACAAAAACTTAGTTATTAACTTTTTTAAATAAGTGTAAGAGAAATAAAAAAAAGATTTGGTTTACTCGTCTATCTTACGAGTAACCCACATCTGATCATCAATTGCATCATAAATTGCTTCATCAGATATGTCGTCTATTGTTTGTTTATCTGAAAGAATACTTCCAGTTCTTTTGTTCTCATCTTTTGAAAATCCAAGTATTATATCTTTTTTGATGACCCAGTAGTGTGTACGCCATTCTCTGCCATCATAAAGTGTTGTTTCTTCACGCTCGGTTGTAAGCATTCCTTCTTCTTCAAGTATATAGAATAATTGTCTGTCTTCAGGGTCGAGTACATTATCTATTACTCTGTCCTGAAAACCAAAGATATCCATTACAAATCCTGCGTCTCTTCTTGCTTCGTCTATACCTATTCCAACTCTATTTGCTATTGCTTTTGACAAGTCATCTAAAGTTATGATATTCATAATTTTTTACCTCTTCTTGTATTATTGTTTTGTTAAGAACGTGTAATATAGTTTGTATGCTCTAATATATATAGTTTTCTATCAAATTTAATAAATATTCTGAAAAATACATAAAAATACCTCCAAAACAGCATAAGCTTTAAATACTCTTGGAAGGTAAGAGATAAACAGATGAAAAAAGAAGAGGCTTCTAAAAAATTTTCAGGAGAATGGCTTTTGCTATTCAACGATGAGATAATAGATCATAGTGCAGATGTTGAGGATATACTTAAAATTGCTGAAGAAAAATTTCCGGCTAACGAATTTCCAAAAGATGAAATTAGGATATCAAAAGTAATGGAAAAGCCTTTTAGAGATTTTTAGAAAAAAAGTTTTTTTCAACAAAAGTATTAATTGGGGTTAAGCAATTACAGTCAAACTCATGGATGCTTTAGAATTTATATTTGACTATCAAAAATACCCTGTTGTACCAGTAAAATTTATTCATAATGAAACAGAAACACCATTTATAGATGCCCTACTGGATTCAGGTGGAGATTTCATTGTCATACCTATGCCTATTGCAAAATACTTAAAGCTTAAACTTAGAAAAGCAGGAGATGTAGACACAGCAGGAGGCACTACTTCTCTATTCAAATCAAACCTTAACATGATAATGGGGAACAATGAGAAATCCTATACTTATAAAAATATCCAGATTCATGTTTCAGACAGAGATGATATACCCGTATTAATAGGTAGGCATCCAATTTTTGAAGACTATGAAATAGTATTTAAAAAACATAAAGATCAGCTTATACTTAAGTCATTAAAAACGAGTTAATTCTTTTCATATAAATATGGTTCTGTCTCCTCTCAGGAGGCATATTTTCACTGTCTAAATCGGGTGATTTAACCCAATCATTCTCTTCTTTTTTTAATATAATCTTTTATCGCAGTTTCTACCAATTCAGATACAGTAGTATCAAAATTAATAGCCGCAATCTTTGTTTCTTTCCATAGATTTGGATCAATCTTTATAGATGTTGCAATTCGTTTCATTTCAGCTTTCTCCATACCAACTGGGCATATATAACACAAGTAGTATAATAGTTTTATCATATGTAACACAAACTATATATAATAAGTGGTAAATACTACTAGTAGTATGGTAGTAAACAAGGAGAAAGAACCTGAAATTCGTAGAAAAATAAGAGCATATAGTATGCTTGCAAAAGGCGTCGCTCCAAAAATGATCGATAGCAATACCTATGAAATATCATCACAAAATAATCCTAATAAAAAATATACTATAAAACATACAAATACATGGCAGTGTAGTTGTCCTGATTATAAAAAACGAAAGATTAAGTGTAAACATATACAAGTAGTAGAATTATGGCTTGAGCTACGTTCAAAATTTATTATGAATGATATGGGCTGGGAAAAAGAAATACTAGAACTCCAAGATGAGTTTATAGAAAGAGAACTAATATGTCCATTTTGCAGTAGTATAAATGTTATAAAAAATGGGAAGCGAAAAACAAAAATCGGTTATAGACAAAGATATCTTTGTAAAGCTTGTAAAAAACGTTTTGTAATAGATCCAATAAGAGGTAGAAAAGCCACAGCTAAAATAATCTGCCTGTGTATGGACTTATATTACAAAGGACTGTCTTATCGCAAGATAGCAGATACAATGTATCAATTCTATGGAATTGAATTGCATCATGAGACCATACGTCGTTGGATTAACAAATTCATGAAATATCTCACTGAATATGTTAAAGACTTCAAACCAGAAATCAGTGGTAAATGGCAAGTAGACGAACAAAAAATAAAATCTAAAGAAGGATGGGTTTGGAGTTGGAATGCCATTGATAATAAAACAAGGTTTCTAATCGCAAATACAGTTACTTTCCATCGTAGTGATAGATCAGCTAGAAAGATTTTTCAGAAAATAAAAGAAGTTACTGATAAAAAACCAGCTTATATTTCAACAGATGGATTGGCAAGTTATGCTAATGCAATAAAAAACGAGTTTAGTGAAACTAAACATATGAAAAATGTTGGTTTAATGGATAAAGTAAATAATAACAAGATAGAGCGTTTTCATGGTAGTTGGAGAGAAAGAGACAAGGTGATGCGTGGACTTGAAAATAGAGAAACAACAGAGCAAATGCTTGAAAACTATAGAACATATTATAATTTTATTCGTAAACATCAAGCATTAAATGGTAAAACACCAGCAGAATTTGCAGGGATAGACCTAAGATTAAATGAAAACAAATGGGAAAATCTTTTAGTCAGATCTATTGAAAAATGAAACGTTCATAAAAGTTGAAATATGTTGTGGTCTCCCACATTATAACAAGTTCAACTACCCCTTCTGAACAATTTCCATTACATTCGTATGTTATTTTGTCACCAACCTCTATTATCCCAGTTGGAAGATTTACTGTAAGATTTTTCGGATATTTTTGTATCTTAATATTTGTCCAGTTGGCATTATATGCGCCTTTAACTGAGATTATAGAAATACTTTGGTTGGTTTCATCAGCTTCAAATTCTAATACTGGAACATATTCACTGAAATATACTATTGGTTGGCTAAAACCCCAACCCGTCGGCTTCCATATGAAATAGCCTGTACCTTCACCAGATACATTTATTAATTTATCACCAGCATTTATGTATCCTGTAGGGAATTCTAACGATAAATTGCCTTCGTCAATAAAAATATCCATATCACTCCATAAATATTTATTAGGTGTATCAATAGTTTTAATCTCTATTGTTTTGTTTATTTCATCGTTATACAAAGTAAATGTTGGACGAGGCTCAGATGAAAATGTCCAATTACCCAACAATTCGTTAGTTTCCGTTACATATAATGCGATTCTATCTTGACAAAAGGGTATCACATCACCAATAGTAATGTTACTACTTGGAAGAGGGAGAATTGCTTCACCAGCATTTGAAGTCCATAGGGTGATATCTGCCCATTGTAAATCTGGATTATTTACTTCAACTACCGTAAGAGTATCAGCATTATCATCCATTTCAAATACAACTGCAGGTTCGGAAGATAGTGTCATAAAGAAAAATAAAGCTAATAATACAATAGCAGCAATTACAATTGTAACAATAGATATTGTTTGTTTTTTCATATTATCATCTAAATCTTAGAATTATCCTATAAGTTTTAACATTTTTGGAAAAAACATATTTCACATCTATAGTAAAATCAATTAGTTTTATCTCCCGAATGCGACATCCTACTCCATTAATATAATATCACCCGCATTTGTAGACAGTACGATAAATATGACATAAACTATATATATATGAAGTATTATAGCGGGTAGGCTATTTCACATTTAATCCTGGTTAGAGTGTAATATATAAAGATAATTTGAAATAGTAAGTAATAAAGAGGTCCCGGCCTAATTTTTATTGGGCCTGTAGCTCAGCTAGGTAGAGCATCTGGCTTTTAACCAGGTGGCCAAGGGTTCGAATCCCTTCAGGCCCGCTAAAAAAACAAGACCAATATTCCTACTAGGAGGAAAAAATATAATATGGCAAAAGAAGTGAAACAACAGTTTGAAATAATGGGTCATGAACTAGTTCCACACCATGAAGTTGTATCTGATGATGAAAAAGAAAAAATAATGAAAAAATTTAACACTTCACCTGATCAACTACCAAAAATCTTGGAAAACGATCCAGTCTCACTTTCTATAGGGGCAAAACCGGGACAAGTAATAAAAATAACAAGAAAAAGTCACACCGCCAAAGAGGCAGTAGCTTATAGATTTGTTATAGAAAGCAAATAAAATAATTGAGTTTAATGTAAATATATGGGGTAATTAATGTATGAGAGATATTGTTGACTCTTTTTATAAAGAAAGAAGTATAGTAAACCACCAGATTGCTTCTTACAATGATTTTTTAGAAAGAAGATTACAAAGCATTGTAGATAGCACAACAATTGGTCAAGACGAAGAAATGATAAAAGGTTTTATATATCCAGAAATCGAAGGATACAAAATAAAATTTGGTAAAATCAGAGTGGGAAAACCAGAGGTAAAAGAGGCAGATGGGACAATAAGGCCACTGACTCCAATGGAAGCACGCCTACGTGATTTAACATACGAAGCACCATTGACTCTAGAGTTTATACCTGTCAAAGATGATGTAGAGTATGATCCTGAAGAAGTAAGAGTTGGTGAACTACCAATAATGCTTAAGTCACAAGCATGTAACCTTGCAAAACAGACAATAGAAGATAAAAAAAGCCATGAAATAACATTTGAGGAATACAAAAAAGAACTACAAAAAATACAGGAAGATCCACTTGATCCAGGTGGCTATTTTATAAGTAATGGTACAGAGCGTGTATTGATAACTGTTGAAGATCTTGCACCAAACCGTGTACTTGTTGAAACCAGCACCAGATACGGCCGTGATATAGAAGTAGCAAAAGTATTCTCACAAAAAGAAGGATACAGAGCACTCACCGTCGTTGAAAAGAAAAAAGATGGAATGTTAATGGTTTCACTACCAACAACATACGGTCAGATACCACTTATGATACTCCTGCGTTCTCTTGGGATGGAAAACGATGAAGAAATCGTGGATGTAATAAGTGTCGATCCTAAAATGGAGCCTTACATCCTTGCAAATATAGAAGAATGTGCAAACGAATATGGAATAACTACAAAAGATGAAGCAATAGCATATCTTGGTAAAAAATTCGCAGGTGGGCAAGCAAAAGAATATCGTGTAAAACGTGTAGAGACACTTATGGATAGGAACTTACTCCCACATCTTGGAAATGACCCCACAGACAGACTTACAAAAGCAATTTTTATGGCACGTATGGGAATGGCTGTACTCGAACTTGCACTTGGAAACCGTGAACCAGATGATAAAGACCACTATGCTAACAAACGTTTGAAGCTTGCAGGAGATCTAATGGAGGATCTTTTCCGTGTCGCATTTACCGCACTTTGTAAAGATTTAAAATATCAGATAGAGCGCATTCATGCAAAAGGAAAAGAGATAAAAATCAGCTCAAGTCTCAGATCCGATGTTTTAAGCCAACGTATACATCATGCTCTTGCAACTGGTAACTGGGTTGGAGGACGTGCAGGTATATCCCAGCTTTTAGACAGAACAAGTAACCTTGCAGTATTATCTCACCTGCGTCGTGTAACATCACCACTTACTCGTTCACAACCTCACTTTGAAGCACGTGATCTTCATAGTACACAATGGGGAAGACTTTGTCCAAATGAAACACCTGAAGGGCCAAACTGTGGTCTTGTAAAAAATCTTGCTCTTGCAGTTGAAATATCTGAAGGTTTTCCAGAACAAGAAGTTGAAAATATATTAAAAGATCTGGGAATAAGAGAAATTACAAAAAAATCAACAGGGACACGTGTTTATCTCAATGGAGATCTTATTGGAATGCACTCTGATGGAAAAGAACTTGTTAAAAAACTTCGTGAGAAAAGACGTAAAGGTCTTTTAAACAACGAGGTAAACATTGCTTTTTATGAAGATGCAAATGATGTGATTGTAAGCTGCGATTCTGGAAGGCTGAGAAGACCACTTGCAATTGTAGAAAAAGGCAAACTTTTATTGACAAAAAAATATATTGATGATCTTAAAAGCGGAAGGAAACGCTGGATAGATTTAATAAACGAAGGAATAGTAGAATACATAGATGCTGAAGAAGAGGAAAACACACTTATTGCATTAAAAGAAGAGAACATAACCGAAGATTGTACTCATATGGAGATGGATCCGATGTGTATACTTGGGATTGGAAGTTCTCTTGTTCCATATCCTGAACACAATTCTTCACCACGTATCACTATGGGTGCTGGTATGGGTAAACAGAGCCTTGGTTTTGGAGCATCAAACTATAGAATCCGGCCAGATACACGTGGTCACTTAATGCATTATCCTCAGCAACAACTTGTACAAACCCATCCTGTAAAATACCTTAAATTTGCAGAAAGACCCGCAGGACAAAACTTCGTGGTAGCTGTTGCATCATACAAAGGCTACAACATGGAAGATGCACTGGTTATGAGCAAAGCAAGTGTTGAACGCGGTCTTGCAAGAAGTCATTTCTTTAGAACATATAGCAGCGAAGAAAAAAGATATCCTGGTGGACAGGAAGATCATTTTGAAGTACCAAACCCTGAATGCAGAGGCGTACGATCTGAAGAAGCATATGTAAGCCTTGGTGAGGATGGTCTTATATCACCTGAAAGTGATGTAAAAGGATCAGATGTTTTAATAGGAAAGACTTCACCACCTCGTTTTCTTGAAGAACCAACTGATTTTTTAACACCTCAAAAACGTCGTGAGACATCTGTTACAGTTCAACATGGAGAAGGAGGAACAGTTGACAAAGTAATGCTTTCTGAATCAGTAAACGGCTCAAGAATGGTTAAAATAAAGGTTCGTGAGGAAAGAATACCTGAACTTGGGGATAAATTTGCAAGTAAACACGGACAGAAAGGTGTTGTTGGAATCCTTGTCCCTCAGGAAAACATGCCTTTTAACGAACATGGTATGAGCCCCGATCTAGTAATCAATCCACATGCAATTCCTTCACGTATGACTGTAGGTCACGTTCTAGAGATGATAGGGGGAAAAGTAGGATCACTGGAAGGACGTATCGTAGATGGAACTGCTTTTAGTGGAGAAAATGAAGGAGATTTAAGAAGGCTATTAGTTGAAAACGGTTTTAAACATAATGGTAAAGAGATTTTATACAATGGTGAAACAGGTAAACCTCTGGAGTGCGATATTTTTGTTGGATGTATCTATTATCAGAAACTACATCATATGGTAGCAGGTAAAATACATGCAAGAAGTAGAGGACCAGTACAGATTCTTACCCGTCAGCCAACTGAAGGACGTGCCCGTGAAGGAGGCCTTCGTTTTGGTGAGATGGAAAGAGATTGTCTCATAGGCCATGGTGCATCTATGGTTATAAAAGATAGGCTTCTTGATGAATCTGATTTAACTATAAAATATGTATGTAATACTTGTGGACATGTAGCAATACAGGATAGACATGGATCACTTAGATGTACAGTATGCGGTGATAAAGCAGAGATTTATCCGATTGAAATGAGTTATGCATTTAAGCTATTGATCGATGAGCTGAAATCTCTTGCAATTGCGCCTAGAATTAGGCTGGAGTCTTTGGTGTGAGGTGAAAAAAATGGAACGAGTTAAAAGTATAACCAAAAAAATAGGCAGCATTGATTTCTCACTTCTTTCACCCAATGAAGTTCGTAAAATGAGTGCTACAAAAGTCATAACTGCAGATACATATGATGATGATGGTTTTCCAATTCCAATGGGTCTTATGGACCCAAGACTTGGTGTAATTGAACCTGGTCTACGTTGTAAAACCTGTGGACTTCGCGTTGGAAAAGATAAATGCCCAGGTCATTTCGGTCATATCGACCTTGCGATGCCTGTGATTCATGTAGGACTTGTAAAAACAATTCGTGATTGCCTTCGTTCAACATGCAGAGAATGCGGAAAAATCAAGCTTACCAAAAAAGAAAAAGAAGATTTTATGCTAGAACTTGAACGATACAAAACAGAAGGCAGAGATAACAAATATCTTCTCAAACAAATAATCAAAGTTTGTAGAAAAGCAGATAAATGCCCACATTGCGGCAGAGAAGTAGGAAAAATAGAGCTTGACAAGCCTACTAGCCTTCGTGAAAATGGTAAAAAACTTACGCCTTCAGAGGTACGTGAATGGCTTGAAAAAATACCTGATGAAGATTTACCTCTTTTAAAGATAAACAAAAAAACTGCTCGTCCTGAATGGATGGTCTTAACTGTATTACCAGTACCACCTGTAACAGTCAGACCTAGTGTTACACTTGAGTCAGGTGAGCGATCAGAAGATGATCTTACACACAAACTTGTAGATGTAATTCGTATCAACCAGCGCCTTCAGGAAAACCGTGATGCAGGAGCACCACAGCTTATCGTAGAGGATTTATGGGAATTATTACAGTATCATATCACAACATATTTGGATAATCAAACAAGTGGTATACCACCTGCACGTCACAGATCAGGTAGACCACTTAAAACACTTGCACAGCGTCTTAAAGGAAAAGAAGGGCGTTTCAGAAGTAATCTATCAGGAAAAAGAGTTAACTTTAGCGCTCGTACAGTAATCTCCCCAGATCCAAATCTTAGTATCAATGAACTTGGAGTTCCAATTGAAATTGCAAAGGAACTCACAGTTCCAGTAAAAGTTACAGCTCATAATTTAGAATGGTGTAAAAAACTTATAAAAATGAAAAAAGATGTTATTGACAACAACGCCGATGAATACATCCCTAGTGTAAACTACGTGGTAAGAAACACTGATGGTATGAAACAACGTATGAAAATAACTGAGAGAAACTCAGAGGATGTAGCAGAAAAACTAGCACCAGGAGATAAACTAGAAAGACAGCTTATGAATGGAGATATAACACTATTCAATCGTCAGCCATCATTGCATCGTATGAGTATGATGGCACATCGTGTAAAAGTAGTACCATACAAAACATTCAGGTTCAACCTATGTGTATGTCCACCATATAACGCTGATTTTGATGGTGATGAGATGAATCTTCATCTAATACAGGGTGAAGAAGCACAAGCTGAAGCAGAGATACTTATGAAAGTACAAGAAAACATTCTTTCACCTCGTTTCGGAGGAGCAATTATTGGTGGAATACATGATCATATATCAGGTTGTTTTCTTTTAACACATAAAGAAAGAAAGATTTCACCAGGTTATGCATCACATATTCTTTCAGCGTGGGACTATGAAGGAAAAGTTGAAGAAAAAACAGATGAAAAAGGAAATAAATATATATCTGGAAAAGAGATATTTAGCGCGCTTTTACCAGATGATCTAAACCTGCAGTACAAGTCAAAAACATGTCTTAACTGTGAAAAATGTACAGCACCCGATTGTCCACATGATGCTTATGTAATAATTAAGAAAGGAAAGCTTTTACAAGGAACAGTTGATGAAAACAGCATTGGTGCATTTAAGGGTAGAATACTTGACAGAATCATTCGTGATCATGGTATGGATGCAGGCCGTGCATTTATAGACAATGTAACACGTATGGCTGTTGCAGGGATAACACTCTTTGGATTTACCACATCAATTGATGATGAGGATATTCCTGATGAGGCAAAAAGACAAATCGAGGAAGGTCTTGATAAGGCTATGAAGAAGATACGTGGTCTTGTAAAAGCATATGAGAATGATGAGCTTGAAAGCCTACCTGGACGTAGTCTTGAAGAAACACTTGAAATGGAGATAATGCGTGTTACCGGTCGTGCCCGTGACATGGCAGGTGAAATTGCAGGTAGACACCTTGGTCTAAACAACAGCGCAGTTATTATGGCTAAATCAGGTGCCCGTGGCTCTATGCTTAACCTTTCTCAGATGAGTGGTTGTGTGGGTCAACAGGCAGTTAGAGGAGAGCGTATTCACCGAGGATACCAGTATAGAACACTACCTCACTTTAAAAAAGGAGACCTTGGAGCAAGTGCCAAAGGTTTTGTTGCAAGTAGCTATAAGACAGGTCTTACACCAACAGAGTATTTCTTCCATAGTATGGGAGGTCGTGAAGGTCTTGTCGACACTGCAGTTAGAACCAGTAGATCAGGTTACATGCAGAGACGTCTCATAAACGCTCTTGAAGATGTAAAAGTTGAAAATGATAGTACAGTAAGGCAAGCAGGTGGTCAGATTATACAGTTTACATATGGAGAAGATGGTATCGATCCGACAAGAAGCATAAATGGAAAAGCAGTTGATATAGAACGGATAATTAATGATATTAAAGAGGGGATTTAATGGCAAAGAAAAAATCCACTAAAAAAACAAAAGATAAAGAAGAAACAAAAAAACAGAAGAAAAACACTAAAACCACAAAAAAAGTTAAAAAAACAAGTAAAACCAAAAAAACAACCCCAAAAAAGAAAGATACAAAAAAAGTAAAACCAAAAAAACAACCAAAGAAGACAAAAAAGACTACTAGCAAAAAAACTTCATCTAAAAAAACAAAGAAAACAAAAAGCAAAAAGAAAAAAAAGGAAGAAATAAAAACAGTTGTGACACCACCAAAAGAAAAAAAGAAAGAAAGTGCAGAGAGCAAAAAGCTAAGAACAAAAATTGAAAAAATACTAAAAGATCGTAATCTGAATCCTTATATCATCGATGAGATAATCACGAATGTTTTAAATGACAAAAAACTTGAATCCAAAATAGAAAAAATAGTAAACACAACTTTTGATCATTACGAAAAAAACTTAATTGATAACGCAGAGGCATGCGGCATTGTAGGTGCACAGAGTATCGGAGAACCTGGTACTCAGATGACAATGAGAACATTTCACTACGCAGGTGTCGCAGAGATAAACGTAACTCTTGGTCTTCCTCGTTTAATAGAAATAGTTGATGCACGTAGTACTCCCTCTACACCAATGATGAACATATATCTAAGAGATGAATACAAGCTTAATTCAAAACTTGCAAAACAAGTAGCAAATCAGATAGAAATAACACTTCTAAACAGTATAGCAGATATAGAAGCAGATCTAACCAATCTAGTGATAAATGTAAAACCTGATGCCAAAACAATAGAGGATAAAAACATAACACTTGAAGAGCTCACAGAAACCATAAAAAAGATAAGGAAAATCGATGCTAAACTTGAAAAAAAGAAGATCAAAGTCACACTTGATGACCCTAGTTATAAAAAACTTTTAGATATAGTAGAAAAACTGAAAAGCCTAAAAGTAAAAGGCATAGATGGGATAAAACGGATAATTATAAGAAAAGAGCCAAACGAAGGATACGTCATTTATAGTGAAGGCAGCAACCTAGAAAAAGTACTAGAAGTAGAAGGAGTAGACCCATATCGCAGTACAACAAACGATATACAAGCAGTAGGAAGAGTACTTGGTATTGAAGCTGCAAGAAACATGATAATACAAGAAGCACACAATACACTATCTGAACAGGGTTTAAACGTCGACAAACGCCATATCATGCTTGTCTCAGATGTAATGACTGCTAATGGAAACATAAGAGCAATAGGCCGTCATGGAGTATCAAAAGAAAAAGAATCAGTTCTTTCACGTGCAGCCTTTGAAATAACTGTAAGCCATTTACTTGATGCCGCTCAAAAAGGTGAAACCGATCAACTTGGAGGAGTAGCAGAAAACATTATAGTTGGACAACCCGTAAACCTGGGTACTGGAGCAGTAAAACTTGTTATGAAAACCAATAAAAAAAGTAAAAAAAAGAAGGGGAAATAAACAATGGTTGATGTAGAAAAGGTTTTAAAAAACACTGTAAAAAAAGGAAAAGTAAAAATAGGTAACAAAGAAACTAAACAAGCATTAGACAAGGGAGATGCAAAAATAGTTATAATGTCAAAAAACTGTCCATTCTCCGAAGAAATAAATACTATTGCAAAAAAGAAAAAAACACCTATTTATACTTCAAAATCAAACTCTATAGATCTTGGGTACACCTGTGGTAAGGCATTTGCAGTTTCAGTTTTTGCAGTACTAGACGATGGCGGCAGCAACATACTAAAGCTTATGAAAAAATAAAATAAATATCAAAAATTGTGTTATTTATGACAGATATAATGCTTTCAAACGAAAACATGCAGTACATAAACATGGCCAGCAAAATCACCCATGCAAATATTATAGATTGTTTTATAACAGAGGATGACAAACTAATTTTTATAGTTGAAAAAGGACAGATAGGTATAGCACTTGGACCAAAAGCAAAAAACCTTGAAAAACTTAGAAACATGCTCAAAAAAACCATTAAATTCGTTGAATACAGCAAAGACAAAGAAAAATTTGTAAGAAATCTTTGTAAACCCTATAAAGTAAAAAATGTATCTTTAGAAGGCGATGAAGAACATCCCGTTGCAAAGGTAGAAGTAGAAACAAGTGATAAAAGCAAAATAATAGGTAAAGGTGGACGAAACATAGAAGTAATTCGTAAACTTGCCCAGCGTCACCATAATTTTAAAGATGTGCAGATAAAATAAATCTTTTTTTTAATCCTAATAATTTTTATACAGATGCTTTATACTAGAGTGGGGAAAGCTTTCTGAGAATTAAAAAACATCCTATTATTGATTTCAAATTCGGCAAAAAAATACATTTTTATTTAGATAAAAAAAAACTATCAGGGTATAGTAACGATACAATTGCATCTGCTCTTCATGTAAACAATATTAAAACCCTATCAAAAAGCCTGAAATATGACAATCCCCGTGGTTTTTTCTGTGGAATAGGTAAATGCTCATCCTGTCTTATGAGAGTAAATGGGGTTCCAAATGTTAGAACATGTATTGCTCCTTTAAAAAAAGATATAACTGTTGAAATGCAGGATAGTTTTGCTGATCTTCCTAATGCTGATTTTAAACAAAAACCTAAAAAAAAAATAGATATCGATGTTCTCGTAGTAGGAGCAGGACCTGCAGGACTATGCGCTAGTATAGAAGCAGCAGGACAAGGAGCAAGTGTCCTACTCGTAGATGAAAATCTAAAAGTAGGAGGGCAACTGGTAAAACAAACCCATAAATTTTTTGGCTCAAAACATGAAAAAGCAGGAACCCGGGGTATAAACATTGCAGTTGATCTTAAAAAACAGTTAGAAGAATTTATAAAAAAAGACAAAGTAAAACTAATGCTCAACTCAACAATCATAGGATACTATGAATCAAACAATAAAAAACATAAGTTTGCAATGATAAAAAGAAAAAACTATGATAATTTATTATTTGAAATAAACTGTAAAACAGTAGTTTTTGCAGTAGGTGCAATGGAGAATATGCTACTATTTCCAGGAAATGATTTACCTGGAGTATATGGCGCAGGTGCTGTTCAAACACTTATGAATGTATATGGTGTAAAACCCGGGGATAAAGTCCTTATGGTAGGTGCAGGAAACGTAGGACTTATTGTCTCCTATCAACTACTACAAGCAGGGATAAAAGTAGACCGAGTAGTAGAAGCAGCGCCATATATCGGTGGATACCATGTACATGCTGCAAAACTAAGACGCTGCGGTGTTCCAATATACACATCTCATTCTATAAAAGAAGTATATGGAAAAGAAAAAGTAGAAGGAGCAATAGTAACACGCCTTGACAAAAACTGGCAGCCAATAAAAGGCTCAGAAGAAAAAATAGAATGCGACACGATATGTCTTGCAGTAGGGCTTACACCAAGCACAAGACTATTATCTCAAGCAGGAGTTGAAATGGAGTCTATACCAGAAGCAGGTGGATACGTAGCACTTCATGACAATTCCATGATGACAAAGGAAAAAGGAGTATTTGTAGCAGGTGACTCATCAGGAATAGAAGAAGCAAGCACAGCGATGATAGAAGGAAAAATCGCAGGAATCTCAGCTGCAAAACTAATAGGATACAACAAAGAAGCTGAAAAACTCAAAAAAGAGTTTATAACAGAGCTAAAAAGACTAAGAGCAGGACCATTTGGTAAAAAACCCAGGGATGCAAAAGAAAAAATAAAGAAACTTTACAAGGAGAAAAAATGAAAAACTACGAAAAAGACGGGGTTTTAAGCACAAAAGATATTTTAATTCCAACAGAAGAACAATTAAAAAAAGGAGTAGCAGTAATAGAGTGTATACAAGAAATACCCTGCAACCCCTGTGTAGATAGCTGCCCCGTGGACGCAATATCCATGAAAAATATCAATGCACCACCAATAGTTGATTATGATAAATGCATAGCCTGTGGAAAATGTGTAGGAGTATGCCCGGGTCTTGCAATTTTTGTGATAAAAATAAAAGAGGATAAAGCACTAATATCCCTCCCATATGAGTTCTTTCCTGTACCCAAAAAAGAAGACACAGTAAAAGCTCTTAATAGAAAAGGAGAGACAGTATCAGATGCAACCGTGAAAAGAGTTGTAAAAAAGGGTAAAACCATGGTTGTAACAATTGAAGTTGAAAAAAATCTTTGGAATGAGATTAGAAATATAAAGGTATAATAAATGAATGAGAAGAAAAAAACTATTGTATGCAGATGCGAGGATTTAACACTTGAAGACGTGGAGCATGCAATAGATGAAGGATACACTGATTTACAGGAATTAAGAAAAAAACTACGTATAGGAATGGGGCCATGTCAGGGACGAGTCTGTATCCAGATAGTAATGAAAATACTTGAGAGAAAAACTGGTAAAAAAATACCTAAAAAAAGTCTTCATACCTCTCGACCCCCAATAGTACCTGTACCACTAGGTAGTCTTGCAAGTGATGAAAATGAAAAATAAAGCAGATGTAGTAATAATAGGTGGCGGTGTCACAGGATGCAGCCTTGCATATAATCTAGCAAAAAAAGGCCTAGACGTCTGCTTATTTGAAAAAAAATATTTGTCATCAGGAGCAACTGGTTGCTGTGGTGCTGGAATAAGGCAGCAATGGTCAACAAAAGAAAATGCCGAGCTTGCAAAAAAAAGCGTTGAAATCTTTGAAAAACTAAGTAAAACACTAGGTTATGACATAGAACTTCGCCAAGGCGGATATCTTATAGCAGTTCATGATAAAAAAGAGATGAAACAAGCCAAAAAAAACGTTGAAATGCAAAGAAGCCTTGGAATAAAAGTAGATATTCTAAATCCCAGTGAAATCAATGATGTTGCAAGTATTCTTGATGTAAAAGCAATGGATATAGTGGGTGCTACTTTTTGTAAAACAGATGGACATGCAAACCCGTTCAAAACTACTTTTGCATATGCAAATGCTGCTAAAAAACATGGAGCAAATATTTTTACACATACCAAAGTAACAGGGATTAAAACAGATAAAAACCATGTAAAAGAAGTACAAACAACAAAAGGATCAGTTAAAACAGATTTTGTTGTAAATGCTGCAGGGATATGGTCAAAGGATATTGCAAAAATGGTGAATATAAAAACCCCGAATGTTCCCCTTAGAAAAGAGATAATGGCAACAGAAAGGATTAGACCATTGTTTGAAGCAATGATAATATCTTTTAAAGATGGGATCTACTTTAGCCAACAAGAAGAAGGACAGATAGTAGGAGGAATGCCTATACCTGAGCAAAAACCTGGTTTTAAAACAAAGCCAACGTTTTCTTTTCTGCATCATATGAGTAAAACCATTACTCGTTATGCTCCTATTTTAAAACATGTGAACATGTTGCGTCATTGGACCGGTTTTTATGATGTAACCCCGGATTCACGACCGATTCTTGGTCAAACAAGCCAACTTAAAGGATTCATTCATTGCCATGGCTTTTCAGGTCATGGTTTTATGCTCTCACCCATGGTTGCAAAGACATTATCTGATTATATTTCAGAAGGAAAAACAAGTAAAATTCTTGAAACTCTTAGCCTTGATAGATTTAAAGGAAGAAAACTAAATGGTGAGACCTACGTTGTAGGGTAACTCTAATAAACCTTCTTTATTTACCAAACACAGTAATTATGGACTACAAAAAAATAGGTTTTAAAGCAGGACTTGAGATTCATCAACAACTAGATACACATAAACTATTTTGTAATTGTCAATCAAAAATCACTGAAGACACAGATTATTCCTTCAAACGTTTCCTTCGCCCTACACAAAGTGAGATGGGCGATGTAGACCGAGCTGCTCTTGCTGAAGCCAAGAAACACAGGTTTTTTTTATACACTGCAAGTGATAAGTCAACATGTTTGGTGGAAGCAGATGAAGAACCACCTCACTCAGCAAACCCTGAAGCAGTAGACCTCAGTCTTACAATGGCAGTTCTTACAAAATGCTATATCGTAGATGAAATCCATTTCATGAGAAAAATCGTAATTGATGGAAGTAACACTAGTGGTTTTCAAAGAACAGGGCTTATAGCAATAGATGGAAAAATAGATGATGTTGGTATTCAAACCATAGCACTTGAAGAAGACTCTGCAAGAAAAATAAAGGAAAAAGGAAAACTTGTAAATTATGGTCTTGATCGCCTTGGAATTCCTCTCATAGAAATTGCAACAGATCCAGATATAAAAAACCCAAAGCATGCAAGACAAGTAGCTCAGCGTATTGGAATGCTTCTAAGAGCAACAGGTAAGGTCAAAAAAGGTCTTGGAAGCATACGTCAAGATCTTAACATATCGATTTCAGAAGGAGCTCGTGTTGAACTAAAGGGTATACAATCCCTCAGCTCAATTACAAGAGTTGCAGAAAAAGAAGTATTAAGACAAAAGGGTCTAAATGAAATAAAAGAGATATTAAGTAAAAGATCAGATAAAAAAGATTTAGATAAAGTTAAAATTATTGATTTAACCAATATTTTTAGAAAAGTTGATTCAAAAATTATTAAAAAACTACTCAAAAAAGAGTACTGTGCTAAAGGATTCAAACTACCAGGTTTCTCAGGGCTTTTAAAACAATCTGAAACACGTCTTGGAAAAGAGTTTGCCGTTCACGCCAGGATTGCATCAGGTCTAGGTGGGATTATTCACAGTGATGAATTCCCAGGATACGGTCTTGCCGATAAACAGGTAAAAGAATTAGAAAAAATCTTTGATACAAAAAAAGATGATGCTTTTGTAATAGCAGTTGGAAAAGAAAAAATAGTTAATAGCGCACTTGAAGCGGTGAGAAGAAGAGCAAAGACTTCTTTTAAAGGAGTATTAACAGAAGTTAGAAGAGCACTACCTGATGATACCACAGAATATATGCGTCCTATGCCTGGTGCTGCAAGGATGTATCCTGAGACAGATGTAAAACCAGTAAAGATTACAAAACAAAAAATAAGAGATATACAGAACAACCTTCCAGAGATGCCTGATAAAAAACATGAAAGATTCATGAGAGAATATAAGATAAATAAGGAACAGACCACTCAGATCCTCTCAAGTGGATATGAAGATGATTTTGAAAAACTAGTAAAGAAATATCCAAAGTTAAAAAATATAATCATTAGAACCTATTTAAACACGTTTTCAGAGCTTGAAAAAGAAAACACAGACATTTCCTTTATAACAGAAGAAATACTCTTAGAAGTATTCTCTGAGCTTTCTAAAGATAGTTATTCAAAAGAAGCAATACCTGAGATACTACATTATTTACATAAAAAACCTGATAAAACAGTAAAAAACGCAATAAAAGAACTTAGACTTGAAAAAACAGATACAAAAGAAATAGAAAAACTTGCAAAAAAAATAGTAAAAAATCGTATTGATTTTGTAAAACAAAGAAAAATGGGAGCCGTTGGACCTCTAATGGGCGTAATAATGAAAGAGCTTCGCGGTAGGGCAGATGGAAAAATAATATCTGAAATACTTCAAAAAGAAATCAAAAAAATAATATGATTTTTTTGTAAAAAATTAGGTTAAAAGATCCTGTTTAAAAATTAAGCAAGTTATTTTACTCTGTTTAATAACAAAAATTTTAGATTCCGCCATCCATCACTAAAACTTTCCAGTACAATATCACCTACCCTTGCATAAAGCGCGGATGGGATCTCCTTTGCCTTTACATCCCTTGATTTAAACATCTGTATCTTTATTTCCTCTGAAAAAGGCATACCATCATCAAATTCTTCTAAAGGTTTTATTTTTTTGAGAGCGGATTTTTTAAAAATCCACATACCTGACTGGGAATCACGAAGATTTACAAAATAAAGGATTCTAAGTGCTGTTGCAAGTATGAAATTACCGAAATAATGTTTTACACTCATGGAGCCATGACCCAATTCTGCGAACCTATCCGTTGTTATAAAATCAAGGTCTTCATCTATTAACTGTTGAACATATTTATGTATCCTTTCAAATGGATAGGTTGCATCAGCATCCCCTGTAACAATTATGTCACCTGATGCCTTTGGCATACCTGTTTTATAAGCTCTACCATAGCCTTTGCGTTTTTCAACTATTACTTTTGCACCTTTGCTTTTTGCTATTTCCTGTGTTTTATCCTTCGAATTTCCATCAACAATGATTATTTCTAAGCCCCATTTCTTTTTTTTGAAATATTCTTTGTTAATGGAATCAATTGTTTTACCTACTCCTTTTTCTTCATTGATAGTCGGCAGAATCACTGTTACTTTCAAAAATTTCACCTTTGGATAAAAACAGGATATAATAGTTAACTTAAAAAGGTTTTATAAAAACTTAAAAAAAATAAAAAAAGAGTTTATGAGGGAAAAAACTCCCTCTAAAGTTTTTTGTCTTTATTTGTTTCTGCGTCTTCTTAGTAGTATGAACGCTACGCCGATTGCTGCTATTAGTGTAAGTAGTTCGAATCCTGGTGTTGGTGTTATTGTTACAGTTGCTGCAGTGGTTTTATCATCGTATTCTACTGTTGCAGTATAGTCTGTATTCTTCTCTACGGCTGGTGCAGTAAATGTTACTTCACCATTTGCATCGGTTGTTTCGGTTTTATCATTGAAGGTTACTGTTGCGCCTACTGCAGGTCCCTTACCGATTAAGATTGCAGTAACTGTAACTGTTGTACCATCACTACCTACTGATGCAGTTGCACTGAGTTCATAGACCTTGATTACTGTTATTGTCTTCTCTTTGGTTATATATCCAGCTTTTTCAGCAGTAACTGTGTATATCGCAGATTCTACACCTGGGTCAGGAACTGTAAAGTCTACTTCACCACTTGAATCTGTGTTTCCTGTCATCTCACCAAATGATACATCTACTCCTGATACAGGTGATTTACCAGATGTAACTGTTACTGTTAGTGTTTCTCCTTGATAGATAGGTGATTTAGATACCGCTATTGTAAATGTACTTAATGCATCTATTGTGATGTAAGAGTCTGTTCTTACGGCATTTGTCCATTCTAAATCTCCTGATGACCAATGTACGTTTCTTGCTATTGTAACATTTAGAATTCCACTGGAAGCTGGTTGTATACTAAACATTACTTTTCCATCAGAATCTGTCTCTACAGGATCAGGCTGAACATCTGTTGAACCAAATCCCGTACCAAATAATGTTAGGTTTATTCCCTGTATTGCATCACCGTTTGCATCTTTTGCCCATATTGAGACGATATTTGATTGGCCTATATAGATTGTTTCTGGGTCGATTGTAAACACTGGAAAACTGATTGTTAACTTTCCTAATGTTGTGTTACCTACAGTTGGCAGATTATCTTGAAGCGTTGCATTTATCACACCTTCAATATCGCCAAGTGCTTCCACCTTGAATTCTCCTGCACCATCTGCATCGAGATCAACATAGTCTCTATTAAGAGTAGCTACAGCTGCATCATCCTTATGAAGATATAACCTTGTATCTTCTGGTAAAGCATTTCCAAGTGCATCAACTGCTGTGACTTCTATTGTTTGATTTACAACTCCAACTGCACATGTTAATTCACCAGGTTCATATGTAACAGTTGCAAGTCCCACATCAGTAGATGATGATCCTTGATGTTCTGCTTGGTTAGTATTGTTTTTAGCAGTAATCTTTAGAGTTCCATCGAACCATAGGATTTGATCAGCTACCTTCCAATAGTCTCCATCTTCTGAGAATGTTATAGTCTGAAGTGTATCTCCATCCTCATTTTGTATTTCACCTGTTACTGTATCTATGTCATCAACTACATCACCATCAGGGTTTGTTATTTGTACAGTTATATCTTGTTCTATACCTGCAGTATGTGTTTGGTTACCTGCTGTTGGTGAGGTCATTGTAACTGTTAAGTCATAAACTGGTGTGATTTCAACTATATCATACATGTAGTATCCACCTGCTTTTGCAACTACAACGATGTAACCAATAGTATCATCCAAGTAATCTACATCTGGATTAAATTCAAATATACCATTCAAACCGTTTCCTGCAGTATTATCACCAACTGTATCGTTTATTGGACTGGATCCTATAACTGCCCAATTCTCATCAAACAGAGTTAGATGTACCTCAGCATATTGTCCATTTGTAACAGTTGCCGTAATTGTTTCAGTTGATCCTACCTCTATTTCTAAATCATCATCACCAGAAGTAGTAACTGATCCACTTAGACCATATATTGTGTAGTCTTTTGTAGCAGTATAGTTGTCCGTACCATTTGTTGCTTTAATTGTAAGTGTTCCTGCAGTCTTTGGAGCAATTCTTACGGTATAATTTCCTCCAGCTACAGGTTTAGCTACTAGATTATCATTTTCGGTTGGTGTATCGCTTTCGTTTATTAGTATATCAAGACCGCACCCTGTAATTTCAAGAGTTGCGTTCATTACTTCGTCCTGAGTATCTGCATATATATTTATTATAAATGTGTCAGATCCATTCTGCCAAAGATCACCGGTTTCAGTTACTTGAACAGAGTCTACCATAGTACCTCTTACAATCATGTTGATGTCATCTGGTGATACTACAGTAAATGTTTTTGATCCACTTATGTTCACAAGCAGATCTTCCTCATCATTATCTACTCCAGCAGGGACATTAGTTGTCTTCTGTATAGTTTCATCATTTCCTGGCCATGTAGCAATTACTGTAGCTGTTCCTGTTTCATTGAACCGCCAGTCAAATGTATAATAACAATAGTTTTCATTTGAGTCAGTCCAAGTGGATGTGCTCATCAAAACTTTGTCATCATCATCATATTCATTACCACCATAATAACCTTTGAGACCAGTTACATGTATCTGCATGTTTTTGTATTCATCCTCATTCATCCAAGAGGAGTTATAAACAGATACATTTATCGTTTGTTCGAAACCAGATATTATATCATCTGTATTTCTAACTCTAACTTGTGCATCATCTTTTGTTGCAACATCAAAAGAGGCATAAGAGATAAAGTTAGTAATATCCAAAGTATTGGTCTCATCTACTCTAAAAGTACCAGTTCTCTCAGTACCAACATACCAAGTACCAGCACCAGCAACATCATCTTTACCAGTACCTGATCCAGTTTTAACCTCAAACAAGAATAAACCACTGCCCTGTGTAGTAGCACTATCAACTACACCATAGGTGTTACCACTAGTAGGAGAATACAACTTAACAGGATAACCACCAATAGAATTTCCTTTGCCATTATACAGATAACCTTTCACAGTAACTGTATCACCCCATTCTTTCTCATTATCAGATGGGATAATACTAAAGGTCATGTTTAGCTTCACAGGGATAGTAATATTAGAGTACTGGTGTGTAGAGTCGGTATTGGTAACATTTATCCACAAATTATTTTCCAAGTTACCACCAGTAAAATAATCAGTATCCTCATCACCAAAATCATAATACCAACTATAATCTTCACTACCTTGTGGAGTACCTGTAGCTGGATAAATTGGCGTTCCATCAGCATCATATATTATATAGCTATAAGTTTCTCCGTCCATTTGCTCAAACGTAGATCCCGTCCAGTTGTAAACCTCAAATGTGACACCATAATAATCAGTAACATTTTGTGGTACATGATCTATCATTGTACCTCCATGGTACATCCTTACATCATACAAATTACCAATAGTAATAGTAGTATTTGCAGCTGCTTCCCAAGTACCTGTACTATCAAATAAGGCTATATTCCACTGGCCATCATAATTTCCAGATACACCAAGCAAAGGATTCTTCCCAAGTTCATCCCAACCCGGGACACGAATAGTAAAAGCAAGATCGCCATATGCATCTGACTTTTGACTTGTTGGTGATACTACATCAAGAGCTCTCCACTCAGTACCATTCCAAACTTTAACATAATACTTTGCAGAGGCATTCAGACTGTTATCTCTGACTTCATATTCAATTTCCTGTCCAGGATAAAAACCTATACCTACAGTCGTACCAACATCAGGCATAGTTACAGTTGTTGCACCAGCGTTTCCTACTAACTTAAAATCTGTTACGTTACTAATAACAACTATAGCAGACATAACCATAAGGGCTGCTACTAAAGTTGACATTATTTTATTTCCTTTCATTTTATTTTTCCTCCTAAATCTCTATGTTTTTGTATATTTTCCTCTAAACGATTAGGTCCCAGCAGCACGGCATCAATTCACACCGCGAATTGATACGAAAGTTCATAATCATATCTAATAGCTTATTGAACTTTCAGCATCCGTGTCCTCACCGGACCCTCATTTCACCGTAAATAATTACCTTCTTTATAAAAGTTGCGTTTTTCCCTATCTTATGAACAGATATAGCTATAGATATACCTGAATATTTACCTGCGCAAATAGTTTTTAAATAGAGCAGGAATTACAGTTTTTATTCAATTTTTCTTATAAAATTTATCTGTCTTGGGGAGTATTTACCTCTTCAACCATTTTCATACCTGCAGAAACACCATCTATAGAATGTATCACAGCCCCGCATTCTTCTATCTCAGATTGTACTTTCTCATAGTTTATATCTGTCCCTTCTATCGTTATTTTCACACTATCTGTTTCTGCATCAACTTCTTCAAGAGAAATGTTAACACCAGATATCCCATTTATCGCACTTATTTTTGTAGCTACCTCTATTATAGAAGGTTTATGAGGTTTTAACACATCAAGTATTACCCTTTTGATACTAGTCAAATATATTACACTCCCAAGCAACCACATACGAAACATATTTTTAAATGTTTTTCTCAAAAATTTTTTTGAAATCTTCAATATTTCCCTGCATATCAGCATTTATCAGACCTATAGCATGTCTGAGTTTTTCCTCAGAATTTGTTTCATACAAAATTTTAACTTTATCAAGTTTGATATTTTTGTTGCATCTATTACATTTTGTAGATTTATATCTCAGCTCAACACCTTTTACTTGTCTGCATTTAGGGCAAACAACGACACCATATCTCATATTTAGAATAGCTAAACAGACCTTAACAAATAAATATAACTATTGTTATTGCCCATAAGTAAATTCTCAACTCCCGCCTTAGCTCAGTCTGGCTGGAGCGGCCGGCTGTAGACCCTATGGCCGTTACCGGCAGGTCCCCGGTTCAAATCCGGGAGGCGGGACTAAACTTTTTTTGTTAACCCAAAATTTTAATTTAATTAGTGTTTATATACATGGATAGGATGAAAAAAGAAAAAAAACCAAATTCTTACAAAGAAATCGTTAAAATCCCGGAGAATCTGAAAAATTATCTGCCAACTTCTTTTGATGTTATCGGAAACATAGCCCTGGTTAAAATACCTGATGAGTTAGAAAGATACAAAGGAAATATTGCAAATGCTTTCCTAGATACATATAATAATATAAGAACGGTATGTGAAATAAGCCCTATATCAGGGGAGTTAAGAACAAGGATTGTTGAAATTATTGGAGGAGAAAACATTTTAGAAACAATTCATACCGAGTATGGAGCAAACTTTAAGGTTAACGTTGAAAAAACATATTTTTCTCCAAGGCTTGCGAATCAGCGGAAAAAAATAGCGGATAAAGTAGAAAAAAACGAGATTATTGTTGATATGTTTACAGGAGTTGCTCCTTTTCCAGTTATAATAGCAAAACATGCAAATCCAAAAATAGTCTATGGAATTGAAAAAAATATACATGCTGTAAACTATGCAAGAGAAAACATTAAAATAAACAAGGTTCTAGATAAGATTGAAATAATTCATGCTGATGCAAAAGATAGTTATGATATTTTACATAAAAAAAAGGTTAAAGCAGATAGAATCATTATGAATTTACCATTTTCATCTTTCTTATTTTTTGAAGAAGCATTAAGAATTGCAAAAGATAAATGCATTATACATTACTTTGATTTTCTAAAGGAAGATGAAATTGATGAGAGGATTAAAAATCTTAGAAAATTAGCAACTAAAAATAAATATGAGTTGGCAAAAACGGTTTATGAAAAAATAAAATCTTATTCACCAAGAGAGTTTTATATAAGAATTGATATTACGGCTAAAAAAAACAAATTAATGCCGATGTAGCTTAGCCCGGTTGAGCGGCTGACTTGTAATCAGCAGGTCGAGGGTTCGAATCCCTCCGTCGGCTTTATTTTTTTCTTCTCTTTAAAATACCTATTAAAAGCAGGGCCAAGAACACTAAGATGATTTCAAAACCGGGGCTATCATCTGATTTTTTTTCTTCTATGATTATTGAGGAAGTCTCACTTGTTTCCTCAATTCCATCAGAAACAGTTAATGTATATACATATTCTCCAGGTGTTTCAAATTTAAAACTTATTTCTTCACCTGAGAAATTTTTGTCTCCAATCTGCCATTTATAGGTTAAATCATCATTATCTGGGTCTGTACTTGTACTAATAAAACTCACTTTTTTATTTGAGTAAGATTTTGCAGGAACTGAAAAACTAACAATTGGTGGACTATTTGTACTGGGCTGTATTACAACATTA
The DNA here is from genome assembly GCA_964592335.1 of uncultured Thermoplasmatales archaeon. Taxonomy (GTDB): domain Archaea; phylum Thermoplasmatota; class E2; order DHVEG-1; family DHVEG-1; genus CAZKUB01. The sequence continues at coordinate 28,511 of CAZQEU010000008.1, forward strand.
GTAATTTCTGTTGTACTACTACCATTATTATCGATAACTGTTAGGGTTACCTCATAAGTACCTTCACTTTCAAAAACATGTGTAGGATTTTTTTGAAGTATTTCACTTGAAGCATCTCCAAAGTTCCATCGATAAAAATCGATTTCACCATCAATATCATAACATCCTGATCCATTGAAAAGGATAGTATCATAGGCTTCACCTGAATATGGACCTCCTATATCTATCTCAGGTGGAAGATTTCCTGGAGGTGTGCTCATTGTCGAAAAAAAGAATACATCAGAAGTGTTCTGCAGCAGGCCATCATCTGTTACTACATACCATGCAAATGTTCTATCAAATCCAAGTGTGAAACTACATTGAACCCGGGTATTATTTTGTACATGAGTCTTTGGATTCTGTGTCTGACTATATATAAGTGTATCATCATCACCATTATAGAAATAAACATCCAGATATTCACTATCCGGGTCAGTTACTTTAACATCAAGAGTAATACTTAAAGAAACACCTGTTTCAGTATCTTCCGGGCTGGGATCTACTGCTTTATCTGGTGGTTTTAAAAAATAGCCTAAAGGATATTTATCAATAACACCATTTTTCAAGTAAGATACATCACCTATACCATCTTCATCCTTGTCGATATTATTATAATCACTCCAGTAGTTGCCCTCCGATTGATAGTACCATTTATTATCACCAAGATCTTTTGCGGAAACACCATTAGCTTTAAATTTATTCAAATACAAGATATTATTATCATATCCGGATCCTACATAAACTCCTGACGCTGATAAATTCTCAAATGTGTTATTTACAACTGTATTATATGATCCCGAAAGAGTTATTCCTCTAACACTGTTACTAACCGTGTTGTTTTTTATATAAAAGCTTTCAGATTTGATATATATGCCATCCCCTTGACCGTCTTTAATATTGTTACTTACTATAACTCCCTCTTGACACTGAGATACGTAGATTGCATAATACTCACTATTAACTACAGTGTTGCTTGTAAGATTCAGATTATTTGAGTTTTCAACAAATATACCATGTTGGCAATAATATATTTCATTTGAATATAACCTGTTATTTCCACCAGATGAATCCATGTATATACCATATTCTGTACAATTATGTATCTCATTGTTTGCTAAATCATTAGTAGAAGAAGAGTCAATATATATACCTCTCCTAGTATGATTGATTACATTATTGCTAACTAGATTATCACTTGAGGATGGATCAATATAAAGACCATAGCCTAAACTATTATTTTTAAGTATATTACCAACTATCTGGTTGTTATCTGATTTTATTGCTATAAGAGCTCCAATAGGAGATTCCATCTTGTTATTATCATCTGAAAATGTAATATCCTCAAGTGTTACTTCATCAGCAGTAATCTCAACTAGATATCTTCTTTCAAACCTCGTATCTATAACGGTTTCCACGCCATCTATGCCACCCCACAACTTTATTTTTTTATTTATAACAAAATCCTCTTGATAAAGTCCACCAAAAATATAGATTGTATCTCCTTCTTCTGCCTCATTTAAAGCCTCTTGAATTGTATCATAAGGTTTTTCTGCACTACCATCACTATAACCCTTATAGTCAGCATTGACATATAACTCATTACCGCTACTTTTTACAGAGGGTAAAAAAAAACTAAAAGATACAAAAACTATAGATAAAACTAGTATCAAACTCAGGAATTTTATTTTCATCTTTCCCATCACCTTCAACAAAAACAAATCAGCCAATAGGATTTATATTTTTCTCAATAAAAACATACTTGTCGTTCCAAGGACTATATTTATAAGTAGTTTAAGCTTAATTTGAAGATGAAAAACATGAAGGTTTGCATTGGTGGAACATTTGATATACTACATAAAGGCCACAAAAAATTGATAGATAAAGCCTTTGAAACCGCAGGGAAAAAAGGTTTTGTATTCATTGGAATTACAAAACAAAAAATGATTAAAAACAAAAATATTAAAAATAGCATTCATACAAGGAGAAAAAAAATAGAACTATTTATCTCAAAAAGAAAGTATACAACAACTTACGAAATAGAACCAATAGCTGATATTTATGGACCAACCATCGGAGAAAAATTTGATGCAATAGTTGTTTCACCTGAATCAATAAAAAATGCAGAAAAAATCAATCTTAAAAGAAAAGAAAAAGATAAAAAACCCTTAAAAATCATAAGAATTCCTTATGTTCTTGCCGAAGATAAAAGACCAATAAGTACAACAAGAATAAGAAAAAAAGAGATAGACTTGGAGGGAAAAATAGTTAAAGATTAATTTTAAATATCATATTCTGTTACCCTCGAAGAGATAACGGTGAATAATATGTCATATGTGATCTTTGAAGTTAAAAGTGAAGATGCAGGTAAAATAAATAATGTGATAAAAGATGATATTGTAAGTCGTCAGAGCATACTTACACGTGATTCCAGTTCTCTTAATATCGATGGAAACATTCTTTTTTTAAAGATTGAAGGTAGCCAAGACGGTATCAAAAAAGCAGAGGAACTTGCAAAAGAACAAGGTTTTTCAAAGCTTGATAATAAAAAAGCAGAGGAAATAAATAAAAAAATAGCTGAACAAGAAGACTCAGCTGCCTCTGGTATGGGAATGATTTTCGATTAAATCTTCCAATATTTTCCCATTTCATCTTTTATTTCTTTAAGTAAATTTTTTACATCTGTTTTTTCTTTTATTTCATCTTTAAAAACCATTGGATTATTTGCCATCTGTGATACTTGTGAGATTAAACATTTTCCAATCCATATAGGGTTATACCCTCCTTCGATGGTACATGCTATCTTTGGTTGTATATCCTGATATTTTTTTATTATTTCACCATAGAGATTTGCTGTGAATCTTAATCCACCTAATCTATCAGAATGATGAGAATCATAACCTGAAGAAAACAATATTAGCTCGGGTTTGAATTGTTTTGCAATAGGCAAGAATATTTCATCTAATATTTTTCTTGCAGAACTATTTCCATTTCCATAAGAAAGAGGTGCATTAACTGTATATCCTTTTCCTTTATCCTCACCAATATCTGTTACATCCCCGGTCCCTGGAAAATGTGGTGACAGATGTAAGGATTGATACATTATATCATATTTGTTATAAAATATGTCTTGCGTCCCGTTACCATGATGAACATCAAAATCCATAATTAATACTTTTTTTCCCATCTTTGAAATTTCATTTGCAGCAATCGCGGTATTATTAAAAAGACAAAAACCCATCGATCTTTCAGGTGTTGCATGGTGTCCCGGGGGTCTTACAAGAGCATAAGCATTATCTACTTTGCCATCAATTACCTTTTTACAAGCCTGAACTGTAGCACCTGCCGCAAGCTTTGAAAGCTCATAATCACCTTTGCATACGTAAGTATCTAAATCTATCCATGAGTTTTCAGTCTCACTTATGTTCTTAACTTGTTGAATCATACGCTTTGAATGAATCTCATGTAAAACTTTATCAGATATACTTGTTGGTTTTAACATCTCCAATTCATCGTAGAAAGACGTTTTTTTAAGTTCATCTATCATAATGTTTAATCTTCTAGCATTCTCTGGATGACCTGGATTGTTGTGTTTGTTAAATTCTTTTGAATAAATTATTTGTGTAGTCATAGAAAAACTCAAAAAAACAAAATAAATAACTGGGATTTAAGCGTTTGTTTTTCTAATAATTATTATTAGGGTGTTATTGCATTGTAGTTTTGAATTGGGGGACAGCAGTTTTCATGGACGATATGTTAACAGGAATTTCATCGAATTATCTATATTTTCATGGTAAAAAACCAAAACGCGTATCTGATTTTCACAGCCCATACTTCTTGGCTTTTGTACCAGAAGGAAGAAATATAAACTCATGCAGATCAGAGTTGCTTAAAAAAATAGAGGACGAAACATCTGATTCTAACCCACTTTCAAAGATAGAAAATCTTGGAGAAATAGAGAATTATCGTAGTTTCTGGGATTTTAACAAAAACCTTAAAGTTTTCAAGGTTTTTACTAAAAAATCATATTTTGTACCAGAAATAAGTGATCATTTGTTCTTTTATCATAATCTTTATACAGGAGAGCATGACATCCCCTATCAACAGAGAGCACTCTCCGATCTTGCAGCAAGTAACAAAACATGGATTTATGACTCAAAAGGTGCAAAAAAGAAGCTTAATCTTCTTGTTTATGATATTGAAACCACTGAGTTTCAGAAAGGATTAGATAATGTTCCAATAGACATAATTGGTTATTCAAATTTTGATGTCAAGTTTGAATCTTCAAAGAGTCTTGAAACAGAGGAGTTCAGCTTTGATATACTCGATCTTCCTCAAAGTTGGGAAGAACCTGAAATCGTGCAGCTTGTATCACGTAATGTTGATGAAGAAATAGATAATCTATCTGATTTTTGTAAAATTGTAATGAATAATGACATAGTCTCAGGTCATAACATAATAGGTTTTGATAACTTTCAGATATACAATAGGCTTAACTGGATTATAAAAACACATAACGAACGACTTAAATCAGATACAAGAAAAGTATTTCAAGATTTTTTGAGCAACTATGCAAAGCCTGATAAATCATTTCATTTTGGAACAAGCTCTGATGCTGTTCAGTTTTATCCAGCAAGCCTTGATACTTATCTTGGAGCAAGAAAATTTTACTCATTTTTAAATGAGTTTAGCCTCAAAGCCGTTGCTCCTTTCCTTGGAGTAGAAATCAAAGACCGTCTTATTCTTACACCAGATCAGATAAAAATAGATGATAGAACACTAAAATACAATAAGCACGATGTAATGGAGCAGCTCGGTGTTACTCTTAATCTCGTCCAGCAGGCACTTCCTCTATCTTTTACCACGTGTCTTCCTTTTGACATGCTTCTTTCTTCAGGCGCGGTTTATATGTGGGATCATATGTCCATGATAAGGGCATCTGTTCAAAAAAAGATTATGCCACCAATTTGCCGTGTTTTATCTATATCTCAGGTTCTTTCTAAATATTTCAAGGGATGTGATTCAGCAACAGATATCGTCAGAAAAGCAAAAGATAGAAAAGAACAGCTTTCAAAGGATTTTGTAAGGGTCATAAAATATGGAGAGGAAATACCTGCATGGATGCAAGATCCCAATGTTGTATACAATGAAAACCACAAGGATTCAGATGATATCCTTAATTATCATATGCCAGGTGGTATGACTATAAAACCAGATAAAGATGCAGATTCTCATTTTGTCCCCTGGTGGTATGTATTAGTAGCTGATGTTGGAGCAATGTATCCTACAATTCTTAAGGCTATGAATATAGGCGGGGATACTGTTCGTCTTGCAAAAAAAAGCGAGGAACCTGATGATTATATATGGCTTAAGAGAGTATCTAAAAAATTCCTTGATAAAAGAGAAATTCATTACAGAGAAGTAGGAGATGAAGACTCTTTTGCAGATAAAGGTTATATTATAGGTGTTAAAATCGATGACAAGCCAGGTGTTGTCAACTGTGCAATGACTGGTATTATGAGCATGATTGCAAAGACAAAAAATGAGCTTAAAGAAGCAAATAAAAGGAATAATAAATCAGAGCTTCAACGTTTAAAGATGATGTATCAAAGTGTCAAAGGAGCACGAAACGCGGGAACTCATGGCATCATGTCAGCCCCAGGTGTATCCGGTCGTCAATTCAATTTATGGGGTGCAGCAACGATTACCACAAAGGGGCAGGCAATTCTTTCAGACAGTCTAGATTATCTTAAAAATAAAGGTATAAGAGTTGTTTACGGCGATACAGACGGAATATACCTTGGATGTTCCCGATCTGTTGGAAATATTCCAAAGCTTTCTAAAGCATTAGGATTAAATGTTTCTGAAAATGAAAAGGATTGGATTACAAAACCAGATGATGCTATAAATGCTATAGAAGAATGTAATCTTAAATGGCAGAAGGAACTTAATTATCCTGATTTTGAGCTTGAACCAGAAAATCATGATGCAATGATATTTGTAAAACACAAAAATTATCTCATATTTGATACAAAAAACGGTAAAATAGAACTTATCACAAAAGGAAATAACTTCAAAGGATCAGATAAGGCAAACATTGCAAGAAAGGTTCTAAAACAGATTATGATTGAAGTTTTAAGAGAGAATCCTTCATGGGAAAATGAAGAAGATGCAAGGAAAAATATTAAGAATTGTATTCTTGAAAAAACCGGCGAGATACTCTCAGACTTAGATCTCAAAGAGGTAGACCTCAAGGATTTAACACTAATTCAATCTGTTCAACCTGCAAAACGCTATAAACCAAATCAGAACGGCAGCCTGTCTACCTTTGGTAAACGTGCATTAGCCCTTGAAAAACTGTTAGGTAAACCTATTAGAAGCAGAACAAAGTTTAGATTTGTTGTTACAAAGCGATCCCTTCCAGGTATTACTAATCCTTCAAAGAGTGGTGTTAAACCAATTGATTTTATGTACCCTGTTGAAAAGTTAGAAAATCCTGCTCAAATTGATCTTGACTGGTATAAAAAAATGATTGAAAACTATATACAGGGTGCTTTTGGCCTGAGCGGAGTTGCTACTACTGAGCAAACAGGTCTTGATTCTTGGATGTAAATAATTTGAAATTATAAGGAGAGCAACAGGAGAAAAAATCACAGTAAACTATTTATTTAGGCATTTTATTTAAAAAATGGGGGACATAGTTATAGATAAGTTGGGGAGGTTTACTGTACCTGCTTTCCGCTTAGAGGCGCATTCCTCCTATCAATGCATCCCGTCC
>CAZQEU010000009.1:0-34217 GCA_964592335.1 uncultured Thermoplasmatales archaeon
CAGGATGCGGAGCATGCGTCGATGTATGTCCTGTTGATGCATTAAAACTTGTTGATGGAAAAGCAGTAGTCGATGAGGATACATGCATTGATTGCGGAACCTGTGTTGATGAGTGTCCTGTAGAAGCAATAGAATTATAATTACAAAAATCAGTTATCCTCCAAAAACAAACATAATGGAGGATAAAACTTTATTTTTTTGTTTTTTTACCAGTTTTTTTATCAAAAAGATCATAAATATTTACAGGGCAATCTGTAAGATTACCTGTTCTAACATAGTTTCTTAAACGCTCAAGCCAAAAAGGAGTTATTTCACATTTTTCTATTACTTCAACAAATTTTATAACAGAGTTCATAGTACTTTGATGAAGTATATGCTCCATTTCACAAGCATCTTTTTCAGCTACTTTTTTATCAACACCAAGTAGAATTAAAAACTCCATTATTTTCTCATGTTTGTTTTTTGTGTCAATTGCGATTTTCCTACCTTTTTTCGTAAGTGTTGCCCCAGAATATTTTTCATAGTTGATGTAGCCTTCCTTGCTTAGATTTTGAAGGGTTTCTGTTACACTTGCAGGGTTAATGTTTAAAGAATGTGCTATATCGTTTGTATGTACTTTTTCTTTTTTTCCCTGAAGATCATATAAAAGTTCTAAATAATCTTCAATAGTTTTTTTTCTCAAAAACTATTCACACTCCTATCAAAACAATTTTCATAATAAAACCTACTAAAACCGCGGTTGTAATCATAATAGCTGCTGATTTTATCATATCTTTAACTCCAAGTTCTCTAATAAGTACTGCAAAGGTTGCAACACATGGGAAATAAACCGTGAGTATTGTAGCTGCAATTGTAAGCTGAATAGGTGTGATTCCGTCTATTGTTAGAAGCATTCCAACAGCTATGTCTTTTCTTAGAAAACCTGTAACAAGAGCAGTGCTTGCCTCGCCAGGTAGGCCAAATACTCCCTGCATCACTGGCTCAAGAACTTCCCCCAACCATCCTAAGAACCCAACGGCGTAAAGTATGTTTATCACTGCTATCCCTAAGAATAGAAAGGGTATTGCTTCTTTTAAAAACCATCTTACTCTCATCCAGGTTTTTTTAAGTGTTGCTTTAAAACTTGGTCTTCTATAGGGTGGTATTTCCAAAAATATTTCTGGGCTTTCTCCTTTTACAAATTTGTTCATTATAATCCCTAAAATTATGTATAGTATTCCAAGCGTCAGAAACACTAGTCCAAGGTAATAAATCCCATATGGTCCAAGGATACCAAATATCATTGCAAGCTGTGCCATACAGGGTATAGATATTGCCAGTAGTGTTGCTGATATAAAGCGTTGTTTTCTTGTTTCAAGTGTTCTTGTGGCAAGTGCACCTGGAACATTACATCCAAGCCCTAGAAACATTGGTACGATTCCATGTCCATGCATTCCAAGTTTATGAAAAACGTTGTCGACAAGAGTTGCTAGTCTTGGCAGATATCCTGTGTCTTCAAGTATTGATAACATAAAATAAAAAGAGATGATGTATGGTAGAACTACTGCTATTGGTACGTATAATCCTGTGGTAAGAACTCCTAGTGATTCTATGAATTCGATTTCTACTCCATGTTCTCCAATTAGAAGAGTATGAACAAAACCTGGGCCTAAAATGTCACTAATCCTTTGCATTAATGGTAGATAAAAAGTGTTAAACAATGGGTCAAGTACGTATTCTATTAGTGTTTCCCCTATTAATCGTACTAACCAAAAAGCTGAGAATATTATTCCAATTGCGATTGGGACGCCGGTGATTGGATTTATTGTAAGGTCTTCTATTCTATCTCTTATGCTGTGATGTTTATGTTCTATTCTTTCGACTTTTTTTATTATCTGGCCTATTTCTATCCATCTTGCTTCTTCGCTTGTCGGTTTTATTTTTTTTGGTGATTTTGCTTTTTTGATTTTTGATACAAGTTCTTTTATTCCTTCGCCTGTAAGAGCTACAACGGGTACACAAGGCACACTGAGAAGTTTTTCTATTTTTGTTTCATCGATTTTTATTCCAAGGTGTTTTGTTTCATCCCAGAGGTTTAAGGCGATTATAACGGGTATATTTTTTTCTAGTAATTCAAGGGTTAGATACAGGTTTCTTTCAAGGTTTGTTGCATCTATCACGTTTATTACGATATCTGCATCTTCTAGCATTTGTGATGCTACTTCTTCTGCCTTGTTTGATGGTTCAAGTGAGTATGTTCCAGGTGCATCTATTAGTTCAATGTTTTTTCCTTCGTATCTCATTTTTCCTTTTGAAAAATCAACTGTTGTACCGGGATAGTTTGATGATATTACGTTTGCACCTGTTAGTCTTGAGAATACGACGCTTTTGCCGACGTTTGGATTTCCCATTAAAACTATTTTTTTAATCATATCTCTTCAACATGTATCTTATGAGCCATACCTCTTCCGATTGTCATTTTGCAGTTTCCAACAGATATCGTAAGTGGTCCCATGAATGGTTGTTTTGAGACTATTTCTACTATTTGTCCTACTCTTAGGTTCATCACGCACATTCTTCTGTTAAAACGATGTCCTCCATGAATTGAGACGATTTTTGCTTTTTTTCTTGGTGGCAGGTGTGCTAGAGATTTTGTTTTATGCATAAATATCACATTTTTAGGTATGCCTAAATATTACTATATGCCTGCTGGTTTATATATATTTTGGTATACCTAAATTTTTAGGGAAAAAAATAAAAAAAGATGCAGGGATATTATGCTATTGTGATATCCTTACAGAGATATACATCTTGAATGGAATTTAGAAGCTTTATTCCTTCTTCCATAGGTCTTTGAAATGCTTTTCTACCAGATATAAGACCCATTCCACCAGCACGTTTATTGATTACAGCGGTTCTTACGGCTTGTGCAAAATCATTTTCACCAGAGGCACCACCGCTATTGATAAGGCCGACACGGCCCATATAATTATTTGCAATCTGATAACGAGTCATATCAATAGGATGCTCAGAACAGAGTTTATCATATGCTTTTTCACTCCATTTACCAAATGATAAATTATTGTTATTAAGAGCCATATATCCACCATTTATGGTTGGAAGTTTCTGCTTGACAATATCTGCTTCAATGGTTGCACCAAGATGATTTGCTTGTCCTGTAAGATCAGCAGATGCATGATAATCTTTTCCGTCTACCTTAAACGCAGAATTACGAAGGTAACACCACAGAATAGTACCCATGCCAAGTTCATGAGCCCATTTAAAAGCCTTACTTACCTCTTGTATCTGTCTATTTGACTCAGTTGAGCCAAAATAAATAGTACAACCAACGGCTGCAGCACCCATATCCCATGCCTGCTCAACATCTGCAAACATTATCTGATCAAAACTATTAGGATAAGATAAAAGCTCGTTGTGGTTAAGTTTTATTATAAAAGGTATCTTATGTGCATATTTTCTTGAAACAGCTCCAAGCACTCCAAGAGTAGATGCTACAGCATTACATCCTCCTTTGATAGCAAGTTCAACGATTTTCTCAGGATCAAAATAAATAGGATTTGGTGTAAAAGAGGCCATAGCAGAATGCTCAATACCCTGATCCACTGGCAATACTGATACGTAACCAGTCCCAGATAAACGCCCATGGTTGTATATTGATTTAAGATTCCTTAAAACCTGAGTCGGCCTATCAGTGTCTCTAAATACATTATCAACAAAATTAGGCCCAGGTTTACTTAACATTTCTCTTGGAATCTTAGGGTTATTAAAACCAAGTAAATAATCAGATTCCTCTCCTAAAAGCTCTTTAATATAATCAATATCATTTTTATCCATATGATTCCTTATCTCCTCTATTGCTGTTTCCATTAAACTCAACTCTCCAGTAAAAAGAATTAAATAAGAGCTGAATAAACTTTCTGGTAAAAATTTTTTTATTACAGGTTTCCTTCATCGTATCTTTTACCAAGTTTTTCAAGCATATCTTTTGTCATAGATGAAAGATCGTATGATGGTTTCCAACCCCATTCATTTCTTGCAGCGCTGTCATCAATGCTTTGAGGCCAGCTATCTGCTATTTCTTGTCTGAAATCAGGTTTAAAATCACATTTGAACTCAGGGATATGTTTTTTAATCTCATCTGCAAGCTCGCCTGCTGAAAAACTCATACTTGCCATGTTAAAATCACTATGATGTTTAAGTTTTGAAATATCTGCTTCCATCAAATCAATTGTTCCCTTAATACAATCTGGCATATACATCATAGGAAGCTTTGTGTCTGTTTTTACAAAGCAAGTATATTTCTTGTTTTTAATTGCTTCATAAAAAATTTCTACTGCATAATCAGTAGTTCCCCCGCCGGGTGGTGTTTCACTGCTTATAATCCCAGGGTAACGAATACCTCTGCAGTCTATACCAAAACGTTTGAAATAATAATCTCCCAGTAGCTCTCCTGCAACCTTTGTAACACCATACATAGTCTTTGGTTTGAGAATTGTATCATTAGGTGTATCTGCTTTTGGTGTCTCCGGGCCAAATGCTGCAATACTACTTGGGACAAAAACACGATCCATATCATATTCACGTGCTATTTCAAGAATATTGTACATCCCGTTTATGTTTACATCCCAGCATAAAAGAGGTTTTTCTTCACCTACGGCTGAGAGAATCGCTGCCATGTTATAAATCGTGTCTATATCATATTTTTTAACTACTTTTTTAACAGTTTCCCGATTTGTAATATCAAGATATTCAAAAGGACCAGAATTAAGAAGATTTTCACTCGGCTTTGTTTTACGTCCACAGGCAACAACATTATCGTTTCCATATTTTTGCCGTAGTTCCATTGTAAGCTCAGAGCCTATTTGTCCAACAGATCCTGTGACTAGTATTTTTTTTGTTTCTTTTTTAGCCATATTAACTAGTTTCCCCCTTAAAAGTAATAAATGCTATAAAAAAAGGGTATACAAAGCTTGCTATTTAAAAGATAAAAAAAGAATAAAAAATAGAGAGGATGAATTTTTTTTATTCTTAACCAGATGCTTCAGATTCAAGATGGATCCATATCGTTCCAGTATGAGCTCCTACCAAGTCTACTGTCTCAGGTATTTCTATTGAAATCTGGAACCATACGAAATCAGAAACACCACTTGTAGCATTGGTATTGTTTAAAGAGTATCTCACATGAGATGTTTCATCCCACGGTGTTGATATCTGATTTGTTCCATCTGCACTCATATTAGCCGAACCTTGATTACCTGATGCAAGAGTCCAAGCAGTAGTATTTGAAGCATTTACTGTAGTATCATTATCCCACATTAGCACCGTTGTAGGATCATTTGTTGTACTATTTGCATTAGCTGTACGATTACCATGTAACCATATTTTCATATAAGTAGCATTACTAGATGATATATTTATATGAGTAATATTTACAGGATAGGTCTCTTCATTTACAAGCCCAAACGCCGCTGAAAACGTTCTCACCATATTATTTGAATACATATCACCAAATCTAAGTTGAAGGCCAAGACTTGTAGAATTGTCACCTGTGACTCTTAAAACACGTTCACCATCACTTGAGTTATCAGAACCAATATATCTTATAGATGCATCACTAGGATGCACAACTGTATAAAGATAATCTACTTTTGTTATAGCATACTGGCTTGCAGTTACTAAATTTAAAATTAAAAACAAAACCGCTAGTATCATATATTTTCTTTTTACCTTCATTTCCTTTCACCTTTTCATTTCCTTCTCTCTACAGCATTACACAAATATAGTGATAGCTTGTAGCATGTATACTGTTCTCAAGTAACAATATAAAAAGATTTGGCGTTAAAATGTCAAAATGATAAAAAATCAACTATAAGCTAAAAAGAACAAAAACATTAAAGAAAAAAAAGATTTAAGGTCTTGGATAAAGACCAGTTTTTTTAACAATCTCAGGTATTATTTCTTCCCAGAAAAGAGCTGTGATATGAACGCCTTGGACTCCTTTTACTTTTTTAAGCTCATTTATAAGTTCACAGGAAATATCCAAACCTTCTTTTTTAACATCATCAGAACTCTTAATTCGCTCATAAATCTCATCAGAGATATCAACACCTGGAACATGAAACTTCATACGTTCACACATCCTCAAGGATTTTAAAGGAGTAATTCCTGCAAGGATAAACACTTTTTTATCAAGTCCTCTACTTCGGACTTCATCCATCCACGTATTAAAACGCTCAAGATTATAAACACTCTGAGTCTGAATAAAATCAGTACCAGCCAGTATTTTTTTCTCCAGACGATCAACACGCAACTTAAGATGATCTGCAAAAGGATTTGCCGCGGCACCAATAAATAGATCTGGACGACCAAATTTTATCTCTTCACCATTTTGAAAAACGCCTTTGTCTCTCATATCTTTTACAATTTTAATGAGTTGGATAGAATCTATATCAAATACGCCCAATGCTGAAGGATGATTACCAAAAGATTGATGATCCCCTGTTATAAAAAGAATATTTTTTATTCCAACACCTGCGGCACCAAGAACATCACTTTGAAGCGCAATTCTATTTCTATCTCTGCAACAAATTTGCATTATAGGCTCAATATTTTTTTCTCTTAGAATACAACTACCTGCAAAACTAGAGAGGCGAACAACAGCTGTTTGATTATCAGTTATATTAAAAGCATCTGCAGAATCTTTTATACTATCTGCTTTTTGTTGAATTTTAGAAGGATCGCAGCCTTTAGGAGGACCAATCTCAGCAGTTACAGCAAAATGACCCTTGGAAAGAACCTTATGTAAATTACTTTTGTATTCCATTTTTGTTCCTCCTGCTCATCTCAGTTGACTTAGACCAATCCTTGGGTTCAACCAACTCTTTTAATTTATCCGCCATATCATTTGCTTTAAAATATTTATATATTAAATCCCAGACACAATCCAGATCAGAATTGATCTCACACTTACCATCAATAGAGCCACCACATGGACCATTTAACATCTTTTTAGGACAACGCGATATCGGGCAAAAACCACCAAACTCATCTGCTATACATTCACCACAAAGATTACATCTTCTCTCAAAATCACCAATTCTTTTAACCTCACCAAGAAAAAGTGTATCTGTACCAGAAAAAATATCACTATCTCTTAAAACCTCTGAAACAGTTTGAACACCATTACCACATGCAAAAACAACTACTTTTTCCGCCTCATCAATCTCCTTAGTATAATTTTTTAGAATACGTTTGTCATTTAGAAGATGACAAGCAGGATCTAAAATAACCCATCCAGTAACATTCAATCCTTTATCTTCTAATCTTTTTTTCATGTCCTGGATTTCTTTTTCTCCACCAGTACTACATACTGTAGCACATTCACTACATCCAATAAGAAAAACAGGATCTCCCTCGATAAAATCTAATATATCTCTGAAACTTTTTTGTTTCGTAATAATCATATAAAAACATGATAAAAAAACTTGATTTAAGTGTTTACCCTCCCATAATCAAAATGGAAATCTCTAAATAATAACCAATATTTACGATAAACAGATTCCATTATGTGAATTGGATGGTAGGATATGTTAGATGATCTAAAACAAATAAAAGAGATAGACAAATCAAATATGTTCAAAGATTTAGAGGATTTTCCTGATCAAATCACTGAATCAAAAAAAATAGTAAACCAAACAAAACTTCCAAGTTTCTTTAAAATCGACAATATTATTGTAAGTGGAATGGGGGGATCTGCTATCTCAGGGGATATCATACAAGAGCTTTTTAGAGATAGAGTAGACATACCAATCTATGTAACAAGAAGATATGATCTACCAAAATGGGCAAATAAAAACACACTAGTCATATCACAAAGCTACTCCGGAAACACAGAAGAAACACTAATTACCTTTAAACATGCATGTCAAAAACACTGCAAAATAATAGGCATATCCTCCGGTGGAAAACTACAAGAATACTGTGAAAAAAGACAAATTCCCTTCATAAAAATACCAGCAAATATACAACCAAGAGCAGCAACCGGTTACATACTTTTTTCAGCAATATATGCACTAAATGAAACAGGGGTAATAACTCATGATATAAACTCTGAAATACAGGAGACAATCCAAATTCTAAAAGAATTTAGAAAAAACAACAAATTAGAGGTAAAAGAAAAAGAAAATCTATCAAAACAACTCTCAAAAAAGATTCTTAATAAAATACCTCAAGTATACGGCTTTGATTTTTATACACCAATTGCAAAGAGATGGTGCACACAACTAAATGAAAACAGTAAAATAATATGCAGATACGACGAAGTATCAGAGGCAAATCATAATGATATAGTAGGATGGTCTATGAACCCTGAAATATCAAAAAAATTCACATGCGTTCTTCTCAGAGACCATGACGCAGAATCAATCTATATGAATACCCGGCTTAACTTTATGAAAAAATTATTTAAAGACGTTGCAGGAAACACTATAGAAGTGCATGCAAAAGGCAAAAAACGCCTTGCAAAAATGATGTATATGATGTATCTTGGAGACTACATCAGCTGTTACCTGGCAATACTGCGAAAAATAGATCCTTCTCCAGTAGAAGCAATTTCAGAGTTAAAAAAAGAACTGGCAAAAATATAAAAACTTAAAATTAAATATTTTTAAAGTAGTTTTTAAATATACACAATGCATTCAAATAATTATTAGAGGACGATAGAAAAAAAATTTGTTATTTTATTTCTATGGGATGTCATATGTTAAAAGAATCTGAAGGAAAAACTTTACAAGAAGAAAACAAAATCAAAAAGAAATATTCATCTGATTATGATAGATACAAAACACTTTTCGAGTCAATAAATGCAGCTGCTTTTATAACAGATCTAGATGGAAAAATAATAGAATCAAATCTTAAATCATGCGATCTTTTAGGATATGGATGGGAAGAACTTAACAATATGAATCTTCAATCTATCTTCCCTGAAGACCTTCAGTGGGATTTACTTTTTGATGAGATAAAATCAAAAGGTGGTATGAACTTTGAATCAAAAAATAAAAGAAAAAATGGAGCCGTTTTCCCAGTAACTATTGATACTTCTCTTTTCACTCTGGACAAAAAACCAGTGATGCTTGTTTTGATATGGGATATAACAGATAGAAAACTAGCTGAAGTTCAACTTCGTGAATCAGAGCAAAGATACAGATGTGTTTTCGACAACTCAGCTGTTGCAATAATGCTTACAGATGACCGAGAACGAATAGTATCATGGAATAAATACGCTGAAACACTACTTGGTATGGGTGAAGATGAACTTCTCAACAAACCAGTAGCAATGCTTTATCCTCCTGATGAATGGAAAAAAATCCGCTCTGAAAACATCCGTGAAAAAGGTATGCAGCATCATCTTGAAACAAAGATGTATACCAAAGATGAAAACCTGCTTGATGTAGATATATCAATTAGTGTTCTTAGAAATGAAAAAAATGAAGTCAGCGGTTCTATAGGAATCATCAAAAATATAACTGAGCAGAAAAAAGCAGAGCAACTGCTCAAAGAAAGCGAGGAAAAATTCAAAGGTCTTTTCGAATGTTCAACTGATGGGATGCTAGTTCTTGATGCACGTGGTCAGATAATAGATGTAAACTCTCAAGCACTAAACTTTTTTGGTGTTACAAAAGATAAAATGATTAGTAACAATTTTTTGAGTATGGGCCTATTGACACCAAAATCATTATCCATTGTAGTAAGCCAGTTTCAAGAGCTTTTATCTAAAAAAATTGCTACAAGCCAAGAAACAGAAGTAATTGATAAAAATAATGATATAATAAGTGTTGAGCTTAGTTCGTTTTTTTTGGTTAGAAAAGAAAACGAAGTTGACAATTTTGTATTAGTAATACGTGATATAAGAGATAGGAAACAAGCAGAGATAAAACTTTCAAAAGAACATGGTCTTCTTCAAACACTCATGGATAGCGTTCCAGATTCCATATACTTTAAAGACGATCAAAACAGATTTATAAAAGTAAACAAAGCAAAAGCGGCTCATTCAAATGTTAAACCGAATGAGATGATAAGTAAAACAGATTTTGATTTTTTACCTGAAGAAGAAGCAAAAAAAGCCTTTGAAGATGACAAAGAAGTACTTGAGACGGGTAAGTTTATAATAAACAAAGTTGAAAAACTTACAAATGTTGATGGCTCTGCACGCTGGGTTTCAGTTACAAAAATACCTCGTTTTGATGCAGAAGGGAACATCATTGGTACGATGGGTATATCCCGTGATGTCACTGAATTAAAAAGATTAGAAGAACGCTACAAACAAGATATAGAGCATTAATAAATTAGCGCGAGGAGGGAGATTCGAACTCCCGCGGTCGTAAGACCAAAGGATTAGCAATCCTTCGCCGTAGCCAGGCTGGGCCATCCTCGCAAAGAAATATTTTTTTTTGAAAGGTGAAATAAGACATCTTGATAAAAAGGTTATTATTAGTTTTTTGTACAAATATTAAAATATCATAGCATATTATATAAAATATATTATGGAGGATTGGACAGAGAAATACAGGCCAAAAACTCTTGACGAGATAGTAGGAAACGAAAAAGCAATAACTGAGATTAGACGTTGGGCTAAATCCTGGATCCAAGGTAAACCAAAACATAAAGCAATTATACTTTCTGGTAAAGCAGGTACAGGTAAGACGAGTACTGCACTTGCTCTTGCAAATGAGATGGGCTGGACATCAATAGAGCTTAACACTTCAGATGCAAGAAATGCTCAAAAAATAAAAGATGTAGCAACATCTGGAGCGGTAAACGAAACTTTTTCAGATGATGGACAGTTTATATCCTCTCGCAGTGGTGGAAGAAAACTCATTATATTAGATGAAGCGGATAATCTTTATGAAAAACGTGCAACTAATCAAGATAATCTAAATGATTTAAGTGATAAAGGCGGAAAAAAAGCAATAGTTGAAACCGTTAAAATTACAAATCAACCAATAATCTTGATTGTAAATGATTACTACAGCCTTATAAAAGGCAGTGGAGAGGTTTTAAAAAAATTTTGTAAACAAATCAAGTTCTATGATCCATATCCAAGTTATGTTTTCACGCTTTTGAAAAGAATATGTATTGCAGAAGAGATATCTGTTGATTCGAAAGTACTGAAAAACATAGCAGATAGATGCAAAGGAGATATACGTTCAGCTGTAAATGATCTTCAAACAGTTTCTATGGGCCGCAAAACAATTGATTCATCCTTTTTAGATGTACTTGGCTACCGTGATCGTGGAAAAGATATATTTTCTGCTATGCGGGAGATATTTAAAACAAAAGATATAAAAACTATACGTGAAAGTATCTCTCATCTAGATTCAGATCCTCAGTTGGTTCTTTTATGGATAAATGAAAACCTTCCAAAAGAATACATTGACAGATATGATTTGATAAAAGGCTATGATGCTATATCAAAAGCAGATGTATTTCTAGGTCGAACATTTAAATGCCAAAACTATTGCCTATGGTCTTATGCCTGTGATATGATGAATGGTGGTGTTGCAACAGCAAAAACTCATTCTTATCCAAATACGAAATATAATTTTCCAACTTGGCTCAGACAGAAAAAAAGAGTTAAAAATAATGCTAATTTAAGAGAAAAAATTACAAAAAAACTAGGTGAAAACTCTCATCTCTCCAGTAAAAAAACAAAAGATGTCCTGTATCCTTATTTTCTTAGTATGTTTAGAAATGATACTTATTTTGCAATTAAAATGAAAGACAGATATGACTTAAGCGAAAATGAGATAGTATATCTTCTTGGCAAAAATCATTCTCATAAATTAGAAGAGATTTTAAAGAATACAAAAGATGATTTTGTTGAAACTCTTGATGAAAAAGAAGAGAAAAAAGAATTAGAAGAAGAGGATAAAGAAAAAAATCAACAGAGTCTCTTTGATTTCTGATTATTTTATATCCTCAAGTTTTTTCATTGTATCAACTGCTTCTTGTTTATATCTATCCTTAATCTTATGATATGTCTCATCAGATATTTTTTTAGAACGATGCTTTTTTTCAACTTCTTTTAACAGATCCATCAAAAGTCCTTTTTTTGTCGAAAGATACTCTTTAGAAGCAGTTTTACTCTCAACTGTTTTAGGAGAAGTACTAGCTGATCCTATTTTTTTGCTAAAGAAGAATATAGCGATTAGAAGAATAACAAGTACTGCTATAATTGCATAAACCAATGTAGGTATATTTTCAACAGTTACCGTTTCCCCTGGACTTTGTTTTTGTAAAGGAACTTTTATCAAACTATCAGATTTTAGATTTGTACCTGAAAATATTTGTTTCCCATCAAATTTTATTGTCAACGAGGTTACATTTGTATTTGTCCTTGTTTGATAAGTTTCTAAGCCATCATCTAAATAATATTTAACTTTATAAACATCAGCTTTTGCTATTTCATACTGAGTTAAATTAACTGCATACGGAAGATTATAAGGATATGACAAAGTCACATTTACATCATTTATGACTAATTCATTATCTAAAGGATAAAAACATATCAGCATTGTAGTTAAATCATCCTCTGGTGTTATCGTTTCAAGAACAGAAATTGCGTTGCTTTCTGTAGATATTTCTATATCAATTTCTTGCCCGCTGACTAGCATGGCACTACCCACAACTATCATAAATACTGCAATTATTGCTAGGATTAATCTCTTCATTTTAAAAACTCCCCATCATGGTCATAATTATAGCTATTTATTTATCTTTCTAAATTACTTAATTTGGTAAATATGTGATATTTCAAAAAATTAAATAAGATTTAATCTTTTGGCCATTCGAAATGTGTGTTTTTGAAGAAAGTATATTCTAGATTATTCCAGTCATCAAAGTCTACTCTTCCATTATCGCCATCTGAGTAATCAAGTATAAAATATGTGTATTGGTAGCTCATGCAGCTTTTATAGTTTCGATATATCCAGAATTCTTTGTATCCTGGTTTTACGGTGGCATGATTGTCGATTCCTTTGAAATCATCTACAAACAAGCCCAGTGTATGACCAAGTTCATGCATGCTACCTGTTGCAATTAATCTACCACGTGATATATCTGGGTTTCCTTTTGAAAGTACATCTGCAGATATGCAAAAACCATTTAGATGTCCCCAGCCCATAAAAGCAAAACCACTACCAGGTCCTCTATCACATATTAGACCGTAGTGAAATATGTTTTTACGAGGATTGTTCAGATCGTTGTGTAAAAAATAATCCCAGTATAGATTAGTTAACATATCAAAATCAAAATCTGTAATATATGGTATTTCTTCACCGCCATCTAACTCTCCGTTGTCTATATGCAAGCTTATGTTGTGTTCTTCAAAACGCTCTTGTATCTCTTCGATATATTTTTCAGGTATTATATTTGATGCGGCTTCTGTTTTTGATCTTGTCCAGTCAAACTCTAAGAAAATATCTTTTTTATTGGGATCTGCACCCCAGTTATATGCATAGCATTCCTCAAAGTTATTCAACCCGTCTTCATCATTGTCTATATTTATGTGGTCATTCCAAACACTTGAATTAAACTCATCATATTTCTCTTCCCACCAATCAGGTAGTCCATCATTGTCTGTATCAATTCCATTAAGCTCTATTGGATTATCTTCGTATCCAGACACATTTGTTTTTGAAAATATGTCTTTGACAACCCAATCTGCTCCGGCTTGTTTATATGGATTTAGGCTCCATGGTAACCTCTTTAGTTTTCCAAAGCTTCTTTTAATAGCATTTGTTGGTCTGAAACCATAGTTAAATAATGGTCCTAAAGCACTACCCCACCAATTAAATCTGGCATCACAGAAAGAGTTTCTAATGTTTACTGAGTCAATTTGATTATTGTAAAGATTACTTTTTTTAACTTGTATATTGCCACTAGACATAGATATAGCATGTCTAAAATTATTTACCAGGTTGCATTTGTTTATTTTTATTTCTCCCACATTTTTATGTGCCCATACACCATAATGTGTTATATTTTCGATATTGCAGTAACCCAAGTTTAGATTTGTAGAGTCTCTAAGAAGTACGCCAAAGCCGTTATGTAAAATATTACAGTTTATAAAATCAAAATCATTTGATTTATACATAACACATCCTCCCCCATTATCATTGTTGTCACATATAGCACAGTCTACTATTTTTACATCTGAGCTTTTATTGAAAAATAATCCTGTCCCTGTTTCATGTATATAGCATTTTTTGATCTCAATATTATTTGATTTCTTAGAACTTACTCCAATCGAGCTGTGGCAAAACTCGCTATCTATGATTTGTATGTTATTACTTGATTTTAAAAAAACTCCTTTACCATTTAGATATAAAGAACAATTCTCCAACATGCTGTTTGATGTATTGTTAAAAAGGATGCCTACTCTTGTCATCTTAATTATACAATCTGAGATTTTGTTATAGTCTCCATTTATTTTAATTGCTGAGTTTTCTTTGTAGCCACCAGAATTTATAAAAGTAAACTTTTCTATTTTTGTTTTATCAGATAAAACGTTAATTGCGAATTCATTGTATTGTGCATCTATTATGGTTTTATCTTTGTCTTCACCTATTAACCATAATGATTTGTCTATGGTTATTTGTTCTTGATAAATACCTTTTGAAACATCTATTATATCATCGTTTTCAGCATTGTTTACAGCCTCAGATATAGTTTGATAGGGATGTTGCATACTTCCAGTCCATGGCCCTGCTGTATTGTTTTTATCAACATGTATAATGTTTGTTTCTAAGTTGTAAAAAATGTTTTTTTCGTTGGATATTTCCGTTGATAAAACTTGGCTAAAGCTTATTGATAGCATCATTAAAGCCATTATTGATATTATTATTTTTTTTCTCATAAAATATTTTTCCCCTAATATTTAAACTAAAAAACCATAAATATATTATGTCATATATAATTTTGGTTTATGCCTGCTTGATTTTGTTATATTAGATTTATAAGATTATTTTTTAATTAGCGAAACATGTAAAAACATGATGCTGGTTATGGGTTTATACTTATGAAAATTAGAAACATAAATCTAAAAGCAATTGAGGCAAGAAGATATATTAAACCAAATGAGCGACCGAAAAAAGTAAGGATAGATCATAACAGCTCATTTACACATGTTTCATATGAAGAAAACAACCAAGGTATGATTGAATTTCAATATACTGCAAGTTATAGCTCTGTTGGTATGATAAAAATCGAAGGATCACTTATGATTGAGCATGAAAAGATTCAAAAAATTGTAGATGATTGGAATAGTTCAAAAAAAATGCCAAACGAGATAGCAAGTCATGTACACACAGCAATTATGCATGCATGTGTCCCACAAGCCGTAGGCATTGCAAAAGATTTGACTCTTCCACCACCAATACCACTTCCACAGGTAAAACTTGGTCAAAAACCTAGCAAAGCTGAATCAGGTCCAGAAGTAGCATAATTTTTTCTTTTTTTGTTTTAACAATACTAATAAATAGTTTACGTATTCCTCTTCAATAATGGAAACTGTAGTAATTTCAATAGGTGGGTCAGTACTTTTTTCAGGAGAAGTTGAAAATGTTTTTTTTAAAGAATTAAATTCTATTCTACAAAAATCCTCCAAAACCTATAGGATATATCTAGTAGTAGGCGGAGGGAAAAAAGCAAGGAAACTAATTAAAGAAGGTAGAGAAAAAAACCTGTCTGAAGAAGAACTTGACAGTATTGGAATAAATGTAACACGTGAAAACGCAAAGACTCTTACAGATAAACTTGAAAATTCAAATATACCTATCCCAGAATCAACAGATGAAGCAAAAAATATGCCTGAAAAAATAGTTGTAATGGGTGGCACGACACCAGGTCATAGTACAGATATGGTTGGAGCAGAGCTTGCAGAGAAAACATGTGCTTCTAAATTTATAATCGCAACTAATGTTGATGGAGTATATAATAAAGATCCAAATAAATTCTCAGATGCAAAAAAATATAGTGAAATTAAAATAAGTGATTTGATAAAGCAGCAAGGCACTAAGTGGAAAACTGCTGGGAAAAATACTGTAATAGATGGTCCTGCTCTTGCAATAATTCATAAAGCAAAGATTCCTACTTTTGTTTTAAATGGTAAACAACTTGATGAACTAGAAAAAGCAATAACTGATCAAAAATTCAATGGAACAATAATAAAAAATTAAAAAAAGAAAAGATTTTGTTTTTTTAACGTACAAAATCAATGTCTACACTTTTTTTAGCAACTGGTACTGCAGCTGGAGCTTGTTTTGCGATTGCATTGCTGCTTGGTCCAAGTATATTTGGTGATTGTACACCAGTCATAATGGCCATCACACGGCATTTTCCTTCAAACTCAGGAATTACTCTTGCACCAAGTATGACATTTGAATAGCAGTCCAAGTCTTCAGTAAGTGACTTTGCAACGTCTTGTACATATTTTAGACTCATATTTGGTCCACCTGTTATATGTACTAGTGCACCGGTTGCACCTTTGTAATCTACATTTAATAATGGATGATTTAGTGCTTCCTGTACTATTTCATCAACGCCTGCACCTTCTTCTGCTTCGCCCCAAAGCATAACTGATAGGCCACCTTGGTCCATTATAGCTTTCATATCTGCATAATCAAGGTTTATCAAAGATGGAACTGTTATTGTCTCTGATAATCCTTTGACTGTTTCTGCAATCATTTGATCCATTACAGAGAATGCTTGATTAATTGGTAGGTTTGGTACAAACTCAAGTAGCCTGTTGTTATCTAAAACAACGGTGCTGTCTGCTTTTATTCTTAAACTGTCAAGCCCCTCATCTGCTTTTATGAGACGGGCACGCTCAACATTGAATGGAGTAGAAACCATACAAGTTACAACTGCATTGTGTTTTTTTGCAATTTCTGCTACAACTGGTGCAGAACCTGTTCCAGTACCTCCACCCATACCAGCAGTGATGAATACTAAATCGGAGTCTTTTACTAACTCTTCTATTTCATGTTGGGATTCGCGAGCTGCACGCTCTGCGACATCTGGAAAACCACCCGCTCCAAGACCACGGGTCATTCTTCCACCAATAAGAATCTTATGATCTGCCTCGACAAGATCAAGTGCCTGTTTATCGGTATTAATCGCTATTGTATCTGCGCCTTTGACACCGAGTTTATTTAATCTTGTTACTGTGTTTCCACCTGCTCCACCACATCCAATGATTGTGATACGTGGTGTGCCGAACATATCCTCACCATTTATATTTAACCTGCTTTCTTCTTCCATTTTATTGCTAACTGCATCTTTTATAAAAGCTTCCATATTGTTATTTTTTCCCATATTACTCCATTCCTCCTAAATTTGCTGGTAGTTTGAAGGACGCCCATCCCCTGGCGCCCTTCGATTAGGGGTGCATCCCATCCCCTCCATAGTTTAAACTTTATTTTTTCATATAAGGTTCAATGGATTCGACTGCTTGTTCCAATTCTTGGACCTTTTTGATTTTATCTGCCTGTTCAATTAGATTGTCGGCATATCTTTTGATAAAATCATTTACAGCATGTCGGATAACTTCTGATCTTGTTGCAAACTCCCCAGCTCTAATGAAAAGATCTATAGAGTGTATATTGCGCTGGGGTAATCTTATTGTTATCCTTTGAGTATCCATTTTTCTCCTCACATATAGTTTAAGTTGTCAGATTGACATCAAATCAATGTCGGCAATATGCCTAACAAATGACATACGACATCATTTGTCTGACAAACATAGATAGAATGTAGCATTTAATTTATATAATTTTCGCTAATTTCCTGCAGGTGTATATGCAGGTGTATATGTATAAAAAAGTTACACCTGTACGATCCTGCCAAATGCCACAGTACCAGATATCTTCTCTATTTTTACTTTAACTTTATTTCCCTTTACAGCACCTGAAACATAAATTGTGTATTTATCATGATATGCGATACCATCGCCCTTGCGGCCAATATCTTTAATTGTTAAATCCAGTGTTGCACCTTCTTTTAATGACTCTGAAGGTTTCCTAACAGTTTTTTTCTTCCTTGATTTAACTGATCTAAAAGCACCGCATGCATCACAGCGAATCAAAGTCTGACGTCCTTTTTTAACAAGATGTGTGTCAGGTCTATTGCATTCAGAACACATTACATAAGTATCAATATAATCCTTGATTTTATCCTGAATGCTTCTGGCAGGTATCTTGCCTTGGAAAACAGCTCTTGTTCCAGTTATTTCTCCTGCTGTTCCAAGACCGCCTAATAAAAACTTTAAAACAAGATCTGGGTCTCTATTTACGGCATCAGTTATTTTATCAAAATTTTTTATAACAGTTGTATTTCCTTCATAGAATATCTCTGCTTTAGGAAGTTTAAACCGATCTTCCTCTACTTCCCTTTTAGGAGTGCTTTCAACGACTCTTTTAAGTAAATTTTTGTAATCTAAATCAGTCATAATACCAACTGCGTATATAGTTTCTATCTAAAAAACTTGTGTTGAAAAAGAAAAACCCCCTCTAAAAAGTTTTTCTTTTAAAATTTTTGTATACTTGGTTTTGCTTTCATACCCATAACAAGTTTTCCACTTCTCATTGCTCTCTCAGCAACCTCTGTGTCACGGGTAAATACTTTGCTATTTCCTTTTTTCCAGTACCATATAAATTCTGCCATTTTTACTCTCCCCCAGAATTAATAGCGAATGTAAAGCTGAGCAATACTGGTTTCATATTTATAATTTATTAAATAAAAGAGCACATTAGAGCATATATTTGATTTCTACCAATAAATTATTAATATATAATCTTGTTACCGAGAAAAAGTTAGAACATTAAATAAACTTAGATTAATGGTGAAAAATATGGCTGAGTTCAAAGTAGTAGTAAACGATACAAAAAAGGGAAAGTCACATCAAGTACAAGTAAGTGGGCATCATGCAAATGCTCTTGTTGGAAAAAAGATAGGTGATGAAGTAGATGGAATATTTGTGAATCTTCCAGGATATAAACTTAAGATTACAGGTGGAACTGACAAAGATGGATTTGCTATGAGAAATGATCTATCTGGTGTTAGACGTAGAAAGGTATTATTAAGTGAAAGCAAAGGTTTTCATGCACCAGAAAATGGTATGAGAAGGAAAAAATCAATACGTGGTAATACAATTAGTCTTGATATTGTTCAAGTTAATATGAAAGTTACTAAACATAGTTCAAAATCAATAGATGATCTTTTGAAAAAAGAAGATGAAAAATCTGAAGGAAAAGAAGGACAAAGTGGTGAAGAGGAGAAAAAAGAGGAACAATAAATGAGTCTTGTAAAACAACCTGAGATAAATATTGGTATGATAGGTCATGTTGACCATGGTAAAACAACTCTTACTCAGCGTCTTACAGGTAAATGGGCTGATGAGCATTCAGAAGAACTCAAACGTGGTATTTCAATAAAACTTGGTTATGCTGATGCTGCTTTTTATAAATGCCCAAGTTGCGAGGAGCCTGCTTGTTATTGTACAAAACCAAAGTGTACTAAATGCGGTGGTAAAGCAGAACTCTTACGTTCTGTTTCTTTTGTAGATGCTCCAGGGCATGAAACCCTTATGGCAATAATGCTTTCTGGTGCAGCTATTATGGATGGAGCAGTATTAGTAATTGCTGCAAATGAGCCATGTCCTCAACCACAGACACGTGAGCATCTTACAGCACTTGATATTGCAGGTATTAAAAATATTGTTATAATCCAGAATAAGATAGATCTGGTAACAGAGAATAATGCAGTTAAAAATTATGAGCAGATATTAAAATTTGTTAAAGGAACAGTTGCAGAGGGAGCACCAATTATCCCGGTTAGTGCACATCAGGATATCAACATAGATGTTTTAATAAAGACTATTGAAGAACATATTCCAACACCTGATCATGATCTTGAAAAACCACCTCTTATGTATACAGCCCGTAGTTTTGATATAAATAAACCAGGTGCCCGGCCGACTGAGTTACAAGGCGGTGTCATCGGGGGTTCACTAATCCAGGGGGTTCTTAGAAAAGGTGATGAAATAGAGATATGTCCAGGTAGACGTACTGAGTCAGAAGGAAAGAAGATGATAGAAAGTATAACTACTAGAGTGGATTCACTTTTTACTGGTGGAAAATCAGTGTCTGAAGCAAAACCAGGTGGGCTTATAGCAATTGGTACAACTCTTGATCCTGCTCGTACAAAATCTGATTCATATGCTGGAAAAGTAATAGGTAAAAAAAATGAGCTTCCACCGATAATGGATAATTTTGATTTATCAATTAATCTTTTAAAAAGAGTGGTAGGTACCATTGAAGAAAAAAACGTTGAGCCGATTAAGACAAACGAGCCATTAATGCTTACTATTGGAACAGCTACGACCGTGGGTATCGTCCAGGGATCTTCTCATGGTGATAAAGTAGTAACAGTTAAACTAAAGCTTCCTGTTTGTGCAAATAATGGACAGCGTATTGCCATTAGCAGAAGGATAGATGGAAGATGGCATCTGATAGGTCATGGGGAAATACAGGCAACAGAATCAGAAGCATAAAAACAGTAGTTATTGATACTAGTGCTATTATGATGCTTTTTGAGTTTTCAATTGATTTAGAAAATGAACTAACAAGACTTTTAGGTAGTTACAAAATAGTGGTTCCTTCTTCGGTGATTGATGAATTAAGTTTTTTGAAAAATAATTCGAAAGGTAAAAAGAAATTAATTGCAAAACCAGCTTTAAAACTTGCAAATGGTTTTGAAATAATTAACACTAAGATAGATGATGCAGATGATGCAGTCCTATCTATTGCAAAAAAAAATGAGGGTGTTGTTTTTTCAAATGACAAAGAACTACGCAGTAGAGCAAAAAAAGAAAAAATAAAAACGATATGCTTGCGTGGTAAAAATTATCTTATGATAAATGAGAATTTTGTTTGAAAGTTTTTAAATAGGATTTCTTTATTTCGCTATTCTGCCGAAAAAATATTTTGTCGGAGTGGCTCAGCTTGGTTAGAGCGCCTGACTCATAAGCTCAGCTGAAAGGGTTCGAGAATTCAGTTCTGCCTTTTAGGCGCTAAGAAATCAGGAGGTCGTGGGCTCAAATCCCACCTCCGACATACTTATTTTACATTAACCTGTTCTTATTTTTCAGTTGCATAAGCCAAAAAGCAATAGGTCGGACGTCCTCGGGTTTTGCATTTTTTGATTCAGTCCACGTATCCAGATTCTTTTTTGATGCGTCTTGACAGCATTTTTCACAAGCAAAAAACTTGTCACTTACAACAAGACCTGCAAGGTTTTTTTCAAAAACAATTTTTTCACCGCATATATCACAGACACCTGCAGAGCCAAGACCCAGTGTCATTTTTGAAATAGGTTCTTCTAAATCTTTTTGTGTTTCATCTATAGGTCCTACTACTTCAAATATGTCTTCAGGTGAAATATCCTCTCCTGTTAGTGCCCCTGCAACTTTTCCAGTACTATTTTTTATTATATCAACTGGTTCTAACTCACTGTTTGTAGACTGAGGTTCTTGTCTGATTTTTTGAATGTGCTCAAAGATTTCTTCTAAATCTTTTTCTTTTTGTGAAAGATCTTTCATTTATTTTTTACTCCTCACAGATTATGAAATCAAAAACTGCCTATAAAATAATTTCTAATAAAAGGAAAAAATATTTTTTTTATAGCCATCTTCTGGCTCTTATCCTGACTACGGGGTCCTCTGATACTTCTTCTATTTTTTTTGCTAGTTTTTCAAAACCTTCTACTGTGTTCAAATCAAAGTTTCCAAGCAATGTTCCATTGTTATCAGTAACTCCTATCTCTGCAGAAAATCCTGTAGTTTGATCTGTGTGCATAGTGGTTTTCAAGCTTTGTGTTGTATCAGTTTCTTTTGTTGTTGCCTTTCTTACTTGTTTTTCTAAAAGCGTTGTTATAAAAGAGGATCTATCTCCGGTATTGTTTATTTTATCTATTTGTTCAATTAGTTCACAAGGTAATTCTAAAAATACTGTTTTCTTTTCCATGGTTCAAAAGTAAGGAATATTTATTATATTAACTTTATCCGTAATTTTTAGAATATTTTTATTATCTCAGGGTAAAATATTGTTAAAATTGAGAAACTCAATGCGAAAAATATGTATTGGATATACATAACAGACCATGCATGTATGTTTTCAAGTGTTTTGCTTTCTGTACCTCGCATCATTAGATAAAAGATGAATAAGCTGAGTAGAATAAACAGGCTTAAGGTGTTGTAGATAGGATCTATTATATCTGAGTATGTAAACATAAATATAAATAAGAATGGAAATAACATAAAAGGTAGGCATACAAGTGCTGTTTTTTTGATACCAATTGTGTTTATTAGAGTATGTGTCCCTGTCGCCTTATCTGCTTCTGAATCTGTTATATCCTTGGTAGACATTGCTCCTATAAGATATGTTGTTGCTACTCCCCCTATTATCAAAGGTAAGGCTTGGAAAGGGTCGGATCCTTTTGGTACAAAAACACTCCATGCTGCCATAATTCCAAACATCCCTCGCGGTACTGCTATCCATATCTGATTTATAAAAAGATATTTTTTCATACGTGGTGGTAGAGAATACATAACTGTAAATATCATGATTAAAAAAACGAAGAATCCAAACCAAAAATTGATTGTTACAGCTCTAAGTAGAGCAAAAAGATAAAGGATATATGCCAGGCTCTGTGCACTCTCTGCTTTAATTATTCCCCGGGGTATAGGTCTGTATGGTTTTGATATCTTATCTGATTCAACATCTGTTGCTTGGTTAAGTGCATTTGATGCAGCATTTACAAGTGCTATAGTAAAAGCTGCTTGTCCTACTGTGATCCACCAATCCTCTGGTATAGATATGTTGTAAGGTGCTCTATTATTATATAATAAGCTTGCAACCATGATAGACATGGAGACAATAAATGGTGCTGCAAGTGTAAAAGGTCTTAGAAGATCAATTGTTGCACGAGCTTGTTTTGAAAGAAACCTTGATTTGTCATAAGGCTCTTTCATTGTCCATTTACCAGGTATTTTACCTTGTATAGGAGGGTTACTCATAAAACATTAATATAAAAATTTACTACTTAACCTTTGTTTTTATTTAAAAAACAGGTTTTTTTCTACAATTTAGTTGATAATATCATTGCAAAGTATTCTTGCAGAGTTTAGAGCACAGTTAAAGCCTATCCCTGGTGCCTTGACACAATCGCCTACTAAAAAAAGGTTTTTTACAGGTGTTTTAATTTCTGGTTTATCTTTTTCAATTGTTTTTGCAACACCATCGAGATGCCAAATTGCAGGATAAATAGCCCATTTAAGATTAGAGTTATAATCAGGTATCAAACGTTTTAGATTCAAGTCAAGTAAGTTACGTAGTTTCTTGAGAACAAGCGGGTTTTTTGCTTCATCTGGTGTGCATATGATATAGGATTGAACAAGGAATTCTTCTTTTGGACTAAGCTTTGATTTTTCTGAAGAAGACATAAAATCAATCATTCCCACTGCGTCATCTCCATCAACACCTACATTTCTTTCAAGAAAATGAAATGTTTTACCAATAAATTCTAAGGGTATATTTTTTATAGAATAATATGCACAAAGACTACCTGTACCTATCAAAGATCGTATATATTTAACATAATCTTTTGGAAAATGTTTTTCATCTACAATTTTAAAAAGGTCCTGAACGAGAATATTTGATACAATAAAGTCAGAGTAATGTTTTTTTCCATCTGACATAACTCCTTTTGCCTCCCCGTCTTCTATTAAGATTTTATCTACTTTTTTACCAAGCAGTATTTCTCCGCCATTCTTTTTTATGATATCTTCAAACTTATTTGAAATGCTCTGCATTCCACCAATTGGATATCCCACTGGTTTTGAGCCTTTGTACAGGTTTCTCTGAGCACGAAACATCTCACCTGTTGATATTTTATCAAGGTTGTTTAGAGTAGTAATTGATCTGGAAAAAACCTCTAGTATAAGTTTCATTTTTCCTTTGCCATATTGTTTAATTGTATCAGTCATTGATACACTATCAAGTTTTTTGAGAGTTTTTTCACTTGCAAAAAGAAGCTTTAGGATATTTGGAAGTATCTTTAATTTATCTAGTTTTGAAAGAAATGGATAGTTATGTCCGTTTTTATCCACAAAGCCTACATATGATTCTAAAAAATCTACATGCTCATCAAAATCTGAAAGAACACTATTTACGTTTGAGAGTACTCCTCCTCCTATCGCATGATAACCTAGATCAAGTTTGTATCCTTCGAGCTTTTTTTTTGAAAAAATATCCTCAATTGATGGTTCTGAAAAGGCAAGGTTCATATTAAAACGAGTGAGGAGATTTCTGTACTCTTTTAGATTAATCTCATCTCCATAAAATGTTAAAGCCCTTCCACCAGTCATTTGTTCTTTTTCAAAAATAGTGACTTTATATCCTTTTTTTGATAGTAGTGCTCCTGCTGTAAGTCCTCCGATTCCAGCACCAATAATACAAATATTTTTTTCAGCCATGATAATACTGCAAAAAATAGTAACATTATACTCTTTATTATCATTTCTTAAATATGTTTTTAATGAAGCAGTAAAAATACCTAATAATTAATTTGGTTCTGTTTTCATAAATACTAAGATTTCCACAAGCAATATCCACAAACATACTTGATAATTTTTCATCTCTTTTTAACATTTTAAGAAATTTTTCGTCTTCCCCTCCCCAGGAAGATGCATATTTTAAAAACACTTTCAGATCTTTTCCAAAGTTATTCATCCATGCTTTTTGATATTTTGATAAAAAATTAGCACTAGTATCTTTTTTCTTCAGGCTTTCAGTAATTGTTTCTGCAGCAATTTTTCCAGAGAACATTGCATAATCAATTCCTTCACCAGTAAATGGATTAATTAATCCTGCTGCGTCACCTACTAAAAGTACTCTCTCTGAATAAGATTTTTCAACATAGCGAGATGGAAGTGTTGCTCCATGAATTTCTGGGACTTTTAAATCAGAAGGTATGATTGAATCATCTTTTAGCAGTTGGATATATTTAACAAAATATTCTTTTAAGTTAACTTTTACATTTGTTTTCTTTTTAATTTTAAATTCTCCCAGTCCAATATTTACAGAATTTTTTTTAGGAAAAACCCACCCGTAACCTGCAAGACCCATAATTTTTACATGCATATGACCATATCTCTTTTTTGTAAAATATTTATCCATTGTTTTTTCATCTAGTGGTATTTCTGAGTAAAGAGATAGACTCACTTCTCTGTTTTTTTCTACTAAACCTGTTTTTTTCCCAACCAGGCTATATACACCATCTGCACCAATTATTATTTCTGACTCTGCTGTTTTTTTATCATCAAAAATAACTATTGCTTTATCGCTTTGTATTTTTATGTCAACGACTCTTTTGTTGTCTTTGAATTCTGTTCCAGCTTCTATCGCAAGTTTTACAAGCCCATGATCGAATTTCTCTCTTATAACCATTCCAATAATTGGTTCTTCTCTTTCTTCTTTGAAAACAAATGATCTGGATGGCGGATATACAATACCACCATAAGAAAATGAATCGACAAGGTTGTTTTCTTTCAGATATTGAAAATGTTTAAATGCTTTTGCAGGTACCCCTCCGCCGCAATCTTTTACTCTTGGAAATTTGCTTTTATCAACCAATAAAACTTTTAACCCTTCTTCAGAAAGATATTTTGCGGCAGTAGAACCTGCAGGGCCTGCTCCAATTATTATTACATCATATTTTATCTTAATCCCTCTATCCAATTATTTAACTAAATCTTAAAAGCTCCATTATTTGATTTTTATTTATCTGTTCTTTTTTAGAATCTATCGAAATAAATCCTTCTGAATTAACATGATATCTCCAATAGGGTGCTATTAAAACATTATTAAAATGTGTCATATAAGACTGCATTTTAAGTTCTGCTTTAATTTTTCTATTCTTTACGATATCTTCAAATTTTAAAATAAAATATGTGGGTGTTTTCCTTTTATGATCAAGTATATATTTTTCTGATTTAAACTCGATTTTCTGCGGATCTATCATATAATAACCATTCTTGTCAATATTCACTACTGCAAGTAACTCCCCTTCTTTTTTGTTTTTCATAATGTTTGCCCAAACTATATTATATTTTTTGCTTGTGACTCTGCCCCAATACCAACCCCAGCCGTTCATAATGGTAATAAGATTATAATTCCAGTTATGATCGTGATAACCGGTTCCTTTTACCTTCATTTTTTTGTTATTTAATACTATTTCTCCAGATACAGTAGATTTTGGTTGCGCTACTGTCCAAGATTCATTTTCTGTTACATATTTGAAACCTTCAGTCAGACCATTAAATTCTAATTTAACTTTGTTTTTACCTAGATCTAAATCAATATAATATATCCACTCGTTATTTTTTTTATATTTCTCCATATCAAACTCGATTATCTTTTTACCAAATAATTTTACAATTGGTTTTTTATGAGATGTTTCGAAATTTTTAAAGAGGTATCTTTTAACAATTCTCTCTTCTATCTCCCCATCCTTGTAAAACTCTATTATCGGTGATACAAAGCCATGATTTTTTTTAGAATAAGTTTTAAATCCCGCATGTACGCTGTAGCCATTGTCAAAAATACCATCAAAGTACCACCATTCTGCAGCCCAATGTTTTTTTGACCCATGAAAAGCATCATCTTTTGGAGTGATTTTTTCTGCTTTTTTTATATTTTTTTTCACTTTGATCACTTTTTTAGATGTTTTTTTTGTTTTTTAAATATTTGCAAAAAAAGGAGAATCGGATAAAATAGATATATATCCAATGGATTTCTAGTTATTAATGGCATTATTTACCGAGTACTTGAAATTAGTACGTCTTCCAGGGTGGGGAGCATATTGTATTACTGCAGTTTTTGGTGCATTATCCGTAGGTGTTTTTGCTCCATCAAAGATTTTTCTTTTGATATTAATTGGTATACTCGCAACTTTATTTGGTTTTGTTTTAAATGATTATGCAGATGTGGCAACAGATAGTTTATCAAAAGAAATATCTGAAAGGCCATTGGTTAAAGGTACAATACCTAAAAGCCATGCCTTGTACATATCAATTGTATCAGCTGTTCTTGCTTATGTTGTTATACTATGGGCTATGTTAGAAAATTATTTTATTTTTAGTTATGATGCATTACTTATTTTGTTTGTTGCAGCTGTATTAACTACTGTTTACAATTTTTATGGTAAAAAAATAATTGGCTCCGATCTTTTTGTGGCGTTAGCAACTTCTTTATATTGTATTTTTGGTGCCAGGGTTGTTTCAGATAAGATTAGTAGTTTAACGTGGGTTATTACAATTGTTACTTTTATTCAGATTTTATATATGAACTCTGTTATTGGAGGTTTAAAAGATGCAGATCACGATTACAAGCTTGGTGCTAAAAATATTGCAATAAAATTAGGTGTAAAAGTCAATGAAAAATTGTACGTACCTATTTCTTTTAAAGTTCTTGGTTTATTTTTAAGAGGATGTTCAACTTTTTTTATGTTTGTACCACTTTTGTTTTTTGAAGATTTCCCTTATTATTTATGGCAACCTGTAATTATGTTTTTAATGTTTGTTGGTGTGATTTATGCATCTGTTAAAATGTTGAATTTAAAAACATTTAATAGAGATAAACTCAGGAAATTGATAAGCATACAAGCGTTTTTAAGATATTCTGTTGTGCCGGTTATGTTGATGGCTTTTATTGGGTATTATCTTGGGTTATTTTTGATAATATTTCCATTTGTATGGTTTGTATTTTTTAATTGGCTTATATATGGTAAAACAGTGCAGCCGAAAACACTTTAGATTCTTTACATTGTTTTGGGTTGCATGAGTGTTCCATGCAAAATTAGATTATTTAAGATGAAACCTAGAAGCGGGAAGAACATAAGTATTCCTGCCCAAGTATTTAGTTTCATAAGCATAATAGGTACTATCATAAAATTTATCATATAATGGCTTCCAATGTATTTTCTAGCTTTTCCTCTCTCAAATTTTTCCATTGAAAGAAGCTTGCTTGATATAGCAAACATTAGAATTGATATGAGTATGATTATTGCCCATTGTATATACTGAAATGTCGTTAAACTGTTTATACCCCATACTATAAAAAATGGGATAAACACAACGATTACATCTATTATTTGAATTCCATATGCCAGTGCCTTAAAACTATTTGATATCTTAAGTTTTCCTTTATTTACTCGTACACCTAATTTTACTGCTAAGGTGTTTGCACCCATTTTATAATCATTTTCGATGTCTTTAAGGCCACCTGCAATAAACTGCATGAATAAGACTTGTATCGAACCAAGTATACATACTATCCATGCTAAATCTGTAATATCTCTAATGTTTCCTGTAACTGTTGTAGCACCGTATAAAATTAAGAAGAATATCCCGAGTGCAACAAAAATATCCATACCTGGTATTTTTTTGCTTATAAAATCATATATTGTTATAAATAATGCCGATAGTCCAAGCATTATTATCGGGAAATATAACCCTGTGTCATAAGCGATGTAACCTGCTATTAAAAAAGAAATAAGCATTGATATAATTGCAAAAATCCATGCTTTTCTAATAGATATTGTGCCACTTATAAGGGGTCTATCACTTATCTCTTTTGAGCTTTTATCGATTTTATAATCAATTATGTCATTTAGAACAAAACCGTAAGTATGTCCCAAAAAGCCTGCTATAAACAAAAGAAATAGCGTTAAAATATCATAATTTTGCATTGCTATTGCACCCATTACTGGGCTTACACCGGTTAAAACAGCATTAAATGAACGTGCAAGTTTAAGGTATTCTCTAATTTTCACATCAATTGAAAATTATAACTTGGTTAAAAACTCATCGGAAAAAATTGTTTGATAAAAAAGGAATTTATTTATCATAAAATCTGATATTAACTTTTGTTATGGATTATTACCTATTTGTCTTGTTGTTGATTGTATCTGGTTTTGGAAGTGGATTAATCCTAGGGATAGGTTCTGGTACTGCAGGTATAATTATTATACCTTGTATAACAGTTTTTCTTGGAAGACCTATCCCTGAGGCAGTGGGAACCAGCCTTATTATAGATACTATAATAGGTGGTGTCGCAGGTTTTAATTTCCTAAGAAAAAAGAAAGTTGATATAAAACCAGGTATATCTCTTATAGTTTCAGGGGTGTTTGGTACCCTTATCGGTAGTAGATACACATCTCAGATGCCTGAATCCTGGTTGAATCTGATAATTGGGGCTGGTTTAGTAATATTGGGTATAAATTTTTTAAAAAATGGAATTAGAAAAAATATAGATCTTATAAATTCCAAAA
The DNA here is from genome assembly GCA_964592335.1 of uncultured Thermoplasmatales archaeon. Taxonomy (GTDB): domain Archaea; phylum Thermoplasmatota; class E2; order DHVEG-1; family DHVEG-1; genus CAZKUB01. The sequence goes on from CAZQEU010000009.1 coordinate 29,446, forward strand.
TAAGTTTTAAAATAATTAAGAATAACCTGGCGATTTCATTTATATTGATAGGTTTTTTGATAGGGTTAATAAGTGGTTTTTCAGGGATTGGTGGAGCCGGTTTTATGGCAATACTTCTGGTTTTAGTTCTTTCTTATGATGTACATTTTGCGATAGGTACTTCTCTTTTGATGATGATGTTTATTGCAGCGACTGGTGGAGCGGTTCATTTTGTAAATAATGAGTATTTTGTAGATGGAATATTGTATGCAGGGATTGGAGCGGTTTTTGGAGCGATGGTAGGTTCGAACTATGCAAATAAGATAAACGAGGATAAGCTTGGAAGGGCTATAGGTCTTGTGATAATTGTTTTGGGAATAATAATATTTTTTAAAATTTTGATTTAGAAAGAGGAAAAAATCAATTTATTTTTTTAAAATTATCAAATGCTATCTATAATTATTTTTATTAGTGTAAAAATTAGGATAAATAGAAAAATATCGATAAAAGGCGATAATTCTATAATAAGATTTATATACACACCTCCGATATATATTTTTAGTGAATGGGGGAGCTAATTGATTTAGAATATTTTTTCTTAATCTCTCCTCACCACCTTCGGTTCTCCCATTCTCTCCTTATAATTGGATGCTAATTAAACAAGATTTTTTCAGCTTTTTCAGATATATTATTTCTATAGCTTTCATCTGCTATAATCATAACAACCCATTCAGGTACAGATCTTGATCTAACTGCTCCACCAACAGGGGTATATTCATCAAAAGTATGTAATTTTTTTTCATCAATAATCTGGATATCTGTCTTGTCTATACGGGGTTCTGATAAATGAAGCTCAGTTTGTGGAACATCTATTATTATCTTTCCACTGGGAATACCAAGTTTTTCTTCAAATTCTACTTCTTTTTGTCTTCTAAAAAAAGGATCATCAAGTTTTTTCACAACATTTATTTGATTTTCATCAAGTTCATTTAGATTCAGAGAATATGCTTTTTTATAGAGTTTTCTATATTTTAGCCGTGTTGCAATTTCTCGTTGTAGTTCTCCCATATTTTTAAGTTCATTTATCATCTCTCCATCGGTGAGTTTAAACAATTCAAATGGGTCAGCATTTTTTACAAGCTCTATTGCTTTGGATAGCATCAACTCTGCGATTCTCACAGTTTTATGAAAATAAACTGAGGAATACATAAGGGTTCTAGCCATGAGTATATTTTCTATGACCCCTACTCCTTTTTTTACAACAGCTAGATTATTTTTAAAAATCGTTAATGTTTGTATAAAACGATTGTAATCGATCATGCCATAAGCAACACCTGTGTAGTAGGCATCTCTCATCAGGTAATCCAGTTGATCAACATCAATTGCGCTGTTAAGTAACTGTGAAAGATATTTTTTAGAACCCATTGTGCCCTTTATAATCTCAGCTACTTTTTTATTGTCTATCCCATGTTTATTTAAAACATCAAAAACTGTTAAATTATCAATAAATTCTTTTTCAAGATGATCAAAAATTGCGTGTTCTCCAAGTATGAGTTTTTCTGTTAAATCAACATGGTCAACATTTAACGTATCTCTAAGAATTGACTCAAGTGTATGAGAAAAAGGACCATGTCCTATATCATGCAGTATAGCAGCACAAGAAATCAGTTCTTTTTCTTCAGAGCTAAACTCTAGGTGCTCTGCCGCCATCTTAGCCATGTGATAAGCACCAAAAGAATGCTCAAGGCGTGTATGATGGCCACCTGGAAATACCAGGTTTGCAAAACCTAGTTGTTTAATATTATGCAGCCTCTGTAACTCTGGTGCCTCTAAAAGATCTAGAAATAATCCTTTAAACTCTATATCTCCATGAATCGGATCACGTATAGTTTTGACTGTATCATTCATTTTATCAGAATATTAAAGGATAATAAAAAAGGGTTTAAAAGATATTGTTTTAAACTTCTTGTAATAAAAATGGCCATAGACACTTTACTCTTTCTTCCCATTCATCAGGATACAAGAACCTCTCGGTTGCGGTGACACTGCTGAGAAGTGAGTTTCCATCCTGTGGTGTGAAACAAAAACCAACTACTTCGTTTTCATTTACAACATGTACGGTTGGAAGAACTGCTACGGTTTGATCTAAAAGCCTTCCGTAATGTCCATGTTCTCTTCCAAATGAAAATACTAAATTTGCTGATTTTTTATGAGTTACTGCTACTCTTGGGTTATCTATTAATTTTTGTATTACTTCTTCTTTGTTTGTTTTATAATCCAGTTTTAAGTCATACCATATACAGTGCATATATTGTGTATTTAGCTTAAGTGCACTTGAAAAAACGTTAAGATCAACACCTAGTGTTTGATAGAGTTTGTTTACATCTACTGCATGATGCGTGCCCATAGTCGGGTCTTTATGTCCACCGACTTCAGGAGATGGTATAAAACTTTTAACTTGTGATATATCATTTGCTCTTCTAATGCATAGAAAACGCCCTTCTTTTAGGAGGTTTTTATTGTTTTTACCCATTGCAAGTGTTTTTATTAAAACTGCAATGTTGTGTGTGTTACAACTTACAATGTGTATGAATTTGTCTTTTGGAGTTATAGCTTCATCGTTTATTCCTACGGCATACATCTTTCCAAAGCCAAACTCTGAACCTTGAGCCATAAATCCTTTAATTTTGTTTTTGTACTTGTTGTAGTATTTTTCTTTGTTCATCATACCTGTACCTTTTGGGGTACAATCTACTACAACTGATGCTCTTTTTATTGCTTCTTCTGCATCATACATCGGCTCTATTCCAATTTCTTGAAATTCTGTTGTTTTGTCTTCTCTTACGGCAAGATTTGCTCCTTTCTTTGTAAGTCCTTTAATCTTTGGTCTATCTGTTAGAGTAGGGCTATGTTTGTAAAAAGTTACTTCATCTATACCTAAATCTTCTTTTGCATCACATAAAAGACCAATTAACGGCTCCCCAATTGTTCCAGTACCAACAACATGTACAATATTTCCATCTGACATAGGTTTTCATGCCTCCCCAAACTCAGGCTGTTCTGTAATCAACATGCTACATTTAATTGTTACCATTTTTAAAGGGGGATTTAAGGGAATAATTTAAAAAGGATGATATATTACACCCTCTCCATGGCATTACCTTTAGATGTACTAGAAAAATCAATGAACCAGAAACTATCTCTTCTGCTAAAAGATGGAAGAATGGTCGAAGGAAAACTTTCTGGATACGATGAATACATGAATATGGTCCTCACTGAGGTAGAGGAAAGTCTTGACGATACAAAAAGACGCCTTGGAACAATTATTCTCCGTGGAAATAATGTTGTAAGTATCTCACTTATATGAGCATTTTTAAGTAGTTTTAGCGAAATGTATATATACATGTTACTTATTTGATATATATGGAAGGAATCGGGCTGGTAGTTTTTGTTAGAGTGCATCCCATCCCCTCCTAGTGAGGCCAGCCAATCCTTCCTTTTTAGTTACATTATTTTAAAAAAGTTTTAAGTATGCAGCATTGATACTGTCAATCGATTTTTATGGGGAGCAAAATAAAGGCAACAACAGGGCCTAAACTTAGATGTAAGGGCTGGAGACAAGAAGCAATACTTAGAATGCTTGAAAACAACATGGAAAATGCTGAGATTCCAGAAGAACTCATCGTATATGGAGGAACAGGTCGTGCTGCACGTAACTGGGAATCATATGAAAAAATCGTAGAGATTCTAAAAAGATTAGAAGACGATGAAACAATGGTAATTCAGTCAGGAAAACCTGTTGCTGTTTTTAAAACATGGAAAAACTCTCCAAGAATTTTAATGGCTAACTCAAATATTGTTCCACATTGGAGCAACTGGGAAAAATTCTATGAACTTGAAAGATTAGGGCTCATTATGTATGGTCAGATGACAGCAGGCTCCTGGTGCTATATAGGAACACAAGGGATTATTCAGGGAACATATGAAACATTTGCAGCTCTTGCAAAAAAACATTTTAAAAGCGATCTCAAAGGTAAAATAGTTCTCACCGGTGGTGTTGGCGGCATGAGTGGTGCACAACCGCTTTCAGTCAAGATGGCAGGTGGAGTATGTATCGCAGTTGAATGTGATGAAAAACGTATAGATAGACGTATCAAAGCAGGTTTTTGTGATAAAAAACTCTATGATATTGATGAAGCTGTAAAACTTGCAGAAGAAAAAAAGAAAAACAAAGAACCTTTTTCTATAGCAGTTCTTGGTAACTGTGCTGATACTCATCCAAAACTAGTAAAAGATGGTTTTAAACCAGATGTTGTAACAGATCAGACAAGTGCACATGATGAGCTAAAGGGATATGTTCCAACAGGTTTTTTTGGAGATACTTTAAAGGATGCTTTTGAACTCAGGAAAAAAGATTCTAAAAAATACATTGATTTATCTCTTAAAAGCATGAAATCACATTGTAAAGCAATGCTTGATTTTCAAAAAAATGGTGCAGTTGTATTTGACTATGGAAATAATCTACGTGGACAGGCAGAAAAAGCAGGTTTAAAAGATGCTTTTTCATACCCTGGTTTTGTACCTGCATATGTCAGACCGATGCTTGCGGTTGGTCGTGGTCCGTTTAGATGGCTTGCTCTATCTGGTAATCCTGATGATATAATAAAAACAGATAAAGCGATACTTGAAATGTTTCCAGAAGATGATGTCCTTTCAAATTGGATTAGGCTAGCTGAAAAGTTTTTACCATGGGAAGGACTTCCTGCGCGTGTATGCTGGCTTGGATATGGGGA
>CAZQEU010000010.1:0-29765 GCA_964592335.1 uncultured Thermoplasmatales archaeon
CTAAACTATAATATTTTATAAAAATATCAAAATCAGCATTTTTCCATCAAAAATACATAAAAATCGCTTTTTTTAGAATTTTGTAGGAATTTCTAGATATGGGGCTTTATGTTGATATAAGTCGTTTACTATTTTAGAGGCGAAAAAAGAATGAATGAAATTAACAACGTAAATGACGTTGTTTATTACAATTCAGAGTATCTCCAAAAAAGAATATTCAATTCTCTACTTTTTATTAAAGATGAGTTTATTTATGGGGGACATCTTCTTTCAATTGGTACATCTCTTATAGCACTTTCCACAATGATTTTGTTGAATATACTTATAAGATGGGAATTTTTACTCATAATCTATCTAGGAACTCAATGTATTTACAATTACGATCATTTTAAAGAATTTGATGTAAATAGTACAAACAATAGCAAAAGAACAAATCATCTTAAAAAATATCAATTTTTTATCCCATTCTTGCTTGTATTCTATGGTGTTGGCTACTTTTCTCTTTTATTATATTATAGTAACATTGAGGCAATATTTTTTGGTACGGTTCTTCTTATCGGTGGTTTACTATACGCAGTAAAATTTAAAGATATTACAAAGGAGGTAGTTGGATTTAAATCAATATATACAGCTTTATCCTGGGGTTTAATGGTATTATTTACTGCAATCTATTGCTCATATTCGGCAAATTCATTACTATTTGTAATTCTTTTATTTGTATTTCTAAGATGGTTTGTTAATACAAGTTTTTGTGATTTCAAAGATATTGAGACGGATAAAAAAGAAAATTTATTGACATTGCCTATTTATTTTGGTAAAAGAAATTTTCTTATTTTTCTACATGTGCTCAATTCAATGGCTTTTATTCTTCTACTTGCCTCTATAATATTAGGAATTGCTCCGTTATCTGCAATATCCTTATTTGTCTTTTTCATATATGGGGCATATTATATACAAAAAGCAAAAAAGCCTAAAACTGATTTAACTTCTCTTTCCAATATTGTAGTCGATGGAGAATTTATCTTTTGGCCTATCTTTCTTGCACTTGGAAATCTCTTCATCAGCTTCATATAAAATATCAGATAATTTATATAAATGTAAAATAATTAGGTTAATGTGAAATATTCAAATTTTATTTGGAGTGAATTTGTATATGGGGGCCATTTGCTTTCATTAGGGTCATCTGCTATAGTTCTAATGTTGATGTTTATTTTTAATGTAAACATAAAATTTGAATTTTTATTTGTTGTATATTTAGGTACACAATGTATCTACGCGTATAATAGGTATAAAGAATTAGAATTTGATACAAGCACTAATTTACACCGGACAAATCATCTTAAAAATTATGATAAATCTCTTTACTTTATATCAATTTTTTATGGTTTGATTTATCTCGTGATACTATGTTATTTTGGTAATATAAAAAGTATATTATTTGGATTTTTTTTATTAATACTTGGCTTGTTTTTTACTTACAAAGGAAAGAATTTATCAAAGAAAATAATTGGATTCAAATCTATTTATACAGCAGTTTCTTGGAGTCTTTTAGTATTTTTTACGGTAATATATTTTTCAATCCCTTTTGAATTAATTACATATTTGCTTTTTACCTTTGTATTTTTGAGATGGATACTTAATACAAGCTTTTTTGATATAAAAGATATTGAAAGTGATAAAAAAAGAGAATTGAAAACTTTCCCTATCTATTTTGGAGAAGAAAAATTTTTAGATATATTGCAATTTTTAAATCTTTTATCGATTTTTCCAATACTGCTTGGTGTTATTATTAAAGAATTGCCAGTACATTCATTTCTACTAACGTTTTTGTTCTTTTATTCTTTTTACTATATTTACAAAGCAAGAAATAAAAAAACGAATGTGACAAATCTTTCTTATGTGTTGGTAGACAGTGAGTTTTATTATTGGCCATTTCTTCTTTTATTGGGTTTTGTATTAATGCAACTATAGTTTATTGGAATTTATTATGGAGAAATTGTTAAAGTTAAATATTCGCCAATATCAACATCGTAATTGTTAAATTCAATTTTTTCTCCTTTTGAATCCGATGCAATACCTGACATTATTCCTCTAAAGATTGTATATTTAGATTCTTCTGAAAAAACTGTCCAAGGATAATATATTGAAGCAATAGTTGGTACACTCTTATCTAGAACGGTTATATCTCCAAATCCAAGTGCAGGATAATAATCAGAGATAAACTGTTCGTAATCTGTTTCACCATATGTTTTTCTAACATATTTCCCATATTCAAAACATATGTCAAAAAGGGTCTTTTCTCCATTAGGCAATTTCGAAAGCTCTTGTTCGATTAAATATAAAATATGTGATTCACAGTGAAAAAATCTAATATTTTTATATGTCAATTTTCCTTTTTTATATTCAAAGAAGCCTGAGTCTAGAAGATTTTTTAGAGAATTATTCGAATAGGTTGCAGGGCGAATTTCATTCATTGTTTGATACGTCTCATTAAATGCTTGTCCGGGTAGGTCTCGTTCACAAAAAAAGTCACTAGTTCTTTCTTTTAATACATCTTCAGGTGCACATATTAAATGACAACTATTATCTCCTCTTCCCTGACACTCTACTTGTGCACCCTCTACAGTTTTATCTTCGATAGCATATGCCCATATCCCGGAGATGCCTCCTTCAGTCATAATGTGTCCAAAACCATTGTGTCTACAAATAATATAATCTTTAAAATCAACTTCAAATTGTTTTTTATCGAGATTTATTTCATGCTTAGCTTGTTTTGAATAAGTTCCTTCAATATATCTTACCAGATAGTACGCGAACTCTAAAAAATCTTTTTCAGAATAAGTATTTATTGTTGGAAAACTTGACAATGAAGAATAAATATAACCAAATTTTTTACCTGATGAGTAAAGAGCTTTTTTCCCTTTTAATCCATATTCTTCAATTATTTTGTTTTCTATTAATTCAAATAAGTTTTCTGATAAAAAGGGATCTCTTAAGTAAGTGGTTTGGTTTTGTTCAGTAAATGTTGTAATAACAAACCCTGGTTGATCTATAATCTCTCTTCTTGGAACAATTACATTCTGTATAAACCAACTTACGACTTTATCTTTAACAGGCATTAAACCCCTTATTCGGTTAGTAATATACCATTTTCTGTAAAATCAAATCTATGTGGTATCCCATCGATTTTTGTCTTTCTCAATTTCTTTACTTGAATTGTCCTATTCAGATTTTTCCCAACTGCAGTTGAGTTAAAAACGACTAATCCATCTGCTTTAAACTCACTGACATTGTCTACTGTTTCACCTGGAAGGCCTTCAATTTTTTGTGCAACACCCAGAGTTGTTATTCCATTTTGTTTGATAAAATCAATAAAATCTGTGATATTTGCTCTGCTTATTTCGTTGAGGGCTCTTGTGTGAAGACCTCTATCTGCTCCATCTGCAATATTGTATCTTGAGAAAGGTGCATTTAGAATAGAGGTGATGCTATCAAATACAATCCGGTCATATTTGGTATTTTTGATTAATTCTTTTATTTCATCAATTGCTTTTGTTTCGAAAAGCTGTTTTCCTACAAGTGATACAATATGAAGTTTACCTTCGTTTTCCCAAGTATTAAAGTCCCAACCAAATTGTTTAGCCTGATCGGCTATTTCATCTGTAGTTTGTTCAGCAGATATAAATAAACACTTTTCGTTATTTTTTATTCCTTTGGATATAAATTGACAACCAAATATTGTTTTTCCAGAACCAGCAGTTCCCGTTGCTACTACAAAGCTTCCTTTTGGAAAGCCACCTTCTATTATATTATCTAATTCATTAATTCCAGTTTTAATTCTACTGTTAGTGTTATATTCATTATTAGTTTGTATTAAATCTTCCATCCTCTCACTTTCTCCTTTAGATAAATGCTTATCAAATAGATTAATAGATTATTAAATTATAAAGATTTCTAATATTTTATCTTTTAAAAAAAATTATTTTAACTCTGTTTTTACTTATTTAAACCATAGTTTTTATATCTTAATTGTTTCATTCCTTATGTCAACTAAATAAAAAAGAAGGGCAAGGTCAACGATGTTATACCTGGTATAATATTCAGTTATGATCTAGCCCATTAAAATATTGGAGGAGGAACATATTGGCTGAAAAAATTTTATTCTCTTTAGAAAAATGCATGAAGTGTAACGAAACAAAGAAATTGATTACAGATGAAGATGATATACAAATTATTACATATCCTCATGATTTAAGTGATTGGTCTGAAGAACAAATAAACCAAGCAAAACAACATGATGTTTTTGAAGATTTGCAGCGTACGGCGCCTGTTATGTGGATTGATGGCGAAAAAATAATTGGTTACTTGAGAATACGTAAATGGATTCAAGATAATTAATCGTTATTTTTCTAAGTCTTTTATGGTGTCTTTCATTTTTTTATACCAATTATCGATACATCTATTTATTTTTTCTTTTGTTTCTTTTTTTGTAACTGGTGAATAAACATGATAATATCCTCCTTTTTGAAGGGTTTTTGTTTTTTTACTACATAGACCACAGCATACAAGTCTTTGAAGGGATCTGTAAACTGTGCTTCTTTCTTTTTTTAAAATGTTTGCAAGTTCAGTTGCTTGCAGTTCTTTTTTTTCCTTTAGTTTTTTATATGTGGCTATATCAAGATCATTTAAATCAAAGATACATTTTATTACATCGTTGCAGCAGACACTATTGTTTAGGTTTATAAATTTCATTTTTTTCTGTTTTTTTAATATGTTGTATCTATTATTTAACGGTTGTGCTAATATTCTACACAAACGTTATATACTAGAGTAAGTATTAAGAGAAAACAATGGATAACGAACTAGAAGACATAAAGAAAAAGAAAATGGAAGAATACAAAAATAAGTACATGAAAGGAGACAAAAATATGGAAAACATGCCAAATAAACCAATAGAAGTAACAGATGCTGATTTTGATAATGTAGTAAAAAAATATGATATGATCATAGTGGATTGTTGGGCACCATGGTGTGGACCATGTCGTATGGTAGGCCCAGTAATAGATGAGCTTGCAAAAGAAATGCAGGGGGAAATCGTTTTTGGAAAACTAAATGTTGATGAAAATCCAAACACCTCATCCAATCATGGCATAATGAGCATACCAACATTATTGGTATTTAAAAAAGGCCAACTTATAGACCAGTTAGTAGGCGCTCATCCAAAAGAAATACTCAAGAAAAAAATTGAGTCATACTAATAACTTAATATTATCTATTTGGAGTAAACTGCTATGAAAATTAAAGATATCTTGGTTTTCTCTCTAATTTTAATCTTGATATCTTTTTTTGCAGGTTGTACTGAAACAAAACAATGGGGAGATGCCCCTGATTTCTCCTTAAAAACCTTAGAAGGAGAAAACATTAAACTATCTGATTTTTTAGGAGAGATCATAATTATTGATTTAATGGGAGTTGATTGCCAGTTTTGTGTTTATATGATGCCTGTTTTAAAATATATATCTGAAAACTATACTGATGTAGTTATCATATCAGTAGATGTATATCAATATGAAACAGAGGAATATCTCCAATCATTTATAGATGCGTTTAAACAACAATTAGATATGGAACTTGACTGGATTTTTGGTATGGATTCAAATGGAGATATTTCACAAGATTATCTAAAACCAAATGAAGGTGTTCCTAAACTTATATTAATCGATCAAAATGGAAATATTTATCATGAGTTTGGAGGTTATACAGAATACAACAAAATTAAAAACAAATTAGATGAAATTGTTTAATTGAGGAGAAAAAAAAGATGTATATAAAAAAAACTACAATGTTATTTGTAAACTTAATCATATTGGGCTTTTGTTTTTCAACGGTAACTGCTGAATTATCGGTAGAAAATATTACCATTGATCCAAATGAACCAACTGAGTTTTCCGATGTAACAATTACATGTATAATAAATGATTTAGATGAAGAAGATGATGTTTATTTATGGTTAGAAGAATGTAATGAAAATATAGGGATTTGTGACCCGGAGACTATAAACATATCAATGTCAGAGACTTCGAATCAGAATGAATACAGTGCAACTGCAACATTAAAATTTGATGGTGCAACCTATTTTACCTATAGATTTATAGTAAATGATAACGGAGAATGGACTACTATAAAAGATGATGATAATTATCATGTTGATTTATCTGAAAAATCTACAGACAATGGCACTAATGGAGGATCAGATAACAATGACTCACCTGGATTTGAAATAGCTATATTAATTGCAGCAATTTTTACAGTAATTATGATATATAAGAAAAAGAGATAGAGATGAAACTTCAAATTAAAAGATGGATTTCTCAAATACTTTTCTTTATCACCGCTAATCTTGGTGTTGTAGGTATAAAAACTGGTTTTTGTTTTCCATTTTTTTATTGTCATGCATGTCCTGCGAGTAGTGCTGCATGCCCGATACGATCTCTTGAAATAAGTGTTAGTAATGCTTCTAAAAATATCGCATCGTTTAGTATTCAACTTTTAATGTATCCTCTTTTAATTCTTTTAACTGTGGGTCTTTTATCCGGTAGAGCAGTTTGCGGATGGGCTTGTCCCTTAGGTATGTTGCAAAGAGTAACTGCAAAATCTGCGCGTTATCTTAAAAAGAGGTTTCCAAAGTTAAAAAGCTTTGATGGAAGCAAACCAGATAGAATGCTTCGATACGCAAAATATGTGGTTTTAATCTCTTTGGTTTTTATTATTCCTTTTTTAATTGGTTTTATGTTCACAGATATTTGTCCTAACGGCCTTTTATTTGGAACAATTCCAGTTATGCTACTTAACCCTGGAAAATATGTCCCGGCCTCATATTTTTATCCAGCTCTTGTAATTTTCATATTATTCTTGATATTAATCTTTGTAATAGAACGTGGTTGGTGCCGTTATTTTTGTCCTGTAGGAGCATTGCTTGCACCATTTAACAAAGTAAGCTACTTGTATGTAGATGTCAACAAAGATGAATGCATCAAGTGTAATGCATGCAGTAACGTGTGTCCCATGGCAATAGATGTCCCTGAGATGAACCGTGATCCTGAATGTATATACTGTGGAAAATGTGTTTCAGCATGTCCTAAAAACATAGTTAATTTCAGGAGGCTTGGAAAGAATGGATAAAGCGTTTAACGCTACATGGATTGTAGCAGTAATCGTTTTTTCATCTGTTTTTGCAGGTATGGTCCTTTTTACAGATGTTTATGAAGAAGTACTAGATGATATAGTAAGCGTTACATGTCTTAGTTGTATAAAGCTTCAACCAGTAACAAAACTTGAATTTTTATTTAAAACAGCAAATGACAAGCCTCATCCAGATTTTGTGCTTGATAATTTAAGTAAAGGCCCTGTTTTTATTGCTTATAGGACAAAAGATTGTACTTATTGTGATGAAATGGATCCAGTCTTAGAAGAAGTATTTAAAATTCAGGATGTTAACAAACAAGGTTTTGTATATGAAGAAGTAGATTTTAATGGCAATTCTGTTTTTTTCATGCATATCAATAAGTCTCTTACTTCCGACTACATTGATGAAACGCAAGATGTTTATGATAAAGATTATGTCTATGGCGTTCCAATGTTTACAATGGTAACTCTTAGATATCATAGAGGAATTGTTGAACCATATTATGCAACACTTTATGGAAAAATAGATTTGAGTATGACCAACGAAGAAAGAGCTCAATATCTTTATGATTTAATTGACAATGCAATAGATCTATACAACGAAAACAAAGCAGGATACAAATAAATCTTTTTTATAAAAAGATAGCAATTAATTGCATTTCGTCTTCTGCTGTTTTTCCTGTGTCATCATATGCTACAACTTTTATAGTATGTTTTCGAACAATATTTCTAAACAATCCTATCTTTTTTATCTCAAATTCGTATTCTGATTCTTCATCTGTATCAATTAATTCGTCATCTATGTAAAATTCTACTTTCTCAATAGTTCTATCATCTTCTGCACGTACTTTTACCGTTGTTTTTCCTATCACAAAAGTATTTCTTAGTTTGGAATCAAAAAGTGTTCTGCCTCTAAAATGTATCATTCCCTCTGTTGGTAGGTTAATTCCTACTGCCGGTGGTGTATTTCCACCTTCTACTACATCTGCAGAAGCTACTGTATTTACATAGTATGCACTAAACTCATGCTCTTCTTTTCCTTCATCAGACTCTGGATCAGAATATGCATTATTTGCATCAGAGTTTGAAACAACAGCAAAAAGCTTCAAATTTTCAGGATCATAACTTGCACTATCAAAGTTTTTACTAAATTGTTTTTGTTCATTAGAATCTAAAACTATGTTTTGTTGTAGTAAATACTTGATAAATGAAAAATAGTAAGCATTTCCCTTGTCATCCCTATATTTAGTTGAAACTTTTTCTGTAAGATAAATATCTAACGAGCCGGTATAGCTTTGATTATCAACGTTTTTGACAAAACCACTTATTATTATATTACTTTCATTTGAATTATACTCTGCAGTAATATTTACAATAAGATTTGTTCTATCTCTAGTATATGCTTCTTTTATTCTATTTTCATATACTTCTTTGTCTTTTTTACCCATTACAACTTGGTAACCACCATCTATAAAAACAGTAGGATATGCATAAATATTGTAATCATCTTTTAATATTGATTTTGCTTTTTCATTTTCTTTTACCAAACTTACATAATACATAGGGTATTGCTGAGATTCATACAAATCATGTATTATTTCTGTAACATCCGGGCAAAATTTACAATTAGTAAATGTTGCTTCTTGTATAAAGACAAACCTTGAAACATCTTCATTAATATCATCTTTTGTATCATTGTTTTGATCTTCAGGTTCTTCGTTTTCTTCTGTATCCTCTTCATCTGTAGGAGTATCTTGCATCTCTTCTTTTTTTTCTTCATTTTCCTCAAGTACTTCTGGAAAAAAAACAACAATAATTGATGAAAAAAGTAATATTGCAACTATCAGCAACGTAAGATGTCTAACAAATATTTTCATATGTATTAATAAATACTACTTATAATATATATAAATTTAACTATTGTTAAAGATAACTTCATATTTTATAGCTTTATTTTTCTACCTTTTTTCAAAGCTTCTACTGATTTATCAGCATGTTTTTTGAGCTTATCTTTATCCATGACTGCTTTTCGGGCACGTACGTTTTGATCTTTTATAGCTTGTTTTGCTTCTTTGTAACGTTTACGACGCTCACCTTTTATAGAGATTATTTTTCCTTTCATCTCATAGGCTTTTTTATGAACTGTATCTGCTTCGTTGCGCATTTCTATGTATTGCTCATGTTTTTTGTTTCCCTCAGCAATACTTACAGATAGTTCATTTACAAGTTTCATATATTTTTCATGTATCTTCTGGCTTTCATCATAAAACTCTTGGACTTTTTTATGTTCTTCATCTGCTTTTTTGAAAAGCTCATCAATTGCATTGTCTTTATCATCAATGTCTATCTCTATTTCTTTTTGTGTCTCAAGTTGTTTCTTTGTTCTTTTAAACTCCTTTCTTCTATCACGTATTTTATCTATGAGATCATTTTCTTCTTGAGGGCTCATTGGAACAGTTTCTTGTTTATATTCAAGCATCTGTACATCTGCTTTTAGTTCTTCAACTCTCATTGGTAGATTTTTAAAAACAGCGCCTTTCTTCTTTTGTTTTGCTTTTATAAGTTTTTTTGCTTCTTCCTGAAGCTTGTTGCGTATTTTTTTATGAGCACGCATTTTTTCAACAAATTCATCGCGTTGTTTTTTAAGCTCATCAATTTTTTCTTTGATTTCTTTTCTACTGTTATGTATCATGTCACGTTCTTCACGTAACACTTTAGCCATGTCGTTAAACTCGTTTCTTTTAGCTATATATGACTGAAATTTTTTCTCTGCATCTCTCAGCTGTTCAATTTCTTTTTTTTTCTCAGTTTTATCTGTCATAAGAAACACTTAAAGATACTTGTTTGATTTTTTTGACACCGGTATTACTTAACCACTATATATACCTCGTTTTTACCTTTTACGGCTATCCAAGGCATATTTATGTCAGCATGTCCACCACGAGGGATAGTAATATCTTCTACTTTATTTTTTTCCTCACCGTTTATATACAAAACAACTGAGATCTTCTCTGCTGATACATTTCCTCTATTAAAAAGTTTGAAAGATGTTTCTACTCTATCATCTTTCTTAAAAACTCTTGGCCAGTGGAACACACCAGATATTTTTACATCAACTTTTGTATTTTTTACAGATGTTACAGTTGATAACTCTGTTTTTTTGTTTTTATCCACTGGTTTTACAATAACCTTTACTTCGATCCAGTCTTCTTTTCTAATGTAGTCCTTTGGTTTAATTGATAGTTTTATGTTTTTCTCTTTACCTGGTTCTATCATTATTTGTGTTGTATCTGTTGAAACATCCCATCTTCTAATGTTGTCTTCTTCTGTCTCTGTTTTGATTTCATAGGTTAACAATTTTTTATATGGATTTTTAATTGTTATATCATATGTTGCTGTTTCATCTGTGTTGATCTCTTTTATTCTTTGTAGACAGGTTAGCTTGGCATATTTTGTTATCTTTAAAATAATAGTAACTAAGGATAGTAATAATACAAGGATTGCAATCAATAATATTAGTATCCATCCAGCATATTGTTCAGAGAAGGAATCAAGTCCTATTGTTTTTGCAGCGTTTTCAAATAGCTGATATATGTTATCAAGTATGTTTGGCTCACCAATTGTTACATTTACTGTTATTGTTTTTGTGAAAGTATCATATTTTTCACTTTCAAAAGATGTTACTTCAAAGGTTATCTCTTCATTTTTTATATCTGTATACCATGGAACAGATAATGTTGCATTCATTTCAGATCCTTCGGATACTTCAAGGTATTCTGCTATATACTCCGTATATTTTAATTTCCATCCATGCTCTGAGGTAATATTGATTGTGTATCTATCAGCCATATAGCCTTTGTTTTTGTTTATGACTTCAAAATGGATTGTACCTTCCGATCCATGTTTGATTTCAATGTTTTCTGCAGTATCTATTTCAATATCATGTTCAACTGCGGCCTCTGAGACAGAAACGTTTGTGGTACTTCTGATAAAACCGGTGTTACCAGATATGTTTAATCCTAGTTGGATAAAATCTTTATCATCATAAGCATCAGCATCAGTTGCTTCTGATTCTACATATATAGTTATTTCTTCTGTTTCTCCTTCAGCTATATTTATATTTTCAGGGCTGACTGAATAACTCCAATCACCAAAACCATCTATTTTATCGATAGATAACTCTAAATTGTCACTGTATTTGCTGCTTACATTAATTTTGTATTCAATTTTTTCTCCAGCATATATTTCTTTGTCTTCGATATCCTCTGTTTTTAGATTATCTGTTTCTGAATAATCAATTATTAATTTAGAAGGATGCTCGGATGAATCATATGAAATAATTGGTTTTTTAAACAGGCTGAATGGTGCACTGCCTACTTTTACTTCAAATCTTAAGTCTTCGTCATACCATATTTCTTCGTTTTCAGATAAATCCTCAAAGTTAAATCTAGTTGGGACCTCAGCGTTGCGTTTTAATTTTTCAAGAAGTGTTGTTCTGTCAAGTTCTTTTTCTGAAGTTGCGATTGTTTCATTTCCTTGTTTTAAACTTACAACTATTTTTGTTTTCTTAAATGTAAGTAGTTTAGGATGATAAATATATAAATCAGCTGTAATGTTTTTCAAAATCTTATTTCTTTCAAAGGATTCACCTGTCCATACAGTTGCTGCCTCTGAAAGTTTTTCTCTTTCTGAGTCAAATCCTTCAGGATCATCTGTATCCATTACGCCTCCGCTATGTATATAATAAGTAACTCTGTTTTCAAAGTCTTCAGGTTCTTCAAAAACATACAAAGCCCAAACAGCGAGCCATGAAAGCCATTCTTCTTCGTTTATCTCAGTGATATCTAGTTTATCTATGTTTACAGCTATTGGTGGATAAGCATAGTTAGCATTGACAGTGGGTTTGGTACCATTTACTACTTTGATATAACCCAAATCCATAAAATTTGTTTCAAATGAATAATCTATTTCATTGTGAAAATACAGACTTACAATATCTCCTTCCTCTGTAGAAAACTCTGCCATAGAAGGATAAGAATTTGATCCATAATAAAAAGCAGAAGAGACTAAAGTATTTACAAGTGCTCCAAACTCATCTCCACCTATGTTTAATTTTGATAGATTGTTCATAACATCATCTACCATATCTGCTATCATCACTAGATCAGGATCACCTGATTTTTTCATTAGATTTGAGATCTTTTCTACTCTTCTTTTTATCTTTGTATCAAATCTTTTCTCAACAAAATCATTTAAAGGTTTTTCACTTTGTTTTATTTCAATTACAAATATGAGATCATCATTTTCCTCTAGTTCCAAATAAATGTCATTTATTGTGATTTGGTAGCTTTGTATAAAACTAGTTGACGGATCTGGTTTGAGAGTCATGGTTGTGTTTGCATTTTCTACTTTTTTAACTAAACCGCTTTCATCTCTATAATGCACACTTATTTCAACACTGTCCTGTAAGTTTAAAAATTCAAGTTGAGTCATAATAGTTGATGAAAAATAAAGATCAAAAGTTATATCTCCATTGATAGTCATGGATGTATTGCTGTTCCATACTCCTATAAATCTGAAAGGATGTGGATCCATAACATCATCAAAATCGATTAATTGTTTACCAATGCTTATGATTTCTAATATAGATTCAATATCGGAATATTCTTCCTCAGCTTTTACTTCTTCTGTTAAAGGTACAATAAAAATACTTAAAAGTATGAACATAGTTATTATGCATGCTGTAAACCTCTTGTTTAATGACATGTCGTTTCTCACCTACGTATCTTATTTTTGGAGATTTTTATATATAAATCTTCTTTTACACCAGTTATCCTTTTTAACGAAATACTGGTTTTTTCAATATATAATAATATAATTTATATTTAATAAATATTTTGCTAAAAAAATATTTTTTCCCAAATTTTTATAAAATATGGTGTAATTTACAAAATAATTACTTCATTTATACTTATTTTGAAAAGACATAAATACATCATAAAACATCTTAAAAATAATATTCTATCATTTAAAGGTGGTTAATGGGAAAAAAAAATTCAAACTTTAGGCTTAGTAGATACTCTATCTGCATTTTTATTTCATTCTTAGTTTTAATTAGTATTTTTTCCTTTAATGTGTCTTCTGATAGTAATCAACTATACATAGAATGTTTAGATCAAATAGAAGAAAATCAAGAATTCACAATCTTTGTATATGCTAATATTTCTATTGATTTACCCGAATTACAAAGCAATGTTACAATACAGTTCAATGGAATTATTTACGAATTAGAAGATAATTTAGATTTCGCTCTAAAGGCCCCTAATGTTGAGAGTAACACTAATCTTTCAATTACGGCATCTAAAGACGGTTTTAGTTCTGCCACCAAAAAAATAACGGTATTAAATTCAGATGATGACGTCTCCAATGATTTACAACTGATAATTGAGCCAAATAGTTGGCTGGTTAATCCTGATGAGCAGTTTTATGTAAATGTTTATGATCAAAATAACGAACCTCTAGAAGGCGCAACTGTTTTTGTTCAAAACTATGGTAACATTAAAACAACTAATATTCAAGGATATGCTGTTTTAACTGCTCCAAAGGATGGTGAAGGCGTAACTGTAAAAGCTAAAAAACAAGGCTATGAAACAGGTTCTATAGAACTTACTTTAGCCTCTGAAAAACCTATTTGGGAGCAAATAATTAATCATAAGTTTTTTACTTTATTTGTTGCGTTTATAGTATTATTGATATCTGTTATATTTGTTCATTTAAGACAAAGATACTCTATATATGCCCGGGCAAAACAAATCTCTGATAAAAAAGTTGTTGAGAAATATAGTCCTTCTAATGAAAGTATATCAAATGCTAAAAAATATGGTTATGACAACAACAGTTCATCTAACGAAAGAATCCATATAAGGCCAAGTAGTAATTCAAAAGTTGAGGAGATTAGAATAACTCGACCTCAAAAACAAAGACGAGTGATACCTGTAAAAACAAAAAAAGAACAATCAAAGAAGCGTTTTTCTGAATCTTCAGATGAAAAAGATGATTATGATTCCTGGTTTGAAGGTACAGATGAAGTTAGATATGAAATTGATAAACTAACAGGAGAAGTTGATGAAGAAGGCATGGACAAATGGTTTGAAGGAGTAGACAGCTTAAAAGAAAAAGTAAATGAAAAAATGAAAAAGAAAAAAAAGAAAAAAGATAATGATAAGTATTAACAGCTTTTTTAAGTAGTTTTTAAATATTTTCTTTTTATTACGGTGATTTAAGATGGTAAAGAAAAATAAATTAATATCTGACTTTTATGAATTGAAAGTTTCTCAGATTATGGATAAAAGAGTATGGGATCTACCAATAATCAAAGAGGATGAAGACATCTATCATGTATTGGCTATACTAGGTGCACGAAATCATATATGGGTTGTAAAAGACAAAGAACACAAAGAACTTACAGGCATTATCACTGAACATGATGTACTCAGCATTCTTGCCCCTAAACATTTACCAAATTATGTTTTTGGTATACCTGACATAAGTTCCATCAAACATGGTACTGCAAAGACTGCAGAGGATGTAATGTGCCATCGAATAATTACTTGTAAACCAGATGATAAAATTATAGATGCTTTAATGAAAATGGTTAAATATAATCTTAGAAGACTACCAGTTGTTGAAGACAAAAAAATAGTAGGTGAACTCACCCTCCATCAACTTATAAGAAAATACTATGGTGCTACCCAATATCATCCTATAATCGAAGATGAAGAAGGTTGATACAAACGGAAATCGATATAAACATATTATTTTTGATAGCAGTTGCTCTGATATTTGCAAGACTTCTAGGTTTTTTATTTTACAAACTAAAACAACCTGCAGTTATAGGTGAAGTCGTTGCTGGCATAATACTTGGCGGTCTTGTTCTATTTTTTTCAGATAAAAGCCTTAATTTTTATTTTTTAAATTTTAAATCTACGTTTGATTTCAATTCTGAGATTTTTGTGTTTCTAGCAGAAATGGGCATTCTTTTCTTGCTTTTTGTATCAGGCCTTGAAACTAGTGTTAGAAAACTAAAGAAAATGGGCAAATCCTCTTTATCAGTTGCAATCGGCGGGGTTTTATTACCTCTTTTACTTGGTTTTTTAGTAGGATCGCTATTTGGTTATAATTATGATACCAGTATTGTAATCGGTTTGATTCTTACTGCCACGTCAGTTGGTGTAACTGTTAGAGCATTCATGGATATTGATGTACTTGATACCACAGTAGGAGCTACTGTTCTTGGAGCAGCAGTTATTGATGATGTGCTGGGAATATTACTTCTAGGATTTGCGATGAGTATAGAATCACCTGTTTTAATTAGTTTGAAGATAGCCATTTTCTTCTTAATCTTCTTGTATCTGGGTTTAAAAGTTATAGATAAAATACTTGATTTAGGCGAAAAAATTCATCTACCAAAAGCCTTTCTTAGTATTTCTCTTTCTATTCTTTTGATTTACTCTTTTTTTGCATATACAGCAGGTATTTCAGGTATTATTGGAGCTTTTGTAGCGGGACTTTTAATCGGTCAGACTTTCAGATCAAAGAAAATTGCTGATGATGTAAAAACAATTGCGTATGGTTTTTTTATACCACTCTTCTTTGTTTGGGTTGGTGCTAGTTTATGGAATAATTTTTCTTTTGAAGGTATAGAAATATCTTCTTTAATTATATTTTTAATAGCTGTAATATCTGTAAGTATAATAGGAAAAATTATAGGCTGTGGTATTGGTGCAAAGATTGCCCATATGAGCTCTATAGATTCTTTAAGGGTAGGTGTGGGAATGGTTCCTAGAATGGAACTTGCTTTGATTATAGCAACAGCTGCTGTAGCAAAAGGAATTATAACTGACCAAACTTCAGCACATGTAATCCTGGTTATGACTGTTATTATGACACTAGTGACAACCCTTGTTGCACCTATTTTAATCAAGGCTAGCTTTAAGAATGAATAGTTTTTTACCCTATTTTGCCTATGAAGATTTTATTTGAACTTTCAAAGGATCATGATACACTCCCCTGCTCAGAGGTTTTATGTTGTTTAAAAGCAGAGGATATAAGCTACTTTGTAATTGAAAAAAACAAAGATGTTATATTAATAGACTCAGATTGTTCTTTAGATAAAATTGATAAGCTTTCCAAAAGATTTTCCTCTGTTTTTTTTGTTGATAACTATCTTTTCAGCAGCAGTCTAAATATTGAAGAAATAGAAAGAGAAGCAGAAAAAAACCCTGTGAAAATTAATGGTACGATTGCTGTTAGATATAAGAACCGCTCTAACAAAAAAATCAGCTCTCAGGATATCATCAAATCTTTAGCCAGCATTTATACAAAAACTAATAAAGTTAATCTTAAAAACCCTGATAATGAAGTTAGGGCTCTTATTACAGATGAAAAAGTTTATGTCGGTTTGAAACTTTTTGAGATAAATAGGTCTAAATTTGAAGAAAGAAAGGTTCAGAACAGACCCTTTTTTTCACCAATTTCTCTTCACCCAAAAATTGCTCTTGGTCTTGTTAATCTCTCCTGTGTTAAAAAAGAGGAGGTTCTCTTGGATCCATTCTGTGGAACAGGTGGAATTCTTTTAGAAGCAGGATTAATTGGTATCAAAGTTATTGGAAGCGATATTGAAGATAAGATGATAAAAGGATGCAAGCAAACACTTGAAGAATATGATATAAAAAACTTTGATTTATTTTGTAAGGATATAGGAGATGTTGAGACATATATCACATCTGTTGATGCTATTGTAACCGATCTTCCTTATGGTAAATCAACTACTACCAAAGGAGAGCAGATGAGCCTTTTGTATGATAGAGCTTTCAAATCTTTTAAAAAGATACTTGGGAAAGGAAAAAGAGCAGTTATTGGTATGCCAAATACTCAAGCAATTACACAATGTGAAAAATATTTAAATCTTATAGAAGTATATGAATTCAGAGCCCATAAGAGCCTTACTCGTTATTTTGTGGTTTTTGAAAAATAGCCACAATGTTTTTACAATATTTCTTATTCCTGTTAATCTAATTATGACTCAACTCAGTGTAATATTCCTAGGAACAGGTGGCAGTTGGCCATCTGTTAAACGCAATGTCACCTCAATTGCAGTAAAACGTGCAAGCGAGGTCATTTTATTTGACTGCGGGGAAGGAACTCAACGTCAATTTCAAAAATCTAGTCTTAGTTACATGCAGATATCAAAGATTTTTATCACACATTTTCATGGAGATCATTTCTTAGGTCTTCCAGGTCTTATTCAAACAATGCAGCTTAATGATAGAGATATGCCACTGTATATCTATGGACCAAAAGGCATGAATAAGCTTTTAGAACAACTATTATCGCTTGGTTATTTCAAACCAAAATACAAGATTTTTTCTCATGAAGTTGATGAAGGCGAGGAGCTAAAATTTGAAGGATACAGGATAAAAATAATAAGGGTTAACCATGGAGTACCATCCATTGCTTACAGTCTCACCGAAGATATACGTCCGGGTAAATTTGATAAACCAAAAGCACTTAAAATGGGAATTCCAGAAGGGCCTTTATTTAGCAGACTTCAAAGAGGAGAAACAGTTACTTTAAAAAATAATAAAAAAATCACTCCTGAGATGGTTTTAGGTCCACCTAGAAAAGGTAGAAAACTTGTTTTCTCAGGAGACACAACACCAGTAGATAAAATGGTTGAATTTGCAAGTGATGCAGATATACTAATACATGAGGCAACATTTGACTCAGAACTTGCAGATATAGCACGAGATTATGGTCATACCACTGGTTCTCAAGCAGCAGAGATTGCAAAAAAAGCAGGAGTTGAAAAACTGTTTTTAACTCATATAAGCCCCAGATATATTGATAACAAAAAAATTCTAAATGATGCAAAAAAAATCTTTAAAAATTCTTCTGTCCCAAAGGATTTTGAAGAAATAGAAATAAAATTAAAAAAATAGTTTAATCTTTCTTTTTTAAAGCAGCGCTTAAACACTGGCTCATACTTTTTTGCGCTTCTATCTCAAACATCATAGGTGCATCGGTAGCCCATCCACCAAATGCTTCTACGATATCCTCCACTTCAGATACATCTTCCTTGAACCAGGTATCTGTTTTCATTTGTTCATTGTCTATAAACGCAATTATTTTTCCTCTGTCTACTGTGTCTTTTTTTGGTGTCACAAAGATATTGAAGGTTGATTGATTTCCATCTTCATCTTCCTTATAAAAAACGCAGCTCCTCGTTGAATTCTGCAAAATACCATATTTATGTACCATATTTATTTGTCCCCTTTTTTAAAATAACATAAATGAAATGTTCTAATGGTTTTTAATAATACCGCTAAAAACATTTTTTTGAGGAATAAATCACAATTTTATTAACCTTTACTTACATTATGGCTTTGATTTTTATGGGAGAGAGGCCAACTTACGACGAATATTTCATGGAAATGGCTCATGTTGTATCAAAAAGAAGCACATGTCTTCGTAGAAAAGTAGGAGCTATACTTGTAAAAAATAAACATATCTTGAGTACCGGATACAATGGAGCTCCAAAAGGACTCAAACACTGCGAGGAAGTAGGATGCATCAGAACAGAGATGAACGTACCCTCTGGACAAAGACATGAATTATGCCGAGGGCTGCATGCAGAACAAAATGCAATAATCCAAGCAGCAGTATTTGGGACCTCCATCAAAGGCTCCACATTATATTGTACAAATACGCCATGTGTCGTCTGTGTTAAGATGCTTATTAATGCAGGTGTCGAAGAGATCATATACTCTGGTGATTATCCAGATGACCTAGCAAAAAAAATGCTAGCAGAAAGCAAGATTAAAATAAGAAATTTCAATAAATAAATTTTCTCTCCTGTTTTTGAAAAAATAAGAAAAATATAAATACTGACTTATGATTAAGAACATTGAGGAGAATATGAAGCGAAAGAGATCATTTGTATTGGATGAAAAAGACGATAAAGCCGTGGAATTATTCGCTGAGCTTGGGATGCCAAAGAATCTTGCTAAAACTTTAATGTATATATCACAAGTAGAGGAATGCAAATCTTCAGAGGTAGAGCAAGGCGCAGATCTTCGACAACCAGAAGTAAGCGTAGCAATGCAGGAGATGAGGAGGCGTGGCTGGATTAAAAAACGCGATCTTAAAAAGAAAGGAAAAGGACGCCCAGTTCACATATATAAATTAACAAAAAAATTGCCAGATATCCTCACAAGCTTTGAAAAAGAGAAAATGAAACAAGTTCAGACAATTAAAAACGATCTGAATGACTTACAAGGCTTGATAAAAGAATATAAATAAGACTTTTAATCCAATAAAAATATAATTATTCTTTTTATTTTATATAGTCTATACTCTGTATAAATATAACCTCCTATGGTGGTTTAGAATTGAGTAAAAAAAAAGTCAAAAAAATCTTTGCAAATCTCGATGAAGAAACAGATGCAATAATAATAAAAAACTCAAGTGAACCATTTGTTGATAACAATTTTTTTTATGCAACAGATTTGACTCAAGGTGTTTTTGAGGGTTGTGCAGCAGTTTTATTTCCTGATGGAAAAATAGAGCTGATTGTAAACCAGTTAGAATCAGAATCAGCATACAGAGCAGATGCTGAAGTAAAAGTTTTTAAGAAAAACGAAGAATATAAAAATATTTTAAAAAATTCTTTAAAAAACACATCAAAAATAGGTCTTAATTTTTCTAATATAAACCATAAAGCATTTCTTAATCTCAAAGAAATCTTACCAAATATGAGTTTTAATAATGTTTCAAATGCTTTTCTTAAAGCCAGAGCAGTTAAAGAATTAGATGAAATAAGATTAGTTTCAAAGGCCGCCGATATCGCAGATTCAGCTATGCAGAAAATCCCTGATTTGATAAAAAAAGATATGAAAGAATTTGAGCTTGCAGCAGAAATAAATTACTACATGCAAAAAAAAGGTGCAGATAAACCTGCTTTTGACACAATAAGCTCATTTGGAATTAATTCTTCTGAGCCACATTATACGCATGCAGATAAAAAATTAAGCGCTGGTGATTTTGTTTTATGTGATTTTGGAGCATGTTATCATAAGTACAACTCAGATATTACTCGAACCTTTGTTTATGAAAAAACAAATGAAAAACAAAAAAGGATGCATCAAGTTGTATTTAATGCACAAAAAATTGCTTTTGAAAAAATAAAACCCGGTGTAAAAGGAAAAGAGATACATTCAGCAGTTGAAAAATATATAAATAAAACAGATTTTGCAGGATGTTTTATACATGGTACTGGGCATTCACTTGGTCTTAATGTCCATGATGGATATGTGGGACTGAGTCCTAATTCAGATGTTGAACTCTTGGAAAACATGGTTCTGACAGTGGAACCTGGTGTATATATACCTGATTTTGGAGGTGTTAGAATCGAAGATGATATAGTAGTTACTTCTGATGGTTGCAGGATTCTTTCAAAATCAAATCGTGGTCTTATAGAGATACACTGAGTTTTTCCAACAGCTTTTTATTAGAGTTTTTGATTCCTGCTTTTGGGGTTTTATCTATGAGTTGGTATAACGAAGTAGAATACATAAGAAAACAAGCTAAATTAAACAATGAACTTTTTGCTTCATCTCTTCCAATGATTGCAAGTGAGAATGTGTTATCGCCATTGTGTCGTGAGATGCTAGTGACTGATTTTCATGGGCGATATGCAGAGGGTACTCCAGGTAAACGTTATTATGAAGGCTGCGAACTCTTTGATAAAGTTGAAATAAAAGCAATGGAGCTTGCAAAAAAACTTTTTAATTGCAACTATGCAGATGTAAGACCCACATCAGGTACTACTGCAAACATCGCGGTTTTAAAAGCATTAATCAAACCCGGTGAAACCGCATGTGTCCTTGATCTTGCAAATGGTGCACATATAAGTTTTGGTAAATGGGGTGGTGCTGGTGTAAGAGGTATTAATCTAGTATCCTATCCTTTCAATGACCAGGAGATGAATATAGATATAGATGGAGCTGTAAAACTCATTAAAAAAATAAAACCTAAACTTTGTTTAAACGGCCGCAGTGTCTTTTTGTTTCCAAGCCCTATAAAAGAGCTGGCTGAAGCAGCCCATGATGTTGGAGCATACCTAATTTATGATGCAGCGCATGTCCTGGGGCTTATAGCAGGTAAGCAATTCCAGGATCCCCTACATGAAGGCGCTGATTTAATGAATGGTAGTACACATAAGACACTACCAGGCCCTCAAGGCGGTATGGTTCTATCTGATCACAAAGGAAACACTGATGAAGACAAATCATTTTTAAGAAAGGCAGGATTTGGAGTATTCCCCGGTGTTACTTCTTCATATCATCTACATCATGTTGCAGCAAAAGCAATTGCGTTTGCAGAGCATTTAGAATTTGGAGAAAAATATGCAAAACAAACCATTAAAAACGCTCAGGCTTTTGCACAGGCACTTCATGAAAGAGGTTTTAATGTATTTGGTGAAAAATTAGGTTTTACAAAATCACATCAGATACTTTTATCTATAGGCCCAGGTAAAGGCAAAGAAGCATCTACTAAACTATCCAGCGCGGGAATTATTACTAATATGAACACAATTCCAGGTGATGAAGACCCACTTAATCCTTCAGGATTGCGTCTTGGAACACCTGAACTTACACGTATTGGAATGAAAGAAAACGAGATGGACGAAGTCGCTGATTTTTATAAACGAGTTCTATTGGATGATGAAAAACCTTTGAAGATTAAAAAAGAAATAAAGGAATTCCGAAAAGATTATCAAGAATTGCATTACTGTTTTAAAGAAGGCTTCCGTGGTTATGACTACCCTGAAATAGTATAGGTTTCTTATGTATGTTGCAATAACAGGTACACCAGGTGTTGGTAAAACATCTGTTTCAAAGTTCTTAGAGGATAAAGGTTATTGTGTGGTTGATCTACATAATATTATAAACAAACATGGTTTTTTAACAGGATTTGATGAAAAAAGAGATTCAAAGATTGTTGATATAGAAAAGCTAAACGATTTTGTATCTAAAAATTATGAAAAAAAAGATTTAGTGTTTCTTGAAAGTCATTTATCCCACTGTATGGGTTGTGTTGATAAAATAATTTTACTTCGTCTACATCCCAATTTTCTTAGAAAAAACCTTGAAAAAAGGGGATGGAGTAAAGAAAAAATAAAAGAAAATTTAGAAGCAGAAATCCTGGATATTATTCTATGTGAAAGTACCGAACTTTTTTCAGAGGAAAATATTTTTGAAATTGATACAACAGATAAAAAAATCGAGGAAGTTGCAGAGACTATAATTAGAATCGCAGATAACAATTTTAGTCATACAAAAAATTATAAAATAGGAAACATTGATTGGTCTGAAGAAATTTTAGATATGTAAGGTTGAAAATATTATGGTTCTTGATAATCAACGTGGCAATGTTGATCCGCTTTTATCCAAATTTGCAAAGATTTTTAAAAGAGTTAATCCAGATTTTCTAACGTGGCTTGCCCTCATTTTTGCTTTTTTAGCTGGTTTATTTTTTTATTTTTCAGATCCGCTCAACGAAACAGTTAATTTTTATTTGTGTTTTGCAGGATTATTTGTTTTTCTAAATGGTTTTTTTGATGCAGTTGATGGAAAAGTCGCAAAACTTACAGGAAAAGCATCTGCTAGAGGTGATTTTTTAGATCATGCCCTTGATCGATATGCTGATGCTTTTATTGTTGGTGGTCTTGCTCTGAGTTCATGGGTCCTACATCCAGTTATTGGTTTTCTTGCGATTGTAGGTATGCTTCTTACAAGTTATATGGGTACTCAGTCTCAGGCAGTTGGGTGCAAACGTAATTATTCAGGTCTTCTAGGCCGTGCAGACAGGCTTGTACTTTTGATGATTACTCCTTTCATACAGCACATTCTGCTGAGTTTTTATAGCCTTGATTTTATTTATGGTTTTACTTTGCTTGAATGTGTTCTTATTTATTTTGCAGTGATGGGTAATCTTACTGCTATCCAGCGTTTTGTAAGTACTCTTATCTGGTTTAAAAAAAATAAATAATATTTGTTAGTACATGTATAATCAGTTGCATATCTACCTGCGAAAAATCTTTTTAAACTAGCTAAGTTGTTTTGAATTTTGTAGGAGAGTTGGGATGCATATGAAACTTTCAAAGAAAAATGAAAATAGGTTAAATTACTTGTTTGTATTATGTATCACTGTTTTTATGCTTCTTTTCTGGTTTTTGATTATACCTGCCTAAAAAACTAGGTTTTTTGTATTACTCTTATATTACTCATCTGATTAATTTTTATGAAAAACGCTGTTGTTGTTTCTTTAAAAGATGATACATCTGAAATAGTTGATTTAGCAGAAACCCTTGATTACAGTATTGTACAAAAGTTTATTCAACATCGGTATAAACCAGATGTCAATAGTTTTGTGGGTAAGGGTAAACTTGAGGAGATACAAGATTTTATTGAAAACGAGGAAAGCGCTGTTGAGTCAGTTATTGTTGATGGGCGTCTTAAACCCTCACAATGGTTTTTACTTGAGAAAAAACTAGGTGTTGAAGTTTTTGATCGGCTAAATCTTATTATTAATATCTTTGAGAATCATGCCGATAGAAAAGAGGCAAAACTTCAGGTTAAACTTGCCAATCTTCAATATAAACGTCCTTTTGTACGTGAAATAATTCATCGTGCTCGTGCTGGTGAGCACCCTGGTTTTATGGCCGGTGGTGAATATCAAGTTGATGATTATTATGAGATGATTAAAAAACAGATGAAAAGTATAAAGGATGAATTAAAAACCATAAGTAAAAAAAGAAATCTACGCCGAAGCCATAGGCATAAAAGTGGTTTTTATCTGATATCACTTGCAGGTTACACTAATGCTGGTAAAAGTAGTCTTTTAAACCTGCTTTCTGAGGAGAAGGTGAAGGTTGAGGGGAAACTGTTTTCGACTCTTTCTACAACTACTAGAAAAATTACTGATTCAACACTTCCGGTTTTAGTTACTGATACAGTTGGTTTTATACGTGATCTCCCTGCTTGGGTAATTGATGCTTTTCATTCCACCCTAGAAGAAATTCAGGTAGCAGATGTTGTTCTTCTCATCGCAGATATTAGCGATGATCTTGAGACGTTGCTTGATAAATTAAAGGTTTCTTTTAAAGAACTCTTAAATATTGGTTTTTCCTCCGAGATAATCCTTGTTTTGAATAAATCTGATTTAATTGGAGAAACTGAGATTGAATATAAGTTAGATGAAATTAAAAAACAAGATTTTGTAAAAGATCGGAAAATCATTTATATTTCTGTTGAAGAAAAAAAGAACGTTGATCTATTGAAAGATTTGATTTTTGATAGCCTGCCTAATCTTGTAAAATGTAAAATTAAGTTGCCATTAAATGAAAAGTCTCAATCTCTGATTTCCTTTATCCATGATACCTCTCATGTTTTTGATGTTTTATATGATAATGATGTTACTATATCATTTGAATGCAATGATCAACTATGCAGAAAAATTGTTTCGTCTTGTAAAAAATTAAATGGATATGTTATCCAATAATTTTCTTTGACTTTTTTTCTTTTTGACATTTTTCCAAATAACCTTTATATATCATTTTATAGAAAACAATCCATGAGAGACATTAACACACATGTTTGTGTGTCTGTGGATTGGTAAAAGATGAGAGAGATAAAAAAATATGCATTGATACTATGTACAATCCTTCTAATACAATTAATTACAACACTTAATGCCGCTGCAGTAAATACCAATTCTGAAATTTTGCAAAAACAAGAATACAGTATAATAGTTGATAAAGAAGGTAATGGCGATTATACAAGTATTCAACAAGCCATAACTTATGCAAAATCTGGTTCTACTATACATGTAAAAAAAGGAGAATATAAAGAAATAATTGAGATTAAAAAATCTTTAAGCCTCGTTGGAGAGGACAAAGAAAGCACTCTAATAAACCCCATCTCGAAAAAAAACAAATATGCCATATGCTTAGGGGCCTTAGATATATCTATATCTGGATTTACTATTACAAATAAGGCCCCTGGCCTCTATAGCCAAGGAATAAAAATAACTTCAGATTATACTAAAATAAGTAATTGTAATGTATATGATACTGCTGTTGGAATAGCAGTTTGGACAAATAATAATATAATTAAAAACTGTGTCTTCAGAGGATGCAAAGATGAGGGAATAGCATTACTAGGAAGCAAAAAAAACCCTTGTAACTATAATACTATATCCAATTGTGTTTTTTACAATAATTGCGATGCAATAGAAATGCAATATTCATCAGAGAATACCATATCAGAATGTGAGATATATGAAAACACACATAGTGGTATAGATGCAATTGCATCAAATAATAACAAAAACACATTTTCTAACTGTAAGATATATAATAACCAAGTCCATGGAATATATCTTTCATCTTCTAAAAATAACAAAATAGTTGATTGTACACTTAAAGACAACACAGATGGCGATATAATAATGAATAAATATTCAACTGACAATCAGATAATGAATACAGATGAGAATAACAAACCTGAAGACATAAAAAAATCTTATTTAACGAATTTTTTTGAGTTTTTATCTAAATTTAAAACACAGCGTTTCCAACAGATAATTGACAGATTAAGATTCTAATTTTTAAAAATGGGTTTTTTTCGTAAGATATAAAACCTAATAATTTATTCATAAGCCTGGTAGTTTGGAGAGATAAGGAAACATGCCAGAAAATAAAAGCCTAAACATCAAGCTTGAGTTAAATAAAGATGATAATGGTAAATTAAGAATAATTGCTCATTTTAATTCAAAAGCTCCAAATGTAATCATTGATAAAAACGAGTATATCTGGATTCCAACAAATGAAGAAAAGGATTTACTCAATGAAGCTTTTGATTTTATACCCTCAGATAACAAAAATAAAGATGCAACAAATATCCCTACAGATGAAAAAAATTCTGAAACAACAAAAGGACCAGATAACACTACTGAAGATCAATCAGTTTTCGAAAAAGAATCTGTAGTAAAAGCAGATTCAGAAGAAAAAACTGAAGAAACATCAAGCGAACCCTCTGTTTTTGAAAAAATCAAAGAAGATGCAGTATTTCAAGTAACAGATACAAAAGATGATTCTGAAAATTCAAAAAAAGAAATGGAAGCAAAAATAGAGGTAAAACAAGAAAAAAATACTGCTGATACAAAAGATGAAACTAAAGAAGAAGATGAAGGTCTTATTGTAGAAGCAGATGAGAAGGCAATAAAAGAGGCGTTAAAGAAACATGATAAAGATGAAGATGAAAGGGATAAATCAATGAGGGAAGTGGATGAAAAAACAATAATAGATAGAGTTTTAAGACAGAAAAAAAAGGGTAAATGGTCTAAAAAATAAGAATTTATTTTATTTCATAGAGATTATCTGAAAAATCTTTTACAAACAAAAGTTTTTTATCACCTTTTTCAACAAAAAAAGGCTTTAAATCATTATTTTTACATTTTTTGACAAATTCTTCTTTATCAGGAACCTTTATACATACATGATTAAAGAAATACTCTGTTTTGTAATCAGTTATAAAAATTTCAAATGCTAAATCTTTATTTGCATACAAAAAAACATTTATTTCTTCTGATACATTGAATATTTGCTTGGCAAGTAATTTTGAAAGTTTAAACTCTTTAATAAGTTCTAAGCCTAATATTTCTCTGAAAAAGATATCCGATTCACTTTTATTTTTATACTGCAATGCTACATGTTGCATTCTAACTGTTCTTTTCATTTGTATTCCTCAAAAATAAAAAAAGATAAAGATTTATTTGTTTTTAAATAATCTTTAGTTTTTTGCCTAATTTTTCAAATGTTTCAAGTGCAAAATCAAGATCGTCCTTAGTAAGCCCTGCATTCATCATAGTTCTAATCCTTGCTTTGTCACGTGCGACCATTGGAAATACTATAGGTAGAGCAAAAATACCGTTTTTAATCAACTCATCCGATAGTTCTTTTGCTTTGTGGCTTTCACCAACTATTACAGGAGTAATAGCTGTTTCACTATGTCCACAGTCAAAACCCATTGATACAAGTTCTTTTTTGAAATATTTTATATTATTCCATAATGTTTCTACGTGTTCAGGTTCATTTTCTAAAACATTTATTGCAGCTGTACAAGCTGCAGTTGTAGCAGGAGGCGCGCTTCCTGATAAAAGCCAAGTTCTACTCGTATTTAATGCAAAATTTACTAGATCTTGACTTCCTGCAATCATCCCTCCAACAACACCTAATGCTTTTGAGAATGTTCCCATTTCTACATCAATTTTACCTTCAATTCCAAAATGAGAACCGATACCTCGGCCGTCTTTTCCAATTACACCTTCCCCATGGCAATCATCAACATAAGTCATAGCACCATATTCCTGGGCAACTTTTACTATTTCATCCATTGGTGCAATATCGCCATCCATTGAAAAAACTCCGTCTGTAATTATAAGAATTCTCCTAGGATTGTTTTTTTCTAATTTATTTAACACTTTTTCAAGTTCACTTACATCACAATGTGAATATACAGCTCTTTGAGCCTTTGAAAGTCTAACTCCATCAATTATGGAGCCATGGTTAAGTTCATCTGATATTATTAAATCCTCTTTTGCGGGTGCAAGCTGTGGAATTAGACCTGCATTTGTTGCAAAACCTGTTTGATAGTAAAGAGAAGATTCTGTATGTTTGAATTTTGCTATGGCTTTTTCCAATTCAAAATGTAAATCCATTGAACCTGCAATTGCTCTTACGCTTCCTGAGCCTGCTCCATGTGTTTTTGTTGCATTAATTGCAGCCTCGATTAGTTTTGGATGATTTGAAAGGTTTAGATAATTATTAGAACAAAGCATAAGCATTTCTTTTCCATCAACAACACATTTTGGTGTAGATGGTCCTTGTAGCTCCCTTAGTTTCCAGTCAAATCCTTTCTTTACAAGTTCTTCATATTCTTCTTTTAAAAATGCTGTTGGATTTCTTTTCATAAGATTTTCTGCCCCCATAATTAATAATAGTTCTATCTTTTAGATGGTTTCCACTGAAACATATGAATCTATTAAAAGTTATCGAATTACAAATTTATATTTCAATGCTTAAAAGGTTTTTATAATGATTTGATATTAGGTTTAAAATATGGTTGTAAATTACGAATTTGGAAGTGATAATCACTCTGGTGTTCATCCTGAAATTTTTAAGGCGATGCAGTCTGTAAATAAAGGTTATTCAGTTGCTTATGGTGATGATGAATATACCAAATCTGCTGTTAACAAATTCAAAGAACATTTCGGGAAAAACATAAATGTTTTTTTCCTTGCAAATGGTACAGCAGCAAACATAATAGGTCTAAAAGCCTGTACAGAATCATTTAATTCTATTATATGTGCTGAAACCGCTCATCTAAATGTTCATGAGTGTTGCGGCCCAGAACATTTTATCGGATCTAAACTAGTTACTATTCCAACAGATGATGGTAAGCTTACCATTGATAAGATAGAACCCCTGCTTGTTGGAATGGGTGATGTCCATATGGCACAGCCTAATGTTATATCAATTACTCAGACAACTGAGATGGGAACCGTATACACTCCAGATGAGATTAAAGTTATTTCTGATTTTGCACATAAAAACAATATGATCCTTCATATGGATGGCGCGCGTCTATGTAATGCTGCTGCATATCTAAATCTTGGTCTAGGTGATTTGACATCAGATGTTGGTGTGGATATTCTAAGTTTTGGTGGTACAAAAAATGGTATGATGTTTGGAGATGCAGTAGTTTTTTTTGATAAAAATCTAGTTAAAAACTTTGAGTTTTTTAGAAAACAAGGAATGCAGCTCATGTCAAAAATGCGTTTTATCTCTGCACAGTTCAATGCTCTTTTATCAGATGATCTATGGAAAAAAAATGCAGAGCAGGCAAATAGTATGGCCAGGTTGCTTTGCAAAGAAATAAAAGATATTGCAGATCTAAAAGTTACTCAAAAGGTGGAATCAAATGCTGTGTTTGCTAGGATTCCTAAAAAATATGTAGAAAAGATACATAAGAAATATTTCTTTCATGTATTCGATGAGCATAAATCTGAAGTAAGATTGATGTGTTCGTATAATACTACAAATAAAGAGGTCTATGATTTTGCTGAATCAATTAAAAATATTATGAGCTAGTATTATTCACCTGGTTCTGCTAAATCAAGTAGTATCATAAGCACTACTATAAAACCTAATACTCCTTTTATTAGTTGTACTATCATAAAACCAGGGTACCATTTTGTATTTGTATCTTTTTCTTTTATATAATCAAGTATCTTAGTTTTTATTTCTTTTTCATCTAATATTTCTTTTGTTGCTGTAACTGTTGAAAATTGGGTGATTAATAGTAAAAAAGCTGTTGTTATACTTAATATAATGAGTTTCTTTTTCATCTTATCAGTATTTATTATGTTTTATTTTTATAAATTCTTTTCTATCATAT
>CAZQEU010000010.1:29865-34014 GCA_964592335.1 uncultured Thermoplasmatales archaeon
GGGCTTGTTTCTTTGACTGTTGCTTTTTTCTTTGCAACTATATCTGATGCTACCCCAATTGTTACTTTTGCTTCACGTCCTTTCGGGGTCCATTCTATACCATCTTGGCCGATTAACATATAGTCTTGGTAAACATTTACCATTCCCTCTGGCCATGTTTTTCCATTGTTTTTGATTTTAAATATTTTTTTGACTTTTCCTGTTTCTTCACCATTCCATGTGCTGTAATAGTTTCTTCTTGGTTTGAAATGTGTTGCATCATAAACGTATTCTTCTTTTATATCTACATCACATTTCTGTATCTGTAATCTTTTTGTTTCACCTTTTCTAAGTGTGATCTTGTATGGTATTGTATATACTTCATATTCCTGCATTGTAAAACTTGAAGGTTGAGATGAGCTTGATCCAGAGCTACTACCAACTCCTTCATCATAAGTATTGATAGCTCTTTGAGCAGCGTTCATGCTATAAAGAATGTGACCTTTATTGTTACTTGGGTTTTGTAGTTTGATATCTCCTGCTACTAATCTTACATTTATATCTTCTAAGTCTATATCTAGATTGCTTGTGATACTAGCCCAGTGTTCTAATCTTGTTTTCTCCTTAGATCCCTCTTCAAAAGGTGTATACATATCTAAGAAATATTCTGATTTCCAGTTTATACCACTTATAACATAAAGAAGTGTAACCTTTCTTGATCCTCCACCTGTGTCCTCCCATGTTATACGTGTCTTAGGTTCATTTTTTGTTTCAGGTTGTGTTTCCTCAGCAGGATCCTCCATTTCAGGCAGATTTGGCTCATCCATCATCATTATATTTTCAATATCGCTTGTTTTTAAACATATAAATGATACATTTCTCTCCTCTATATTTTCACCTAGTATCTTTATTAGATGTACATCTTTTAGAAATACATAACCATTGGAAAGCCAGAAAATTTCTCCTTCATAAAACGCATCTGATGTGATGAGCTCAACGTTTTTTCCTTTGTTATCTATTAAAAGCTTTGTAATACTAAATATATCGTTGATTTCAGGTGTTGAATATAATCCATAGCTACTAAAACGATTTTTAACAGTTATATCTTTTACATCTGAATCATCTTCTATGATTCTTACACAACCCGGATAAGAATCTCCTTTGAATTCTGTATAAAATTTATTTCCAGAATCAACTGTTGCCTCTTTTCTAATTAATACGATTCCATGTGGATATATTACAACTTCTTTGATATCAAAATCTACTTTTTTAAATTCTGAGCTTATTTCATCTTCTTGTGCAATTGCTTTTACTTGTGTTACAGCGGGTATCAACAGCATAAATATAATTATTATTTGCCATATTTTCTTCATATAAATTCGCTCCATATAAACATACTTTATTATAATCGAGAGTATATAAAAAGTCGTAAAACGTTCGGAAAATCCCAAACAAAAGCAATAAAATATATCAAGGTAATAACAAATTGTTGATATAAGATGCAAAAAGCAACATTTGCAGCAGGATGTTTCTGGGGAGTAGAAGCAGCATTTCAAAAAATAAAAGGAATAAATGATACAAAAGTAGGCTATACTGGTGGAAATACAAAAGATCCATCATATGAAGAAGTCTGCACCAACAAAACAGGTCATGCAGAAGCAGTTCAGATCACATATGATGAAGAAAAGATAACATTTAGAGAGTTATTGGATGTTTTTTGGAAAATCCATGATCCAACACAAAAAAATAGGCAAGGCCCAGATGTTGGAACACAATATCGATCTGCTATTTTTTATCATAATAAAGAGCAGAAAAAAATCGCGGAAGAATCAAAAAATAATCAACAACAAAAACATGATAAAAAAATATCTACAGAGATAAATCCAATAAAAGAGTTTTATCTTGCAGAAGATTATCATCAGAAATATTTTGAAAAAAATAAATCTTTTTCTTGTAAAATCTAGTTTTTTTCTATAAAATTTAGGCTTACAGAGTTAATACAATATCTTTTACCTGTAGGATTAGGTCCATCATTAAAAACATGACCAAGATGCCCACCGCATCTATTGCATAAAACCTCTGTTCTACTCATACCCAAGCTATTATCTGCTCTACAGTTTATATTGTCCTTTGATATAACATCCCAGAAACTTGGCCAACCACTACCTGAATCAAATTTTGCTTCAGATGAAAACAACGGGTTTTTACATCCCCTACAAACATAGATTCCTTTTCTTTTATTATTTAGATATTTGCCAGTAAATGCCGGTTCAGTACCTTTTTTTCTTAAAACAATATATTCTTTTTTTGAAAGGATGTCTTTCCATTCTTTATCAGATTTAGGTAATTCTTTTTCTTCCATTATACCAATTCCTAATTAAAAAAAACTTAAATTTGAATTCTTACAACACGGCTTAATCTATAACCTATGACAATCATCATAAACTCGTGTTCCTCAAATTTTTTATCAAGACTGCTATCTCCTGTATCAACTCTTATTTTTGGTGTTCCTGCAAGTTTACTGGGCGTAGATACAACGATTATGTTGTCTAAACCAATTTTTTTAATGACCTTTGGGCTTAACTGAAGATTACCACGTCCAAGGATAAATCCTTGTGCACCAATAGGGCTTAAGATAACCTTTGCTTTAGGATATTTATTTAGCAGGTCAAGGATTTTTTCTTCATTGAGATCATTTCCAACAACCTTGTTTTTATATACTGCATCTATTCCAAGAAGAGTGTTTTTAAATCCTAGTTTGTCGGCTATATAATCAATAGTTCCACCAGAGCCAAACAAATAAAGAAATTCAGGGTTTTCTTTTATTTCATCTTCAATATGTTCTGCAATCTCATCTTTAACAGTATTATCTGATACTGATTCAAATGATGTTTTTCCAACTTGAATATAAGTTGGCTCTACAATCCCTTTTGCAACACCAAAGAGTTTGATGTTCCATTCACCTTTTCTATAACGCTCTTCATCAAGATCCATTATCTCAGCATCACCAATTGTAAGACGTTTTTTTATAAATTCATGAAGCATTTTTGCTGATGCTTCTGTGTTTATTCCAAAAACAGCTGAATGCATCTTTACTCCTGAGGGAATGCCAAGCAAGGGGATCTTGTTTTTTACCATTGAAAAAACATCCCTTGCGGTTCCATCACCACCGCAGAAAACAATTATATCAACATTTTTTTTAAGAAAAACTTTACAAGCATTTTTAGTATCTTGAGAGGCGGTAGTATCTTCTTTAGTGGTATATACTATTTTGATGTTTTTAGCACCTGATTTTTTTAATTCATCTTGCCCCATCAGATCAGAGCAAGTAAACCATATAATATCTTCTTTTTCTCTGTATTCAGATAGAAATTCCTTAATCATATCTGTAGCTTTGCCAGGGGCGACTGGTTTTGCCCCTAGTTTTTTTGCCTTATCTGCTACTCCATCTGTACCTTTCAGTCCTACACGACCGCCCATTCCTGCTATAGGATTTACAACAAAAGCAATTTTAATACCCATTTTTATCAGATATAAACAAGTGAATATATACTAGATATTTAAAAAACACTGATTAAAAAAAAATTTTTATGAGCTGACAAAAAAAATTGTCAGCTCTTATAATAAAAAAACATATCTTTTTATTTCTTTTTTAAGTATGGAAGACCAGTTCTTTTGTTTACACCAACTGTGTAACCATCTGGTTTATCACAAGGCTTTCCACTCTTTGGTGATCTCTTACTAAAGAAATATATTGTTTGTGTTCTCCCACCTTTAAGTTTTACATCTCTCGTGTAAAGCGTCCAACCATCATGTACATATGCCATAAAATTTTTACCTCCAACAGATGAATGTTTATTAAAGCATTTAAGGTTTTTCCCTGTTGCACTCCTATAACTAGTCTGAAATACCGCTTTCATTGATGGTAAACACTGCTTCACCCTCTGGAAGATGAGGTGAATCTATGAGCCTTGCAATTCTTTTTGGACCCTTGCTTTTACGTAGATATATCCTAAATGTTGCTGTATGACCTACTATGTGTCCTCCTATAGGCCGGGTTGGATCGCCAAAGAAAGCATCTGGTTTAGAGCTTACCTGATTTGTGACACATACAACACCGTTGAAAAGATCACTCCAGCGCAGGAGATCATGCATATGTTTGTTTAGTTT
>CAZQEU010000011.1:0-31306 GCA_964592335.1 uncultured Thermoplasmatales archaeon
TCTCTCTCATGCCACTGAATAGAGTTTTCATATGCGGGTATTAAAAAACCACGTATGAGTCTTGCAAGACCACATATCTGCTCTGAAGTAATAGGGTTTCTCTTATGTGGCATAGTAGAACTTCCAACCTGTTTTTTTGCTTCAAAAGCTTCTGCAACCTCTCTTATTTCATCACGCTGCAAGTTTCTAATTTCAGTTGCAAATTTCTCCATACTGGTTGAAATATTGCATAAAACGCCCAATAGCTCATTGTAACGGTCGCGACAGACTATTTGGGTACTTACATCCTCTATTCCAAGTTTTAGCTCCTTGAGCATTTCTTGCTGTATCTTGAGGGCTTTTGGACCAAGTGCTGCACCCGTTCCTACTGCTCCTGAGAGTTTTCCTACTAAAAGTCTGCTTTTACACTCGAAAAGCCTTTCCATATGGCGATCTATTTCCATTGCATATCCTGCCATTTTAAGGCCAAAAGTGATTGGTATTGTATGTTGGCCATGTGTCCTTCCGACCATCACGGTTTTTTTGTGTTTTTTGGCAAGTGATACAAATGTATTTCTAAGTTTTTTTAAGCCTTTTTTAACATAATCAAGTGAATCTGTAAATTGAAGCGCGTTTGCAGTGTCTACAATGTCATAGCTTGTAGCACCAAGATGAATGTATTTGCCTGCAGCTCCTGTGCATTTTTCTGCAAGAGCGCGTGTAACGGCCATTATATCATGCTTAGTTTCTGCTTCGATTTCTTTTACTCTTTCTACTTTTACAATAGAGGTTTTTGCTTTTTTAGTAATTTCATCTGCAGATTTTTTTGGAATATTTCCAACACGAGCATGAGCTCTTGCAAGTGCTGCTTCTACATCTAAAAGATACTGCAATTTTTTTGTTTCTCCAAAAATAGCTTTTACCTCTGCTCTTCCGTAACGATAATCTAGCGGACAAACTGGGTCATCCATA
This sequence comes from uncultured Thermoplasmatales archaeon, assembly GCA_964592335.1. Taxonomy (GTDB): domain Archaea; phylum Thermoplasmatota; class E2; order DHVEG-1; family DHVEG-1; genus CAZKUB01. The sequence continues at coordinate 952 of CAZQEU010000011.1, forward strand.
TGAATCATAAACCGGAAATCCCGTTATCCTTAATGTTTTTTTCTACTAAAAATGTTATTAGATATTTTCCTTAGCAATTGAAGAAACATTTATAAAAAGGACTCATATAATTAAATAGATAATGGATTGATTTGATTGAGATTTCTTTTAATTGACAGTCATGGTTCTTTAGGTTTAATAATTAGGGAAAAAACTGGGAATTTTTCCTCTTTATATAATCCACCTCTTGGACTTTTATATATAGGGAAATCTCTCGAAGATGAGGGACATAAAGTTGAGGTCATACATACGCAAGCTGAAAATTCTTTTTATGATAACCTTCCAAATAAATTAAAAAATATTGATTGTGTTGGTATTAGTATAACATCGATGAGGAAAAAAAAGACAAAATCATTGACTGAAAAAATAAGTGAAATAGATTCATCCATTCCAATTGTTATTGGAGGGCCTTTTTGCACTCTTCATCCAAAAAGAAGTCTAGAATATTTAAAAGCTGCAGATATAAGTGTAGAGGGCGATGGAGATTTTGTTATTAAAGATATTGCAAAAGCAATTGAAGGAAAAAAGAAATTATCAAATATAAATGGTGTTTACTATAGAGAAAAAGACCAGATAAAAAAAGGCAAGAAACCGAAGATTATTACAAATTTAGATGAGTTGCCTTTTCCTGCAAGACATCTTGTTGAAAAATATGATTATGGAAAAGTTAGAGGGTCTTATTTATTTAAACCAAAAGTTACTTCTATGATTTCAAGCAGAGGTTGTCCTTTTAAGTGTAGGTTTTGTTCAAGAAACGCAATTTCTTATAAAACATATAGGGAGAGATCTGCAGAAAATGTTTTTAAAGAAATTAAATTAGTTTCAGAAAAATATAAATCACTATTTATTGTCGATGATAATTTTCTGGTAAACAAAAAAAGAGCTCATCAAATCTTTGACAAGTTAATAAAAGAAAAATCAGATTTAGATCTATTAATTAATGGTGCTCGCGTTGATTCTGCTGATAAAGATTTATACAAAAAAATGAAAAAGGCAGGAGTAAAATATATAGAATATGGGATTGAATCAGGTAATCAGGATGTTCTTGATTATTATAGAAAAGGTTTTGATATCAATCAGATTAAAAAAGCGGTTAAATTAAGTAGAAAAATGAATTTTATAACTATGGGAAATTTCATTTTAGGAGCGCCTTTTGAAACAAAAACGCATTTTGAAAAAACAATAGAATTTGCGCGTTCATTACCACTTGATCTTGCCTTATTCTTTCCTTTGGCTTATATGGATGGTTCAGATCTATGGAACGATGCAGTTAAAAAAGGAGTTGTATCTTATAAATATGATGAATTTGGGCAAGTAATTAATTTAAAGGAGAACGGGCTATCAAATTTCAGTCATAAAGAATTAAAGGGATATTGCAACAATGCAGTAAAAAAATTCTATTATAGGCCTTCTTATTTTTTAAGACAGATAATGCGTTCTATATTAAGGAAAGACTTCAGATTATTATCAATACTATTGTCTTTTGGTTTAAGATAGTTTTTTTAATTTTTTTTTCAGTTCAACTTTTAGACTTTCTAGATTGATTTTATTGTACTGTGTTTTGCTTATTTCTTTGTCTTCGTGAAGGATTTTGTATTTGAAACCTGCAGATTCAATGATTTTTAAGTATTCTTTTTTCAGAAGTGCACCACCAACACATCCTGCGATTAGTTTTTCATCAGATTTTTGTTCGCAAGATAGCTCTTCTAAAAGCACTATATCTGAGACATACATCTTCCCGGTTTTTTTCAAAACACGATATGCTTCCCTAAAAACCTTTGATTTATCAGGTGCAAGGTTGATTACACAGTTGCTAATTATTACATCTATAATTTCAGATTCTACTGGAAGTTTTTCTATATCTCCAAGTATAAATTCAACGTTTTTAAAACCATATTTATCAGCAAGCCCTCTTGCTTTTTCAAGCATCTCATCAGTCATATCTACTCCTATGACCTTTCCAGAGCTTCCTACTTTTCTAACTGCAAGAAAACTATCAAAACCAGCACCTGAACCAAGGTCTAAGACTGTATCTCCTTCTTTGATATTTGCAAGAGCAATTGGATTTCCACAACCAAGGCCAAGATTTGCTTCAGATGCCATTTGTATTTCTTCATTAGAATATCCTATGGATTTTGCAATCTTTACTGAATCTTGATCGGTGCTATTGCAAGAACAACTACAGCTGTTTTTCTTTGCAATTTTTTTATAACTATCTTTTACTATTTTTTTGACATTTTTCATATTTGCTCTATCCGTTCTTATTATTTTAATAAAGAAGGGTATTGCTAAAACCTAGTTAATATTTTAGTTTGATTTCCAATCAGTGGTTAGATATTTTACAACATTTAGAATTATTTCCCCTGTGACATTAACATCTTCAGGGTCAAAATATTTCATGACGTCTCCTTCTGTGTGGTTTAACCCATCTCTGTGATGTAGTTTCCATCCTCCATCTTTTAAGAAACAAACTGTTTTACAATCTATTCTGTTTTGTGCAAAAGGACCACTGTTACTTGGACCGCCATTGCGAATCCATATAGGTGTTACCTCATCCGAGCTGTTTACCCTTGTGCCGTAATCAGCTTTTTGTACAATAGGCCATATTTCTTTTAAAAAACCTATTTTGTTTGCAATTATTTCTAGTGATAAAGTATCATTTTTTTGCCAGAAACCTAGTTGATTTAGATCAATTACATATTTTATGTTTTCATCGCTGTGGCTGTCTTCATAGTATCTTGATCCAGCGCAAAAACCATGTTCCTCTCCGCTGAATCCAATGAATTTTAAGTTGTATTTTGGCGTGATATTGTTTTCTTTGAAATACTTAGCTATTCCTAAAACCATTGCCATTCCAATTGCTGCATCTGCAGTTCCCTGACACCACCATGAATCATAAAGGCAATCAATGATTACTGTTGCGTTATCTGGATTGGTAGCATTCAGCTGACCGATTACATTATAGCTTTCTACAGAGGTATTTAGACTTTGTTCTAGTTTAAAATCAACTCTAGCATTTTCAATATCTCCTAGAATCTTTTTTCCATTTGTTCCATTTACGTGTATGAAGGGCATGGAGTTAAGGTTTTTTAGTATCTCCATATCATGGCAATCTTCGTTTTTATCATAGAACAATATGCCTTTGCAATAGCTCATGTATTTGTTCCATAACCAGCTATATAAAATGTCAGCAGTTTTTTGTCTTACTCTAATAAAATAGTAATTTACATAAAAGTTATTCAATGGGGGAAAATAATCAACTATTGTGCCATCCAAATCAAAGGCGTTGTCCTCCATAATTATTACAAATGGTTCGATTTTTCCTGATAATATTTGTTTTATTATACCTATACTTGGAATAATTGTCGGTTTGATTACTTTTAAATCTTTGTATTCATAGGTGTAATTTATGCTATAATTGTTTTCTTTTGTTTTTATCCATACTGGGGCTATGTATGCATCAACTGTTTTATTGTTGATTTTTACGTAATAATCCCTAATTTCTACTTCATGTGTTAATTTTGGATGTTTTTTTGTGTTCTCTATTTTTTCTTTGTATGTCCAGAGTCCTAGACTGCTCATATTTTCATATAATATTTCAGCTGCCTTGTGTTCTCCTTTTGTACCATATGCACGTCCCTTTGCTATCTCTCCAGTTGATTCGTCATACTCAGTAAAAACTATATTGCTAAGATTTTCACTGATGCTATGGATATATTGAACGTCTAATTTGTCATATGTGTATTCATATTTTTCTTTTTCAAAAAATAGATTTTTGCTGCTTGCTGTAACTGATATAGAACTTGATAAAAGAATGATTAGTATGGTGATGGTTTTTATCTTTAAATTAATTTTAATCATGGTTATATATAGAATGTTTATAATTTAAATATTTTTCCAACTTTTTTTATTATCCTCTCTCAGAACATTATTTATTGCAAAACAAAGCCAAAAAAACAAAAACTTTTTATAGAAGTACAAATACATTATTATAGCACAAAATGGTGAAAAAAAGGAGGTAAAAAAATATGGCAATAAGAAAAAATAAGAAAGATAAGCTAGCGATAAGAAACAAAGAAGACGAAAACAGAATAATGCCAAAAAGACCATATGACTTATGGACAGATTTAGACACTCTATTCGACCAGTTTAGAACAAGCTTTGACGATATATTCTGGAGCCCAACAACAAGCCTTACAAACATAGCACATAGAACACCACCAATGGACATAGCCGACCTTGGAGATAAATATGAGATGCAAGTAGAAATGCCAGGAATACCAAAAGATGATATAAACATAGAAGTAACACCAAACGGCATAGAAATCTCCGCAGATCAAGAAAAAACAGAAGAAGACAAAGATAAAAACTGGCTAAGACGTGAAAGAAGCTCTGTAAAATTCTATAGATCTCTTGAGCTTCCAGAGGAACTAAAAACAGATAAGATAGATGCAGAACTCAGAGATGGAATACTAACCATTTCAATGCCAAAAACAGAACCAAAACCAGAGCATAAACCAAGAAAAATAAACATAAAATAAAAAAATATTTTCTTTTTTTCTTATTTTTTTTGCTTTAAAATACATTTTACTAAATCAACACATCTTCTTGTCTCAGATACGTCATGGACACGCAGTATATTGGCACCACCTAATATAGCAATAGTTGCTGCTGCAAGACTACCCTCCAGCCTTTTATCAGGAGGTAGCTGTTTTTCTCCACCACAAACATTTCCAATAAAAGTCTTACGAGAAGCACCAACAAGAATTGGATAACCTAGTTCTTTTAACTCAGAAAGCCGGGATAGAATCTCACAGTTATCCTCAACGCCTCTACCTGTTCTTTTACCAAAACCCAGGCCAGGATCAACTATGATGTTTTCTTGTTTTACATCATTAAAAATTGCATACTCTGCTCTTTCTTTTAAAAAACTTTTAATCTCAAGGATTATATCATCATAAACAGGGTTTTTTTGCATATCACGAGGATTTCCCTTCATATGCATAAGACAAACTGGAACATTATACTCTGATACTATATTTACAAGTCGACTATCTCCTCTAAGCGATGTAATATCATTTATCATATCCGCACCGGCATCTATCGCTTTTTCTGCAAGCTCTGATTTATAGGTATCCACACTAATTGGAACACTGATCTTATCTGATAAATCTTTGATTGCTGGAATGACACGTTCAAGCTCAGTTGAAAGACTTACTGATTTTGCTCCAGGTCTAGTTGACTCACCACCAATATCAATGATGTCTGCTCCTTCTTCTTGCATTTTAATTGCTTGATTTATTGCATCATCTTTTCTGAAAAACCTTCCTCCATCAGAAAAACTATTGGGAGTAACATTTAAAATACCCATAATAAGAGTTTTTTTACCCAAAGTAAATGTTTTATTACCTATCTTTAAAACGTTCATTTCAAATCCTTCAAAACAATCGAGAGTTCCGTCGCAATTTTTTGAAGACGAGGATAATGCCTATCAAGTTTCTTGACAAGCTCAAAAAGCTGTTTAATAGTACCAATTATAAGAATATCGCCTTTTTCTTTGTAAAGCTCAAAAGTATTTTTTGGAACAGCTACTTCCCCACCAATAGATAACATATCCTGTTTTATAATCACAGCATCCTGCAAAACCACGTTAGATATTTTAATCACCTTTGATATGGCTTTGGGGGCCATTATATCAACACTATAAGGGTCACTACCTATCTTTTTTATCGCATCTTTTGCATCATCAAGAGTTTTAATATCAACTATTTTAGGGTTATAATCTGTCACAAAAAAAGAGAATAATTTTATCTTATATCAAATATTTGGACAAAAAAATCATTTATTCTTTTTCTTTCTCTTGTTTCTCTCTTGCTTTTTTAACCTTTAAGGGAACATATAATATATAAAAAAGACATGCAAACCAGATATTTGCAACAACTACGATTACAACTGGATCCCAACCCTGAAAATAATGAACAACAGCCATCCCACAAGCAACAGCTATTGCAATAAATGCGTATATTACAATTAGTTGTTTTTCACTTCTATTTTCAAACATATAATACTTGGATTAATTTATCACTATATTATAGTTTTTAAAGTTTTTATTGTTTGATTTTTACGTAATCATTCAGAAGAAAATGTTTATATACTTATTTTTCATATATTTTAGTATGTTTATAATGATTGGTAATTCGGGATTTGTTAATGCGACTTGTCCTGCCACTTCAACTCCCTGTCCAGCCAGCGTTTCCATATAATACTATAATTTGGAAATGATTATGCTATCTATAAAAATTCTTTTTTCTTTTGTGTTAGTTTGTCTTATTATATTACATGTTTTTTCATATATATGTCATCTGAAACATAGTTAAAAAAACATTTTTCACATAAATATTTCTTATTTTTTTCTTTGCATTTCAAGTCACATGGTTCAAATGGATTTGGGTTTACAACTGGGTCATCCATTTTTTTAATCATTTCATTTATATCAATTTGATTTTTGTTTACATTTTTTATATGATTCATTATCTCTTCATATTCTTTATCTCTTTTATTTTTTGAATAGATATAAGCAAGTCCAATTAAAGCAGATAGATTATCCGTTTCTCCCCATAATGCAGCATTAAAACAATTCTCTGCTTCTTTGTACTTTTTCATTCTTAAATATAACATTCCCATAAAATAAAATTTATTTACCTCAACTCCCCAGATCTTAGAAAACTCAGTGAAAAACAAGATTTCTTTTTTGATCTCATCTATAAATTTAGCTTGATCAACATTTTTGCACCATTCTTCTTTTTTAATTATTTCAATTATCTTTTTTTCGTTAAGAATACCTTTTATTTTTTCTTCCAACATTTTACTTCTAAATGATCTATTTTTCTTGCCAATAACCATATGCATATAAGTTGATAAACAGTCAATATTAATTTTTTCTTTACCGCCTGCTATTCCTGTAAGTGCAACAGGAAAATCTAAAATCGGATTTGTTATATCACAAACATAAGTTTCAATTTTGGATTCTTTTAGTTTTTCTACAATATTTTTTATTTCAATCTTCTGATTTAAGTCATATAACTTTGTTATTTCTGTTATTGGTTTTTCCTCTCTTTTTTTTGCTAAGTATTTCCTTAGATTCACATCAAGAGGCTGATTGTTTGTAATCATCCATATAAGTCCTGTGGAAAACATTTTTGTAAAGTTTGGAGGGATATCAAAATTTGCAGTTTTTAAAACTTCTCGTATTACAACTTCATTATTTTTTGCAAAATAAATAGGAAATGAACCTTGTAAGAACTCTGTAAAACATCTCATTGCAGCATCTTGTGGGTCGGTATCTACCCCAATTATCATTTTTGGATATTTCATATTAGAGGTAGTTGAATAGGGATAAGGTGGAAAATCCCATTTTTCATTGTCAAAAATTGTAACGATCACTGGAATGTTAAATAAAAAAGAAAAATCTAGCATTTCATAATCGACATCAAGTGAGGAAACAGTCTTCATTAATTTTTTAAGTGTAGGATGTGTAACACTTTCTTTACTAATTTTTTTACAATTTGGTATATTGTCTAAGAAATAGCATCCACTTAATCTTTCAATAAGCTCAAATATTGCATGTAATGTTGCTTCTTCATAAGTATTACCACTTGCCAAACCATTTGAGCCACATAGATTAACAATAAACTCTTCAGGAAAACAATAAAATTTGTCTTTTGTAAGTGAGTAACAAACTGATTTTGCCATTTTATTGTATTTTTCATTTTCTTCTTTTTTTATTAGACCTTCTGTGTCAATTGAGTTGAACTCGAATTCTTTTTCTAAAATTTTATTATTTTCTCTTTTCTTTTTCCAAATTTCATCTAACTTTATCCTTGAATTATAATACTTTATATTCCCATTTTTAGCAAGACCATATCCTGTAAATCGTTCAATTAGTTCAGCTGTTGCACTTGCTCTACTAAGAATTGATGAAACTCCTTTACCATTCGTTTTTAATAAGGTTATATTTTTATCTTCCAAAGGATGTAAAATCGAATTACCACACTGAAAAGGGCTTAATTTTTTAAGAGCACCTTCTTTATAAATGTTGTATTCAACACCTAAATTTATTTTATTAAAAGCAGATTCTATACGTTCTATTGTTTCTTCAGGAGATTTTACTTTATATCCCTTATATTCTTTAATGCTGTCCTTTAGCTCATACTGTTGCCTTAATCTTTCTTTCAAAGAACTCATAATATGCTCAACTCAACAATTTTTTTTATATCCTGCAATATATGAATAATTTAAGTTATTTTTTATATGTCTATATATCTTGGTTTTGAAAGAAGTACGAAACTTAAAAACACAACAGAAATACAAAAACCAGCAAAGATAAAAAACAATGTTTCTGGAAAATCACTGATAAATCCAGGTAAATACATAGCAAGTGTAAAAACAAATATGATAAAATACAATATGTTTCTAACTATGCTTTTAATGTTTGTTATAACCATTGCAAAAATAACAAGTGATAAAGCTATTGGTATCCCTTGAAATAATAAACTGCACACTTCAGGGTTTTGAGTACAGAAACCTGAAAAACCACTATATGTACAAGCTAGAAACCTGAAAAACCATGTTGGAAGCGTAATTAAAAAAACACTAAATATGATTAAAAAAATGTTTTTTGATTTATATGTTTTAAATTCTTTAGGCTTTGAAAGATACCAAATAACAAGAAAAACATAAAGCATTACAAAAAAATTGATTATTATGAACAGATAATAAGAATTAATTTGAGTAATATCTGCTTTATCTGAGTTGTATATAAAATCTGATAAATTAGCAGATAAGCCTATGTATATTTTTTCAAATAGTAAAACCAAAAAGAGGGATATGTACAAAGAAGGTTTTCTAAGAACTGATTTATCTGTTACAGCCCAAGCAAAAACAACACTAGTGAAGGCAAAAGTGATACCTATGAAAAATGATTTTTCCAATGAATCCTGTATATCATTTAAAACATATGAAGTAAACATAGAAAAAGTCAATAAGATTGCTGCTAAAAGGATAAAGACAATCTTTCTATCTCTGATCAGACAACTGAAAACTTCACCTATTTTATTATTTGAACTCATGTCCCCCAAAACATGTATAAAATAAACTCTTTTATATAAATTATGTTTTTACAAAATAATCTCTTGCCTCTCCAACTGTAAAAAGAGAACCAGTAACACAAATAATATCTTTTTTACCTGCTACAGTTTTTGCATAATCAAGTGCCTTAAAAATATCATTTTTTACAAAAACATCTTTTTTATCCACCAGATTTTTTAGTTTATCAGGATCATAAGCACGAATATTTTTTGATTTTGTAAACACTACTATATCTGAGATTGGTACAATTATATCAAGCATTTCTCTTATGCTTTTATCAGATAAAACACCAAAAACAAGAATCAATTTTTCAAACACAAAATCTTTTTCAATAGTCTTTTTTAAAACATTGATTCCTTTGATATTATGTGCCCCATCTAGAAGAACAAGTGGTTCAAAACTGATTATCTCCATTCTACCAGGATTTGTTGTTTTTTCAATTCCATCTAATATATTTTTATCTGTAACATACACTCCATTCATCTGAAGTGTTTCTATAACTCCAATTGCAAGTGATATATTTTCACCCTGAAAATAACCCGGTAAATTTGTTTTAATCTGGTAATCCTTAAGTTTACCATGAACAATAAAACTCTGCCAATCCAGTCCTCCATCTGTTCTCTCCCAATTATCAGGACTAATAACATTTAAGGAAGCATTTTTTTTATCTGCAACTTGTTTTATAACGTTTAAAGCCTTATTTTGAACGGCAGTTACTACAGGAACATCTTCTTTTATAACACCTGCTTTTTCAAAAGTAATCTCTTCTATTGAGTTACCAAGTCGTTCCTGATGCTCAAGTGAAACATTTGTAATAACACTTACCAAAGGCTCTACAATATTTGTTGCATCAAAACGGCCACCAAGACCCACCTCTATTATTGCATAATCAACTTTTTGGTCATAGAAATATTGAAAACCCATCGCAGTTACAATCTCAAAAAAAGTAGGACTTTTTCCTTTTTTATTCATTTCTTCAACAATTGGCTTTATTTTATCTATTAAAAGTATCAGCTCTATATCACTTATCTCATGGTCCCCTACAACAAAACGCTCTGAAAAACGTTGGATATGAGGTGATGTATAAACGCCTACACTATATCCTTCTGATGTTAAAACAGAGCTTAAAAAGTTGCAGACACTGCCTTTACCATTAGTTCCACCAACATGAATAATTTTATAGTTATCCTGAGGATTACCAAGTTTTTCACAGATATATTTAATTCTTTCTAAACCTAGTTTTATTCCTTGTTTTTCAAAACTATAAAGCCATTTTATCGCTTCATCATATCTCATTTTTTATACTACCTATTTTAGTAGCCCTCTGAATAAAAAACATTAGGTAAGACATTGTATTTATCTTTCCAGCTATCAGTTTTTTTAATCTCTACCTTTCTACCCTTGATTTTAAGACAACCTTTTTCAAAAAGATCAATGGTTCTAGGCAGAATCTGATGTTCGACTTCAAGTATTCGAGCAGCAAGACTGTCTCGGTTATCATCTAGCTTTACTTTTACTGCAGCCTGAAGGATAATGGGGCCATGGTCCATCTTCTCATCCATAAAATGTGTCGTGCAGCCAGATATTTTCACACCATAATCAAAGGCATCACCCTGGCCATCTGCTCCTTTGAAACATGGTAATAGAGATGGATGAATATTGATTATTTTACCATACCATTTCTTAATAAAATCATCTGTTAAAATACGCATATAACCTGCGCCTACAACCAAATCTACTTTATGTTCAACTAGGATACTGTTTACTTCTTCGTCTATCTCTTTAGAAGTTTTATCTTTTGTTTTGATATAAGCACTAGAAATCTTGTGTTTATCAGCACGTTTCAGACAAAAAGCATCAGATCTATCACATATCAGTACTACAACCTCTGCATTAATCATTTTTTTCTCTGATGCATCTATTATACTTTGAAAATCAGTTCCGCCACCAGATGCTAGTACTCCAACACGAATTTTATTGGTCATATCACAACCTATAATTTAGTTCTGTTTAAACGTTTTTTCTATAACATCAAAATCTGCGTTTGTTTTAAAACCTGTCGGAGTAAAATGAGTCCTGCAACACTCAAAACCACTATTTTTAAGTTTATCAAAAATTTTTATTAACTTTGGAGAAGAATTTTTCAAATACTCAGAAATACTCTCGCTGGTATAAAAAAAACAAGGGGCATCTGCTTCTTCCTCCAGCATATCTAACAATTTCCAAAGTTTTTTACCACTACCTAGTTTTTTTTCAAAAACTATGTTTCTAATATTTTCAACAGCCTCTTTATCCTCTATATCCCCCAGCCATAAGGGTCCAACAGTTTTTTTTGTTTCTTCAAAACCAATGTTTTCCCCTGAGTTAATTACTTTAAGCTCTTGCATGCTCTTGTTTGCTTTTTTTGCACCACTCTTAACACGAACGTAGACTCTGAAATAATGATCTGTGACATGTGATAAAATAGGTTCAATTTTTTTATCATAAATTCCTGCAACCCGACAGATAAAACCAATTAAAATACGCAACCCCACTTCTTTCATACATACACTATGAAAAGGCATTGAAGCATAACGACGCCAGCAAACCTTAGGATAGACACCACAAAGTGTCGCTGTATCTGTAGCAGTACAAGCAATTACTCCACCGTCTTTTATACTTCTCATTGCTGAATCAATAAAATAGGCTGGGCTTCCAAAAGGGTCTACATCAATATAATCAAATTTTTTTTCAGAAAGCAAAGTGTTAAGATTTTTATTATATATTTCCACATTTTCCAGCTGGTTTTCTTTTAAATTTTTTTGTATCAGCTCAAAAGACTCCTTGTTCCAATCATTTATAAAAACCTTGAAATCACCATCTGTTTCATTTGCAATTCTTATACCCCGAATTCCAGAGGCGGCAAGACCATCAAGAATTTTTAGTTCTTTTTTTGATTTATTTACCAGCCATTGGCAAAAAACAATAGATAAATCACGGTTTAACATCATAGATGGGTTGTAGAACGGCAGTTTTTCTTTAGTACCTGGTCCTTTCTCATGCATCTTGTTTTTATAAACAAAAACTTTAGTATCTCCTTCTGATATTTTTTGTAAAAAATTATTTTTTTTCATATTTTAAAAGAGAGGTGGTAGTTTTTCTTCCATGATCTTTTCTATCTTATACGGAAGCAAGTTACGATTTACAGGTGTTACCTCTAAAATCCTTATGTCATCACGTCTTCGCACATCTTGCAGGAGTGGTGTCCTTGATTTTTTATGAAGGGTCACGATTATTGGTTTATCGGAGTCAAATGCTTCAGTTACCATTTTACAGAATTCTTCTGAGAGCATCTCCATTTTCCCTATTTCATCGATGATTATTATGTTTACATTTTCATCCATTATTGCTTTTTCTATTGCGGGTACTCCTATTTTTTCAATAACTGATATGTCAACGCCATATTCCCCTACTTTTTCTTTTGTATCAAAATCTATGTGGGCAAAAATTTCTTTTTCTTTTTTCCCCCATTCTCTGACATAAAAACCGACTCTTTCTCTTTTTTTAACTATTGCCTCTGTTACCATCCCGCCGACTGTATAGCCATGTTTTTCGAGGGATTTGATTATTTTAAGCAGAGTTTCTGTTTTGCCGACGTTTGGCATACCGGTTATTCCAATTTTTGGGATATCATCCATAATATGCGGCATGTAATGCATTTTTTGTTTAGAAATCTTTTCATTGGCTTTTTTTGATAAAATTCATGTAAAAACAGCCGCCAAAAGTATAGCAAAATATCCCGACCAACAGGAGTATTGGAGCAAAATTATAATAATTTTTTCCAAAAATAATTATTAAAAATATCAAAATTGTTGCAATAACATTCATTTTTTTATCTGTTTTAGGAAAAACAATATTTGAAGCCATTAATGCACCAATTATTATTACTGCGGGTAGTATAAAGATGAATTCAACTCGTATATATGATAAAACAAGCAAGATTATTGCACTAGCACTTGCTGGAAGGCCTACATAGTATTTTTTTTCTTTCATAACTGTAAAGCTTGCAAGTCGTACTATTCCAAAAAACAAAAACAAAGCTATTGCTACACACAGATATAAAATTCTAAGGAGGTTATCCTGTATAAAATTAGAGTAACTAATGAAAATAAAAACTGCTGGTGCCACTACCATAGATGTCATATCAGCCATTGATTCTAGATAATTACCGATTTTACTTTTCCCAAGTTTTCTTGCAGCAATACCATCAAGTCCATCTGCAAGAAGCCCCATCAGTATTAAGCAGAGGGAGATATGGATCCTAAATTCAATTTCACCTATATTTTCAAGTAACAAAACAATAACTGCAAAAATTCCAAAAATTGCATTTAGAATAGATATAAAATCTGCAAATGAAAGTAATCTAAGCATCGATTTCTGCAATACTATCCTCTCCTGCTTTTAATCTATCTCCAACTTTTACATATATTTTTTTTATTTTATCTTTAGGTATATACACATCAACACGTGATCCAAGACGGATGATTCCAATACGTTTTCCTTTTTTTATCTTATCTCCTTTTTTTATATATGGTACTATTCTTCTAGCAAGAGTACCTGCTATCAACACTATTTTAATATCACCAATTTTAGTCTGCACAATCAATGTTACTCGTTCATTTTTCTCTGATTCTTTTTTAAATGCAGGGAGATGAAAACCTGAAAGATGCTCTATGTGCTTTATATTTCCAGAAAAAGGCATACGGTTAACATGAACATTTTGCACATTCATAAAAGTAGAAATATTTACAGCATCACCTATTTCCTTATCTTTTACATCTGTTATTTCCCTTATTTTCCCATCTGCACAAGCAACAACACCTTTTCCAGTTTTTCTATCTGGGTCTCTAAAAAAAACCAAGAAAAAACCGGTTAAAAAAAACAAAAAAACCGATGCTAAAAAAGCAATCGAGCTATAACTTTTTGGTACTAATAATGAAATAATCATGAATATTGCTGCTGGAAAAAAAGAAGCATAAATCCAGGATATACAACCTTTTGCAATTCTCATTTTTCTATTTTTTTCTCCCAAAAATTTTTGTTATTGTTTTTTCAATAGGGCCATTTCTTTTGTAAATATCAACCAAACAGAATATTTCATCTAATATCTCCGGTATTATTTTTATGACTATTAATAATAAGACAATAAGTGTGATAAGTGCACCTATCTTAGATAAAACATTGTGTGCCCAGAAAAAAGTTGTAATGTCTTTTCCAACAAGAAAAGCGACCATTGCATTTCTTAAAAGATTTAAAACATAAACTGGAACTAATGTTATAAAAAGACCGATTATTCTTCTTTTAAGATCTATTTTTGGTAAAGCCCCAATCATCCCAACAAAAATAACCATAGCCTGAACTGCAGTACAAGCAAAAATAATGGTTACAGCATATTCTCCATCTAGATATATATTTGTAGTACCAGTTTCTACAAATGCATTACCGATAATAAGATTAAGCACGTCTTTACTATGTTCAGTTACAAAATCTTTTAATATTGGATTAAGAACTGTTCTTTCTATTCCAAAATAAATAAGGCCTGCAAGAGAAGATGCACCTGCTATCCAATTAATGCAGCTGATGTTTTCATTTCTTTTAATTGAAAGCCATTCATGATAGGCGATATAACATAGTACATACACACCGAGTACACATACAACAGCGTTGAATACATCCTTTCCTTCACTAAAATACAGTGTTGAAGGTTGTGTAGACCAAAAAAAAGCAAATACGAACCAGCCTAGTATCTTTAAGATGTCCCCAATTCTTTCTTTAGTAAAAAAACTTATCAAAAAACCGATAAATAGTAAACCAAGCCCTAGAAACATAGGTATTTGAAGAAATGAAACAAAAGATGTTTCTAAGGGATATGGAAAAGAATAATATGAAAAAATAAGCATAATTGCTGGAATTATAAGAAATAAAGAAGCAGTTGTTAATCTCTCGTTTTTATCCATTTTAAATCTTTTTTTGAAATAACGGTCCTATTTAATAGTATTATCATAATTTCTTCTTTTAAAAAATAAGTAAATGAATGGATTTTTTTTAACCCAAACCAATCATTTGAATAATTGGGTTATACCACTCAAAAGTAGTTATTATCTGTCTATCCCACATAATAAGAATAAGTCCCACAAGTGCAAGAAGCGTGATCCACAACCAGTAAGTCCCTACGATTTGATCGATTTTTAAACGAGCTATTGACACGCGTATTAGTGTTACTGAAAACACTATCACCAGGAATACTTTAAACAGAAAGAATAGAATATTTAGTATGTATACTACTAACTCTGGATTTTGTATTGAAAGAAGATTAGATAAATTCCATGGGAAAAACAATGCAACAACAATTGATGCCATAACAACTGTTTTTACAGCATCAGTTAAATAGAACATACCAAGGTTGCGTCCACTATATTCAGCGAGAAGACCCCCTGCTATCTCAGTTTCTGCTTCTGGAGAGTCAAATGGTATCTTTGATAGTTCTGCAGGTGTTACAATTACAAGTGCAAGAAGCAAGACGATTGCACCGATAAATCCTAATATGCCAACATTTACCCATATTGGATTTGCTGTAATTGTTACAAATGAAAACGCAGGTCCAATAGCCTCTGTTGCAGTAGCAGGAAGACCAAAATTGTTGTTACCAAGCAACCATGCAAAAGATATAACTATAATTGCTAATGGAAACTCATATGCCATCATAGTAGCCATTTCACGCTGCGCACCAACTGTTGCATATGGTGAACCTGAAGAAAAACCACCTATCACCATAGCAAGAGAAGGAATGATCAACAGATATAGTATCAGTATCAAATCTCCGAATCCACCCCAACCAGTTGAGGCGATAGGATCAAAACCACCAAGTGGAATATATAAAAGAATAGTAACCGTTGCGACAAGGCCTACTAATGGTGCAAGATTAAACACCCAGGGAATAGCATTATCTGGTACTATGTTTTCTTTGGTAAAAAGTTTTACAACATCTCTGAAGGGCTGACGTATAGGTGGACCGATACGACCCTGCATATGAGCAGATATCTTCCTGTCAACACCTTTGAAAAACAAACCAAATATTATTCCAAAAGCAATAAGGCCAAGTGCACCTAACACTATTTCAAGTATAATCAATGCAATACTATCCATTTTATAGCACCCCCACAACTATGAAAAATATACCTAGTATTATTACAAACCAGAGAATAAAATCACTGGTGTTGCCATTATGCATTCTATCTAGATATTTGTAGACACCTTTTAATGTTTCAGTAAAACCCCAGTACATATTGTTTGCTTTTACATGCATTTTTTCTTTGTCTTCAAACTCAGGGTTTCCTGATAAAAACACTTTAGTCTGCTCTGTATTTTTTTTATAAGATTTATTGCCGTATCCTCTGATTATGTATGCCACTAAAAATACTATTACAAATGCTAATATCCAGACAAGTGGATTCCAAAAACCACTATCTGTATTCAAAGTATTATATATCTGGCTAAAAGAATCTATAAAACTCATTTTAGATTACACCTCCAATATAACTAGTTGCATTCTGTAAAGCGGCCACCGCAGGTGTTACAATGTTTTCTACAACAAGATTTGGGAAAAGCCCAATAAATATGATTATACATGCTATCATAAACATTGCAAAAAGCATGCTTTTAGGAACTTCCTTTACTTTTTCGTTTCTTGGAAGCTTTGGTCCCATAAACACTGCATAAAACACTTTTACAAACACTGCAAGAAGTAGTATGCTACATAAAATCGCAACTATTGCTAGTATTGGATTTATCTCATAAGTTGACTGATATATCATAAGCTTTGATGCAAAACCATTGAGTGGTGGAAGACCACTTACTGCAACTAGGCCTATTACGAAAAATATTGTTGTATACTTCATATTTCTTGCAAGTCCACCTAGTTTGTTAAGCGAGGTTTCTTTTGATACATAGTATACTGCTCCTGCTACAAGAAATAACAAGCTTACATCAAGAGCATCATTTAGTATATGAAACATACCTCCCTTCAAAGCAGTAATGCCGGCTGGAGCAATTATCGCAGCTCCTGTGCTTGGATCCGGATAAATACTTGCAAGTGCTGCTCCAAATGCAAGTAGCATGTATCCAATTTCTGCTACTGCTGCAAAACCAATCATTTTTTTGAAATCATTTTGCTTAAGAGCCATAAGAACACCAATAAATATTGATAGTATTGCAAGTCCTACTAGCATCCATCCAAGAGCGATACTTACGCCTGAAGCAGAAATCAATTTTTTTCCATAAACTGTGAACCCAATCCTGAGAAGCCCATAGAAACTAGCAAGTGTAGTGCCCATAATAACAATTGTAACTGATGAGGGTGCACGACCATATGCTTCAGGGAGCCACATATGCATAGGTGCTATCCCTGCTTTCATAGCAAGTGCAACCACAAGTAATACAAGCGCTATTTTATCAAGTAGACCATATTGAATACTATTTGCAAGAACGGCCATGTTAAGCGCATCATACTGACCATAAAGTATTGCTATTGCAAAAAGAACAAACAAAGCACCTATTGTACTTACAACAATATATTTAAAAGCAGCTTGAACAGAGAATTTGTTGTTTACTCTATATGCTATAAGTGCGGCTGATGCAATACTTGTTATCTCCAAAAACACGAAGAAGTTAAACATATCCCCGGTCATCATCATACCTAGCATACCAGCGGTCAACAGAAGGATCAAGGTGTAGTATTTATCCTGCCCTGTCTCATCTTTTACAAATGCAAGTGAATAAATAATTGCTGCAAGTGGAAGTATTGCTGCAATTATTATCATAAATGCATTCAAGCCGTCTATTTCAAATATAATTCTTACAACAGGGCTACTGATGTCTTGTGAACCAAAAACATATGTTTGAACACCATTCTTCAAAACATTTGGAGCAAGTTTTACTGATTCATGTGCAAGTACATTATAAGAAAGCAATGCAACAATAAAACTAGTCAAACCTGCAATGATTATAGCAAATACATTTCTTAGCTTGTAACTTATTTTACCAACTAGAGGCGTTAGGAAAGCACCAAGTAATGGTATTGCAACAGCAAGAGCAGGTGCATGAGTTAGGATCTGTTCGAACATTTACTTATCCTCCTCCCTTATTTTGCGCACATCCAGTGTTTTATAATGCCTGTAAATATGAATCACTAGCGAAAGCATAAGAGCTAGCACTGCGACACCAATTACAATACTAGTAAGTGTTAATGCCTGTGGAACAGGCAGGCTCATAGCACCACCAGGTGAAGAAGTATAAATCGGTGCGGTACTATCCTCCCTGAAACTAAGAGTAATTAAAAACAGATTTACACCACTCTCAATTAATGTTATTCCTATTATCATTTTGATAAGATTTCTTTTAAAAAGTACTGCATAAAGCCCAATAACTACAAGCCCTACAACTGCAATATAGGGTATCTGAAAAGTCATCATTGTGTTTTACCCCCTATCTTATGAGTAGCATATGCCATAACAAGCACGATTGCAAAAAGTCCTGCTATTACTTTTAGTCCAACTGCGATATTCATAAATGGTATTACTCCTGCAGTAAAAATATCAGAGGCACCTGTTGCAGGATTTACAAAAAATCCACCTAGTCCATTTGCTCCAAATATGAAATTGTCAAAAAACACTTTATCTGCAAGAATGATTCCAAAGAATGCAAGTGATATAAACATTAGAGCGCCAAGGCTTTCAAAAATGGACAAATGTTTTTCTTTGATTTTTTTCATCGTCCAGCTACTGCCAAAAGCGATAAGTATCATAGCACATGCAGATGCAACAACTGCACCACCTTGAAAACCACCGCCAGGGGTTAGATGACCATGTACAATTACATATAGGCCAAAGATAAACATAAGAGGAAAAGTAACACCTGCCATTGTTTTCACAATCTTGCTCATTCCAGCGTTACTCATTTCTTCAACCTCCTAAAAATAATTATGACACCTGCGACAGCGGTAAATAGTACTGTCGCCTCACCAAGTGTATCAAAACCTCTGTAATCAAAAACAACGGCTGTAACACCGTTATCTGCACCGGTCTCAACTTGTGTATTATCAATTATATGTTGATCCATAGGTCTTTGAATATATTCTCCTTCAGAATCTTTCAATCCAAAGTTTGGGGATAACAACGCAGCAAAAATTAAGAAAAACGCTACAACAATAAGAAACAGTCCACCAAATACAAATCTCCAGTTCATTATGCCTCATCCTCCATTCTCTTTGTAGCTTTAATCGCAATCACAAGAATCGCTGTAGTAAGACAAGCACCAACACCGGCTTCAGCTATAGCCACATCTGGTGCTTGAAGTATGAAAAACTCAAGTGAAAGTAGCAGACTCATAGCAGCAACGGCAATTGCTGCTGCAAGTAAATCTTTCAAGTAGACCGCATAAACTGCTGCAACAATGATAAAGATTGGTAGCACAATATGAATTATTGATGTAAATAAATCCATCATTTATTTCTCCTCCTTTTTAGAAGTTTTTTTCTTTTTCACAGGTTTTTTATCCAGATCATCAACAACTGCTTGTACGGGTTTTACACCACTCTTGTGTGCCGCACGTGCAAGAGCATGTGCACCAGTTGGATTTGTTAGAAGAATTGCAACAAGTGCTATTGCCGCATGAAATACTAATACATCTGGGCTGTTTACCGCAGGATTTACATCAAAAAACCACATTTTAAGACCGAGAAGAATCACTGATCCTATAATAAAAATTGATCCAAAAGTAGTACATTTGGTTCCTGCATGAAGCCTTGTATAAACATCTGGGAAACGAAGCAAACCAATTCCTGCTAGTAGATTAAAAAATACTCCAAGTCCTAAAAATATGTATATTAAGTATTCAAACCACATCTAGAAATCGCCTCCCTCAAGATATTTTGCAATAAACAATGTTGAAATAAATGATAAAAACGCATATACAATTGCTACATCAATATATATCACTGATTTTACTGCAAGACCAAATATCACCATGCTTACAATTACAATTGTATTAATTGTATCAAGCCCTACGATTCTATCAGGAGCAGTTGGTCCTTTAACCACTCTTATAACTGCCATTAAAACAGATAAAAAAAGCGCTACTAAAACAGCTAAATAAACTGTTGGTATCTCAATCATTCTGCAATCCTCCTCACCCATTTTACAAAGCCAGCGGATACATATTTAGGATCAACTGGTTTCTTTTTAAGCGCCTCTTCTTTTACATTTATCCAGTGGATATATAAATCATTTGAATCCTCATCGATATCAACTGAAAGAGTACCTGGTGTAAGCGTTATTGAGTTTGCAAGCATAGCATTACCTAAATCTGTTTTAAGACCAGGTGAAATCCTTACAATACCTGGGTTTATTTTACCAGTGAGTACTCTATATGCAACATCAAAGTTTGCCTTTGCCATCTCATAGAAAAAATAAAACAGATACACAATAAATGCCCCCCAGCGTACTGGGTTTAGCATTCTAAAGCTTTTTTTTGCAAACAAATTCTTTCCAACAAAACCCGCAAGAACGGATAGTATCAACCCAAAAATAATTTCTTCAATGCTCCAAAGCCAAATCTTAACCATTCCAACATCTGCTGATGTATTTGTAGTCAGCAGAAGATAGGTTATGAAACATACAATTGTTGTCACAATAAATGCGATCATTTTTTTCCTCCCTATACTTTAGTGATTTCTGATATCAGTGTAATCCAAAGGGTTTTTAAAATGTTATGGTTTAATTTAGTTAACAGATTAATCAAAAAAAATAAAAGTAAACTACGTATCAACAAAACGGAGAGTCTGTCCAAAAAATGAATGTTAAACTAATAGGTTACACACCAAATCCAGAGAAAATTCCAGCGATGGCAGGGATGCTTACACATAGTAAAAGCAAACCAGAAGACCTTGAAGCTGCACCAGAAAAACAATTAAACGCGGTTTTAAAAGAAGTACTAAAAATGGGTCACACAAGTGTAATAGAACATACTAGTTTTACATTTGCAATAAGTGATGTAAGCCGCAGTCTCACTCATCAATTAGTAAGACATAGAATCGCAAGTTATGCTCAGCAAAGCCAACGATATGTTGATTTTAAAGAACCCAACTATGTCACTCCTCCAAAGATTGCAAAAAACAAAAAAATGAAACAAGCCTATGATATGACTATGAGAAACATATGGGAAGAATACAACAAACTAAGAGAAATGGGTATACCTGCAGAAGATAGTCGTTTCGTGCTACCTAACGCTGCTTGCACAAACATAATGGTTACAATGAACGCCCGCTCTTTGTTGAACTTTTTCGAACTTCGTTGCTGCCTACATGCACAATGGGAAATAAGAAAACTTGCAAATAAGATGTTATCAGAAGTAAAAAAAGTAGCACCAATAATTTTTAAAAACGCAGGACCTTCTTGTAAAACAAAAAACTATTGCCCTGAAAACAAAAAAGACTGCCCACTTTATCCAAAGAAGTGATAGTTCTCATGAATCGACCTTATATTGTGATTAATTGTGCAATGACTGCAGATGGAAAAATAGCAAATCCCTCAGGAGAACAACTAAAAATATCATGTGACGAGGATATGAAACGTGTATATCAACTTCGCAATGAATCTGATGCAGTACTTGTTGGAATACACACTGTTCTCTCCGATGATCCAAAACTTACAGTAAAAGAAAAATATGTTAAAACCCCAAGTCAACCATTAAGAGTTGTACTTGATTCAAAATATAGGACGCCTAACGATGCACTTGTTGTAAACAATAAAGCAAAAACCATTATTTTCACAACAAAAAAAACAGGTAAAAAATATCCTGGTAATGTAGAAACAATCCTCTGTGATGCTGACAAAGAAGATTTTATTGATCTAAAAAAAATGCTGAGTATCCTTTCTAAGAAAGGTGTTAAAAAACTAATGGTTGAAGGTGGAAGCACCATAATCTATAATTTTATAAAACACGGGCTTGTCGATGATTTTTACGTATACATCGGCCCTATGATACTAGGTGATAAAAACGCTCCAAGCCTAGTAAGTACAAACTATTTCAAAGGAGTTATAAAACTAAAACTTGTTGATACAAAAAAAATGGGTGAAGGCCTTTTAATTCATTATAGATTAATATGAAAATCTTATGCGATCAAATGCTGGGTACACTTGCTAAATGGCTAAGAATTTTTGGCTTTGATACATATTATGCAGATAGAAATACAAACGACTCTGATTTAATTCAAATTGCCAAAAAAGAAAACAGAGCATTAATTACTCGTGATAAAGAACTGGTATATAACGCAAAAAGAGAAAACCTAAAAACAATAAAACTAGAATCAAAAGATTTGGATGAACAAATCAAAAAAGTAATACATTTTTTTAAACCCGATCCTGAAAAATATCTTACAAGATGCCTAATTTGTAATTCTATACTATCAAAAATTAGTAAAGAAAAAGTAAAAAACAAGGTTGCAGAAAAAATTTTTGAAAACAATGAAAATTTTTTGTTTTGTAAAAAATGCAAAAAGATATACTGGAGAGGAACACATTATGAAAAAATGCTTTCAAAGTTAAAACAACTTCAAAAAACGGTTTTATAATATCATTCTCACCATCTGAGCATGAGGAACTCCTTTGATTTCTATGACTGTTTCAGGGTCTATCAGACCCATATCAACTGCGGCTTTTATTGTTTCAGATCCTACAAGATTTGCAATAGTTGCATCCTCAAGAAACTTTTTTAAAACTTTAATGGTGATTTTTTCTCCACCATAAAAATCTTTTTTTACATCTATCTGAAGTTTTCCTTCCTCAAATTTTTTTCCAAGAAGTTTTTCATCACATGCTGCAAGTAGCGTATCGTGTCCCTGTTTGTATTTTTTTATGCTTATCATCTTGTTTACAGTTTTATGTTAGATTCTCCTGTTTTATATCTTTTTTGCAAATTTTCTGTTTCTAAGTGTTTTTTCTTTCGTAATATTTTATTTTTTCTCTTATTTGTATGTTTTTGTTACAAAACAACAATTTTTATGAAAAAATATTTATATAAGTATGTCAAAGGATAATAAAAAAAAACAAATTTTTTTAAAAAACCTTAATTCTAAATAATCCTAATTGTATACCTCTTTTTACACACAAGGGAATATCTTTTTTGTGGGAAGGTATAGATGAAAAAAATCATTAAATCATTCTCAGAGCATGGGACATTTATCCAACCTGATACATTAGAGTATATTATATCAAAAGATAATCCCTCTGAGTTTACATCTTTTCTTACAAAAAACCTCAAAGAATACCCTCTTGTTTTAACAATTAAACATGTCAAAGAAGTTGAACAAACAAAAAAAGTATCTGAAGTAAAAAAACAATCTGATGAAGCCTTAAAAACCAAGGAAATACAGACAAAAATGCTCTCAGCTATATACAGCGGAGAAATACCAACTGGTCCTTCACCTGATACAGAGCTTGAATATGATGACCCAGATAAAGACGATCAAATTGATATACCTGAAGAACAACAAGAAGAACAGACTCCTTCCGTAATAAACATAAAAAAAGTTAAAAGCTGGAAACCACAGGCCGCTGAATACGACTCTGAAATAAGTATAATAAAAGATGTAACAGGCAACAGTACATGTGAGGGTACAACCAATGATTTTAACAAACTTTTTCTAAATCGTTTCAACTCGCTTAGAAAAATCTTGAAAAAACAGAGAAGAGAACTTGCAAATGCGATTCCAATAAATCGTGTTCTAAAAAACGATCTCAGTGATGTTCAAATGGTAGGAATTGTAAAAGAAGTAAGAACCACAAGAAATGGCCACCGCTTGATAGAACTTGAGGATGAAACAGATACAGCAGTATGTATTGCCCTGAAACAAAACCGTGATCTTTTAAACATTGCAAACGAGGTTGTTTATGATGAGATAATTGGTATACGTGGAAAACTTAGCAAAAATGGGGATTTAGTCGTAATAAACAATATTGTATACCCTGATATTAGCATCCAAAACCAGCATCATAAAAGCCAGGTACCTGTTTATGCTGCTTTCCTTTCAGATATACATGTAGGAAGCAAACAATTCATGCAAGACCAATGGAATAGTTTTTTACGATGGATAAATGGTAATATGGGTAATTCCCGTCAACGTGATGTAGCAGGAAAAATAAAATATATTGTAATACCTGGTGACGTGGTAGATGGGATAGGAATTTATCCGAATCAAGACAAGGAACTTTCAATTTCTGATGTATATCGCCAATACGAAAATCTTGCAGAACAATTAAAGACAATACCTAAACATATCTCAATTATTATGCAACCTGGAAACCATGACGCGGTAAGACCTGCAGAGCCACAACCTACTTTTGAAAAAGAAATACAAGATTTATTCTCTGGAATGGATATGACTTTTGTTGGAAACCCATGTTATTTCAGCCTGCATGACGTTGAAATACTATCTTATCATGGTCAGAGCTTACTGGATTTTGCAACAAATATACAACACCTAAAATACAATGACCCAGTAGAAACCATGAAAGTAATGCTTAAAAAACATCATCTAGCACCAACATATGGAGGATACACTCCTTTAGCACCCGAACATATGGATTATATGGTCGTAGATAGAATCCCTGATATATTTGTCACAGGACACGTTCATCTCGCCCAAATCGCAGAATACCGTGGCGTAAAACTAGTAAATGCCTCTAGTTGGCAGTCACAAACCAGCTATCAGAAAATGCTAAATTTTATACCTGATTCTGCAAAACTACCTATAGTTGATCTTAAAACCAATAATGTCACAATGATGGACTTTAATAAGAAATAGGAATCTAATATCCTAGAATAAAGAATTAACAGTACTTTTTCAATTATCTTTTTTGTAAAAATAATTGATCTTTTTCTTTGAGGGTTATTTTATTTCTGTATTTTGTTTCAACATATGTTTTTATTTTTTTATCTATAGTCTTAGTTGAGATTATTGTCAGATTTGATAATCCTGGTTTTTTGTAGTGGTTCCAAATTTTTTGTATTCTTTCTTTGTCTATTTTTTCTTTAACTAAAAGCATGCCTTTTAGTTTATCTTTCTCTATATAAATAAAGGGGTTTTGTTCTAAGAAATCAACGATGGTTTTTTTATCATGATTGCATATCTTAAAACCGAAAATACCAAAGGATTTTTTGCTAATTCCTAGTGTTGTTCCCCATTTTGTTTTGTATTTGAATAGACCATCATTAAAAAAGGGTCTGACGCCTCCAAAGTTTAAAAAATCTAATCCCTGTTTTTTTGCCCATTTTATAACAAAATAGTATCTAGCTGGACCTGCTGCTGGACCCGCTGCTTTTGATAAATAATCATTTTTTATATCCACCCCAGTATAGATTAGATAAGCGGCCTTACCTGATTGAGTCACATTGATTATAATACCTGCAACTATTTTATCTTGTTTTTTTACTAATAGTAAGAAACCGTTTTCAAACATGCTTTTTATTTCAGGATAATACAAAGTATAAGGTGCAGCTAGTTTTCCGTGTCTTTTGATTATATATGGCTTGTAAATATTTTTATAAAATAAATCAAATATTTTTTGATCTTTGGATATTTCATACGAATATCCATGCTTTTTTACAATTCTAACATCCTCTTTTGCACTCTTTTTTAATTTTTTAAAAAAATCTTTAGAGGAATTATCTATATTGAGTTTTATTCCTATCCATTCTGGGAGTATTATAAATCCTTTGTTTTGTAGTTTTCTTGAGAAAAATCTATCTGTTCTAACAAAAATAAAATCAATGTTTCTGTTTAATTTGTTTAATTTTTTGTTTACATTCCAAATAAATGTTTTTCCTAGATGTTCAATGTTGTAATCATCTGAGAATAGTAATTTTTGGAGATAGTTAAATGTGAATTCATCTCCTAGTATTGCAACATTTAGATTTGATCCATTTATTTTATTTGTTCCTTGGATGTAATATGTTGATAGTTGAAGATGTTTCAGTCTTGATATGAACATAAGTTTTGATGAATAAAAGATTGCTAAGCTCTTTTTTCTGATTTTTTTTGGTAATTTGTTGTGAATAACTTCGTAGTAGATTTTATGTATTTTTTCATCAATTTTTTCGATAGAAAGATTCAATGTTTTTTCCCTGCCATTTTAACTTGATATTTTTTTTGGTGTATCTGATTAATTGTAGATTAATTTTCTTAATTTTTTCTAAAATTTACGATAAAATTATTTTTTTAATAAAGTCTTATATCTGTTATGAACAACTTTTATTGGAACAGCTGGTTTTTTTCTTTGAGGGTTATTTTATTCCTGTATTTTGTTTCAACATATGTTTTTATTTTTTTATCTATAGTCTTAGTTGAGATTATTGTCAGATTTGATAATCCTGGTTTTTTGTAGTGGTTCCAAATTTTTTGTATTCTTTCTTTGTCTATTTTTTCTTTAACTAAAAGCATGCCTTTTAGTTTATCTTTCTCTATATAAATAAAGGGGTTTTGTTCTAAGAAATCAACGATGGTTTTTTTATCATGATTGCATATCTTAAAACCGAAAATACCAAAGGATTTTTTGCTAATTCCTAGTGTTGTTCCCCATTTTGTTTTGTATTTGAATAGACCATCATTAAAAAAGGGTCTGACGCCTCCAAAGTTTAAAAAATCTAATCCCTGTTTTTTTGCCCATTTTATAACAAAATAGTATCTAGCTGGACCTGCTGCTGGACCCGCTGCTTTTGATAAATAATCATTTTTTATATCCACCCCAGTATAGATTAGATAAGCGGCCTTACCTGATTGAGTCACATTGATTATAATACCTGCAACTATTTTATCTTGTTTTTTTACTAATAGTAAGAAACCGTTTTCAAACATGCTTTTTATTTCAGGATAATACAAAGTATAAGGTGCAGCTAGTTTTCCGTGTCTTTTGATTATATATGGCTTGTAAATATTTTTATAAAATAAATCAAATATTTTTTGATCTTTGGATATTTCATACGAATATCCATGCTTTTTTACAATTCTAACATCCTCTTTTGCACTCTTTTTTAATTTTTTAAAAAAATCTTTAGAGGAATTATCTATATTGAGTTTTATTCCTATCCATTCTGGGAGTATTATAAATCCTTTGTTTTGTAGTTTTCTTGAGAAAAATCTATCTGTTCTAACAAAAATAAAATCAATGTTTCTGTTTAATTTGTTTAATTTTTTGTTTACATTCCAAATAAATGTTTTTCCTAGATGTTCAATGTTGTAATCATCTGAGAATAGTAATTTTTGGAGATAGTTAAATGTGAATTCATCTCCTAGTATTGCAACATTTAGATTTGATCCATTTATTTTATTTGTTCCTTGGATGTAATATGTTGATAGTTGAAGATGTTTCAGTCTTGATATGAACATAAGTTTTGATGAATAAAAGATTGCTAAGCTCTTTTTTCTGATTTTTTTTGGTAATTTGTTGTGAATAACTTCGTAGTAGATTTTATGTATTTTTTCATCAATTTTTTCGATAGAAAGATTCAATGTTTTTTCCCTGCCATTTTAACTTGATATTTTTTTTGGTGTATCTGATTAATTGTAGATTAATTTTCTTAATTTTTTCTAAAATTTACGATAAAAATTTAGTTTTATATTTTTGCGTTTAATAAACGATGTTTCGGGTAATTAAAAATCTGAAATTTTTTAATTATTCGTTAGAACATTTTTTAACTGCGGATACTGAATAATGTTTAGAAGTTTTTTTCAAGCCGGGTATAATTGATAAAACAGAAACACCTGTCAGGAAAATTGTATCTTCAAATGGGTTATATCCTTTTCTTCTCACAACTTTTTTTATTATAGAAATGAAAAGGAAAGGCATACCAATTATTATATCCTTACTAAGCCCCCGCCCAACCTTCTTAGAAATATCAACTATTTTTATGTCTTTAAAACCAGTTTCTTTGAGATATTCTAAAAAAGTTTCAATAGAGATTAATTTTGTAAAAGCATATGATTTAAGTGTAAGTTGATGTATTTTTTCTGCCAATGGATTAAGGTAGTTGTTAGTTTGAAATTGTCCGATTAAAACAAGTTTTCCATTTTTCTTCAATAGTCGATGCATTTCTTCAATAAATCTTTTTTTGTTTTGAGCATGAACCATGGACTCAAGTGCAATAATCCCATCAAAAGAACAGCTTGCAAATTTTGTTTCATTAAAATCTTTTAAAAAAAAATCTACGTTTCCAACATTTTTTTCTTTTGAAAGAATTTTAGCCAATTCAACTTGTTTTGGAACTATGTTTATACCTGTAAATTTTATATTTGGATATATTTTTCCAAGGTGAATGCATGTACCCCCGATCCCGCATCCTGCATCAAGAATGCTCTTATGTTGACCCTTGTTTAAATCAAGTAATTTTGCAATGTACTTTTCCATATTTAATGATGCTTCACTTAAATTTTCCGTATCTTTCTCATAGTAACCAATATGCATTCCAAGCGTATTGTATATGTCATTCCATTTTTCACAAACTGGCCAGTAGTATTTATAAAATCTAAGAATATCCTCCTTGTTATCTGAATTATTGCGCATATGATTCCTTATAATTAGTATGTTATGTTTTATCTATCAGTATCTTACCCATTTTTTTAAGTTACATTGCTCTAAATCAAAAGAAACTTATAAAAATTATTGTTTTGTCAAGTTCCATTTTAATCAACAGATCAGATTTTAAGCAAGAGTTTATGACTTATTTCTTTGTTTATACAATTGTTTATTCAACAGTAGAAAAGCAGAAAGATTTTGTACCTTCATCAAAGTTTATATCTGAAGATGTTTTACTAAAAACAAGTATGTCACATTTTTTAAAAAAAGAGCTGTTATAACCAACTGTTTTTAGGTATCTTTTGGCATATTTCATTCGATGTAATATCTCTTTTTGTGGCACTTTTGGCTCTATGTTGTATGCTTCTGATCCAGGTCTACTTGAAAATGGGAAGATAAATCCCCAGTTAAAACCAATTTCATTTATATGGTCCAAAGTACTTTCAAATTCATCCTTAGTTTCAGTTGGAAATCCATTTATACATTCAGTGGTAAGTAGAATATTAGGATAAGCCTTTTTTATCCTAGAAAATGTATCCTTTATTTTTTCAACATCATAAAAGCGGTTCATAAGTTTTAGAATTCTTGGGTTACCTGATTGAATTGCACTACCAAGGCTTTTAACTTTACCTTTTTTTAGGACTTTTTCAAAACTTTCAACATATTTTACCAACCATATTGGATGAATGTAACGCAGATGTAATGAGTAATCACCGGCAATGTTAGTCACTCTGTCAAGCATTTCAGCAAAATTAGTATCTTTATCTCGTCCATATGCTCCTAGATCATCAGCATCAAAAATAAAATTGCTATAATCAGATTTGATGCCTTTACTGAACTCATCGATGATTGTTTCAAGTGTTTTGCTTTTTAAAGGCCCAATAGCTTTTTTAATTACACAATATGAACAGTTACCGAGACAACCCCCTGATGGCCTGATAAAATATGAGTTCTTATGATATGTGAGGTTTGGTTGAATCCTTTCTTTAAAATATTTGAAGGAGCCATAATTAATAATATTCCTATGACAGTTAGTAGATTTACCCTTAACCATGTTCTTTAAAAATAACTCTAAAAAACGACCCATTATCTTTTTTGGCAATTGAGATTTTCCAAAAACTTTCTTTAGATCTTTAATAAAAATATATTCATTAGAGTTTTCTAGCGGAAAATTCGCGTCATCTATTTCATCAAACTTTATTTCATTTTCTGAAAATAACTTATCTATATGATTTAACTCTTTTGTACTGATTGTTTTTCCATTAAAAATTTTAGCTAGTTCTTCTTTTTCTATCTCAGGTAAGCACCCTGTAACAATTAATTCCGCATCGTAATCTAAACATTTCTTTACGGCGTTAAGTGAGGTTTGAGCATGGTTATTTGAATAGGCACAGGTAAATAATAATATTATATCAGCATCTTTTGGGTTCTGTATAATTTTGTATTTATTCAAAGCTTTTGCACTTTTTTGATTATCAGATAGAATAATGAAGCCTTATCATTAT
>CAZQEU010000012.1:0-31215 GCA_964592335.1 uncultured Thermoplasmatales archaeon
CCATAAATGCTTCAACACTTTGCTCAACTTCAGTTTCAACTCTATCAATATATTTTAATTTATATTTCCTTGGACATTGCTCATAACAACTTAAACGAGAATGAGAATACACTTTCATACACCTCCAAAAATGTAAAAACTACATTTAAAAATATTCATTTTTGTAACAAAAATATAGAAAGAAAAAAGAAAGGGTTTAAGGAGAAATGTCGAACGTTTAATAAGACATTCTCTCGCAATGTTATCAAACAAATCTACAGGAGAAAACAGGGAGGGTTGCCGCCGCGTCCGCTAATTTTTTTAAAAAAGCAGAGTATAACATATAATTAATATACTAAAAAAGTATTATCAATTATACAAATTGGGATGTAATATGGGATGCTGGAGAGTTGCTAGTTTAGATTATAACAATTCTAATTTTAGGTTAAACTGTTTTTCAAAACCGCTGATTTTTTTTGAGGCTGCCCAATGAGCAATGATCCCGAGATAGTAAAAGAACTAAGGGAAGAAGAAAAACTAGGTAAACTTAAAAGCTATGCCAGCAGCAAACTTGAATATATACAAAGACAAGAGCAAGAGAGCAACAAAGAAGAAAAAAATATATTCACAGGTGGTTACCAAAAATTACCGGACGAAATAGATTTAGGTGACCTTGAAGCAAAATACAGAACCATTTTTGAAAACTACGCAGTAGCAATTACTCTTGCAGATGAAAAAGAAAGAATTGTTTCATGGAATAAATACGCTGAAGAAATCCTAAACATGCAAGAAAAGGATTTGTTTTTAAGAAATGTAAAAACATTGTATCCTGAAGAAGAATGGAAAA
Source organism: uncultured Thermoplasmatales archaeon (assembly GCA_964592335.1). Lineage (GTDB taxonomy): Archaea > Thermoplasmatota > E2 > DHVEG-1 > DHVEG-1 > CAZKUB01. Next base: position 827 of record CAZQEU010000012.1, read on the forward strand.
AAATCCGAGAGAAAAACATAAGACAAAAAGGCATGAAACATAAAATGGAAACAAAAATACTAAGGAAAAACAAGAATCCTTTAGATGTTGAAATATCTCTCTGTGTTTTAAAAGGATTAAATGGTAAAACAGTTGGCTCTGTTGGAATAATAAAGGATATTACAGAGCTTAAAAAATATGAAAAAAGGATTATTGAAACAGAGGAGAAATACAAAACAATTTTTGAAAACAGTGCCGTTGCAATTATGTTACTGGATGAAAATGAAAACATTATTTCTTGGAATAAATACGCTGAGAATCTACTTGGATACAATAAAGAGGATTTGAAATTAAAACCCGTTAAAAATCTTTATCCCTCTGAAGAATGGAAAAAGATTCGCTCTGAAAACATTCGAAAGAAAGGTATGCAACATCATCTTGAAACGAAGATGTGGACTAAAAGTAACAAACTAATAGATGTTGACATATCTATTAGTGTCTTGAAGAATCATAACGGGAAAATAATCGGCTCAATTGGGATAATAAAAGATATTTCAGATAAGAAAAAAATAGAAAAAGAACTTAATTTTAAACATGATTTATTAGAGTCATCCCTTAATAATATCCCTGATTGTATTTATTTCAAAGATAAAAAGGGTAAATTTATAAAGGTCAACAAGGCAAAAGCAGAAAGAGCAGGGACAACACCTGAAAAGATGATAGGTAAAAAAGAAATTGATTTTTTTCCAGAAGATTACGCAAAAAAAAGTAGATCTGATGAAAAAAAAGTAATTCAATCTGGAAAACCTATAATCAACAAGCTAGAGAGAGTTGTTGATTCAAATGGATTAGAACACTGGATCTCTGTTACAAAAATACCAAGATTCGGGCAAAGTGGAGAAATAACTGGCATTTTTGGTATAAATAGAGATATCACAGATATTAAAAAATCTGAGGAAAAATATGAAAGATTATTCAATTCATCTCCTGAATATATAATTGAACTAAACAAAGATAGTAAAATTAAATCGTTGAACACAGCAATGGCTAAAAGTTTAGGTTTCTCAAAAAAAGATGCATTGGGTAAAAAATTATCTGATATCTTACCAAAAAAAGTATTTGAAAAAAGAATGAAAATTGCAGAAAAGGCAATGAAAGAAAACAAAATATGTGCAGATGAAGATAAAAGAGGTGAAAAATATTTTCATAACATATACGTGCCAATAATAAACAACAATGGTGAAAAAAGTGTACAATGTATAGCAAGAGATATAACAGATCAACATAAAATTGAACAAGCATTAATAGAAAGTGAACAAAGATACAGAGAACTATTTGAAAACGCAATAGATCCTATCATCATTATTGATAAAAATGGTTTTTTTATAGACGTAAATAACCAAACTGCAAAACTTTTAAAATATGATAAAAAAGAATTTATTGGTAAAAAATTTTATGAAATGAAAATCTTAGATGAAAAAAGCATTAAAACAACTCTACAAAACTTTGAAAAGAGAAGAAAAGGAGAAGATATACCGCCTTATGAAGTAACAACAATTGCAAAAAATGGGGACAAAATACCTGCAGAAATAAATGCAAATACAATTTATAAAAATGGAGAGATAGTTGGAGAATTAGTAATACTAAGGGATTTAAGAGAAAGATACACAAAAGATAAAATCAAAAAAGAATTAAATGAATCTGAAAAGAAATTCAGGGATATATTTGATGCGACAAGTGATTTTTTAATCTATACTGAGAAGGGAATAATTCTTGATATAAATGATGCTGCAATGAAACTATGTGACATGAATAAAAAAGATGTAATAGGTAAAAAATTATCTATTTTTGAAAAGTTTTTTTCAGAAGAAGACATGCAAAAACACTATCGGGCTGTTGAATCATCTAATAACGGAAAAGAAGTAGATGACTATGAAGTTGAACTTAATACAAATAAAGGCATCAGATATGGGTTTTTGTTTTCAGCAGATTGTATTCGTGATCAAGAAGAGCTTAAAGGTATTCTTATACGTGGCAGAGATATTACTCAACGTCATCGTGCGTGGGAAGAACTTGTCAAACTTGAAGAAAAATATCGTGTTCTTGCAGAGACTTCTGCAGATGGAGTAATAACTGTTGATGCTCTAGGTCGACTTACATATATAAATCCTTCTTTTGAAAAGATGCTAGATAGAAGAAAAAGTCAAATCCTTGCCACAATGTTTAGAGAATATTTATCTGAAGATTCTGTTTATTTCTTCCAGCAGGTATTTATTGATGCACGTAAAAAAGATGAGAAAATAGAAAATGTTGAGTTAGAACTTATTCATTCCAATGACGATATAATACCAATAGAGGTAAATATTGCCCCGTTTAACAAAGATGATGAATTCGCGGGTATGGTCTGTACAATACGTGATATAACTGAAAGAAGAAGAGTAGAGGATGAACTTAAGAAATCTGAGAGATTAAAAACAGAGTTTATGAATATTGCAGCTCATGAATTAAAGTCTCCTGTTACACCTATAAAAGGATATTTGGATCTTATTGTATCTGATGATGAAGCAAATGATAAAATAAAAAACTGGGCAAAGGTCAGTCTCAGAAACTCTGAGAGGCTTCTGCGTCTTGTCAATGATATACTTGATGTATCAAGGCTTGATACAGATACAATGAGCTTTGAAATGATAAAACTACCAATAATCGAAATACTTGATGAAATAGCAGAGGATATGAAACCTGCAGTTGAAGGAAAAGGACTAAAATTTGTAGTAGATATCCCAAGGGATCTTCCAAAAATTATGGGAGACAGATACAGGCTTTCACAAGTACTTAAGAATCTACTTGTAAACGCTCTTAAATTTACAGATAATGGATCAATTAGCATTATCATAAAAAAACAAGAAGAAAATATACTCATTAAAATAGCAGATACTGGAATTGGAATTTCAGATGATGAAGTAAAAAAAGTTTTCAACAAATTCTACCAAGCATATACAGGTGACGATCGTAAAAACGAAGGAACAGGTCTTGGGTTATTTATATGTAGAGAGATAATTCAGAAACACAATGGAAAAATATGGGTTGAAAGCAAAGTAGGAAAAGGAAGTACTTTTTATATTCAACTTCCGTATCTTCATCAAATGGTCGTAAATCTTAAAAAATAAATAGAGGAGAAAAAAATGAGGAAAAAATGCCCCGAATGCAGAGGTAAAGCCGTAAAATTATATCAAAACAAAAGTTTTGAAGGAAAAAGATCATGGGTTCCAACCGCCTGGAGATGTTTGGATTGTGGCTACACCTATAATGTTGCTGCTGATACATTGATGTATAAGATAGGGCATGAAATATATGATGAAAAATATAACTATAAATGTCCTAAATGTGATATGGGTCTTGTAAGACTATACAGACATATAAATCCTAAAAATGGGAAACAAAAATGGGTTTCACTTGGATGGTATTGCACTCGTTGTAAATATATATGGATGGATAAAAAAACAGAAAAATGAAATAAGTTTTATTTTTTTAAGCTTTTAATTCCTCTTTGCCAACTGAACTTTTTTCAGATATATAACTCATACCAACTTCTGTCAACTCAATTACATTAAATGAAGTATATTGAAGTAAATCATTTTCAAGGAGTCTTTTAACCATGCTATCAAACTTGGTTTTATCAATATGGAGAAGCTGTATCGCTGTTTCTGCATCCATATCTCTTCTCTGAAGCATTTTAAGAAGATCTTTTTCTTTATTAGTTATCCTGAAATTCTTCTCAACATCTTCAGGGACTTCTTCAAGAGTATCTGACAGGTTTTTTACATAATTTTCAATAATAGACTCAAAATTTAGGTTATCAAGTACATTTCCTTCTTTGTCATAAAGAACACAATTTTGTTTGGTCTGATCATATTTCCAGGAAGCAACATTTTTCCATGTATAACCAAGTAGGCTTACATCTCCATATGGTTTTCTTCCTGCAATCTTTTTCTTTCTTTCACGGCTTCTATAAAGATAATGCTGCTCAATTTGAAGAGATGCCAAGTCCACACCATAGTTAAGAAGCTCATTCATTAAATCTTCACCTGCTCTTCTCTTCAGTTCAGCAATAAAAAACAAACCTGCTTTTCCTATGATGTCCATATAAACTATACGGATAATAGCCTCAATTGCTCTACCAACTGTTTCTTTGTCGACAACATCTATCTCAGATGAAATAACAACGGCCTCTTCTTCTATTATCTCGCCTTTATCATCAATTTTTACATATTTTAAAAACGGGTATTTTGGCTCAAGAGTTTTTATTATAGAACCTATTACTTTTGCTGCAAAACCAAAAGTTGTTCTTCTACCAGCTACATGATAAAGCGATTTGAGTATCTCTCCAATTACATATGAATTTGTAAACCTTACCATATTCGTTTTTGTGATATAGAGGACTATGTATAATATTTTTTCTTTTTATAGATTGAAAAAATCCTTGTTTTTACTAAAAACCATTAAATAATAGAATTTGTTTTAGGGCTCATTATAGAAACAAAGGATAAAATAATATGAAACGTAGCTCAAGGGTATGGAAAAAAAGACATAAAATGCGATGGAAATGGCGAAAGAAAAGAATGAGAAGGGAAAAAAGAAGTAGAAAGAAATAGAATAAAAATTGTTTTTATTTTCTAACTGGGGGCATGGTGTAACCCGGCATCATTGTGGGCTCCAGTTAGGGTATGATTAAAAAAGGGTCATCTGATATAAATGATGAATAACTGGAGCGATGACCTAATAGAAGAGACCCGCCGATCTGGGTTCAAATCCCAGTGCCCCCATTAGTATTATACTTAATTAAAGTAAGATAAACATTTTTTTGCACAAAATATTTAAAAGTATTTTACTTATTTTAATGGCTGAGAGTAGGAAGGGATGAAACAATTACGCCAAAAAGAGGATGTAATTACTGATAAGGATAAGATATATAGTTTAAGAAAAGAGCAGTTACATAAAAAATGGCATACTCAAGATAATATTAATAGAATTAAGCGCTCTAAAAAACCTTTTCCAAAATTTGGTCTCATACTGATTATTTACTCAGTAATAAGCCTAGTAATCGTTCAATATGGTCCTTGGTTGCAATCCAGTTTAGAAGGAGTTAATGGTCAAAAAGTAGAGACTATTGTATACAAAGACTTCATAAATGCAAGAGGAGATTCTATTAGCAATCTATATTACAAAACGCCTTATACATATATACATGGTATTTTTGAAGAAGATTTTTTTGACATACCCACATTAACAACATACGCTCTAATTATACTTTTCATACTAGGAATGATGATTACGATCTATGGTTTAGCAGATAGAAAAAAAGATTATGAAATAATAAAGTTTCTCAAGAATCAATCCTACTTATATACCTTGTCAATACCAACATTTTTATTTATAATAATCAGCAATATATCATTTATTGGATTTTATCTATCGACTGGACATAATTTGGGCGGTATTATTAATGATTTTATAGAGTCTATTGGTGAAGATGTTGGAATTGAGTTAGAGTCTCTTCCAGTTGTAACACCTCCTGTTCCATATTATTTTGTAATATCTATATTTTTATTTTTAACAATAGCTTTTGCAATTCTTGATTCGAATATAAGAACAATAAGAGAAGAAATGAAACTTCGTGAAGATAGAATGATCAGGAAAAATCGTATTATAAATCCAACAAAAAAAAATATTTAATAAATAAGGAAAGGAAAGCATGTCTAAATTATCCTCAAAAAAGGAGAATAGATATTCAAACATAATAATGACGGCTAGTGTAACATTAATCATATTATTGCATTTATTTCCCTTAACAGTTATAGAAATCCCTCCTTCATCACCCTATTTTTTGGCTTTCGCTGAGAAAGCCCCAGAGTTGCTTATAAGATCAGTTGAAGATCCTGAAAATGCAACACTTTATATCTATAACAATTATCATATGATGCAAAAAAGCTTTGATGATGATCTAATAGAGCTCTCAAATAAAGTAACTATCATTATTGCATTAACCTGGATTAACCTGATACTCGGGCTATTATCTTACATAGGATTAATGTTAAATATCTTAGAGGAGAAAATTTCAACAAAAATAAGATATATAAGCTGTCTTTCAATTTTTACAAGTGCAGGTGCAACACTTTTTATAATTGATTTTATTTTAAAAAATCAATCAACCCAAAATATCGAAAACGCTTCAATAATATTTATTGATTTACCTTTCAAATATATTTATATACTTTTGATAATATCGATAATTTCCTTATTAGGGGCAGTTTATTACACAAGACTAATTATCAGCAATAAAGGTAAAAAGAAAAAAATTCTAAAAGAAGATGAAATAAAAGAGTCTGATAAGAGACACACAGTTAAAAAATCAAATGTAGATAATAAAAAGATTGCTAGTAGAACCAAAAACAGAAATAAAAAAGATTTAAAGTTTAGACTCAATAAACCAATTAATACTACCAAGGTTATAAAAGAACCAGAATCAGAACAAAAAGGTGTTGTGAAGGAACAATATAACCCTTTTAAAAGTGAAAAGAAAAATAAATTAGATAATGAAAAAATTGGAAAAAATCTTTTTGATGAAAAAAGGAAAAAGGTAAAAAAGTTTAATGTTAAATGCCCTAAATGTGGAAATATTTTTGAAGCAGAAAAGCAACCAGATGGTTTTACAAAAATTAAATGCCCAAAATGTGGGAAACAAGGAGTTATCAAATAAAAAAAAGTTTTATGATATTTGAGAGATCTAGCACATGATGCACAAAATAACAATTTTTCATTTTGACAAAATAACAAGAAACCTTTAAATAGTAAGCTAGACAAGATATATCATGGTGGTTTTGAAATGATGGAGAGGTTCACATATATGCTCATCATGGTAACTCTTTGTGCTTTGCCTTTAATTGGATCTGCTTGTATGCAAGGTAGCGAAGCAGATTTTGAAAGATTTGGTTTTGCAGATGAAATTATGTCAGAAGAAAAAGCAGAAATAACTTATGAAGAGTTTGAATCTGCCTATAATAAGTATATACAGAGTTATGGAACAACAAGTTATTCATTTGGAGTAGATAGTCAATCTGAAGAAAAAGAAGATACTATAATAAATTTTGATAAATATATAGAAAAACCCAATGAACAAACCGATGCAAAATTAAAAGAAGAAGACGTTAAATCCGCTAAAGACGCTTTAGAAACAGAATCAGATAAAATAATTTATAGTGCACAAGGAAATATTTATGGAACATCGTCAGGTTCAGGAGGCGGAAGTGGCCAAGGCGAAGACGATGGAGCAGGAGAAGGAAGCGGTCAAGGCGAAGACGATGGAGCAGGAGAAGAAACATCAAGCACCACAAGCAGCGATGGGGAAGAAAAGATAAAAGGCGATAGTGAATCACAAGATGATAATGGAGGACTTGTTTATAAGGGCGATTTTGATCCTGAGCTCCCTCCACCAGATCCACAGAACCCAGAAGGCTCCACAGATAATGTTGATCGTATAGTGCCCCCTAGTGGCGAAAGTTCAAAACAATCGGAAAGCTCAACAAAAACATCAAGCACAACTGGTGATATGCCTACCAATCCAGATCCGCCAGAGCCACCAATTCGACCAAAAGGCGCAACACAACAAACATCAACAAAAACATCAAGCACAACAAGTACCTCAAACCTAAAAACAGGTTCATCCACAAAAACATCAAGCACAACAACAAAAAGCAGCTCAACAGATCTATAAACAAAAAAATTACAAAAAATTTTTCTTTTTTTATTAACATTTTTTTTACAAAAGGACTAACAACGAAAACATTAAAGAACAATAATTAATTACCCAAAGAATCATACAAAGATAAAGGTGAAAAATAAATGATTAAACTTAACCTTAAAAACTTCAATGAATACACAATAATATCAATATTATTCTTATTAGGTGGATTAATTCATTACATATACTGGGGAATAAGATATGGTATATGGTACGATGTAGGCATCTATTCTATTACAATAGTTCTTGTTTTACCAGGGATCATTGGAATAATTCTTTCATTAATGGAAAAAGAAGAAAAAGATTAAATCATCTTCCAGTTAAGAACAGGATTCTTTGTAGCATTTACCTCATCTACACGACCAACTGGTGTGTTTTTAGGTGAGTTTTTCACAATATCTGCTTTTTCATCTGCAATCTTTATCAAAGCATCAACATAATCATCTAAATCTTTTTTAGATTCACTTTCTGTAGGCTCAATCATGAGAGCTTCCTTTACAATAAGTGGGAAATATATTGTTGGAGGATGAAGGCCGCAATCAAGCAGTCGTTTTGCTACATCCTTTGCCATAATTTCCTTTTTACTTTTAAGTCGCTCACAAGAAAGTACAAACTCGTGTTTTCTAAGGTTTTTGTAAGGCATTTCGTATTTTTTAGAATCAAGTATTTTTTTCTTCATATAATTAGAGTTAAGAACAGCTATTTCAGATGCTTCTTTCAAACCATTCTTGCCCATCATCAATATATAAATATAGGCTTTTAGTAGAACAGAAAAATTGCCATAAAATCCTTTAATTTTACCGATTGACCCATGTGCATCATAATCAAAAAAATATTCTTTATTTTTTTTAGCAACCCGTGGTATAGGTAAAAACTTTTCAAGCTTAGTTTTAACACCCACAGGTCCACTACCTGGTCCTCCACCACCATGTGGTGTTGAAAAAGTTTTATGAAGATTTAAATGAACTATATCAAAACCCATATCACCAGGGCGGGCTTTGCCCATTATAGCATTCATATTAGCCCCATCATAATACAATAGCGAACCTGCTTTATGGACCATTTTTTGTATCTCAGTTATTTCTTCTTCAAATACACCAAGAGTATTAGGATTGGTGAGCATAAAACAAGCTGTTTTTTCAGAAAGAGTTTTTTCAAGTGCATCTAAATCAACAGTACCATCAGAGTTAGAGGGCATTTCAACTGTTTTATATCCAGCCATACTTGCACTAGCTGGGTTAGTTCCATGTGAAGTATCAGGTAGTATCACCTCAACTCTTTTGAAATCTTTTTTATACTCGTGATATGCACGAGTTAAAAGAAGACCTAAAAACTCTCCATGAGCACCAGCTGCTGGTTGCAAACAAAAATGATCCATACCTGTTATCTCACAGAGCATTTTTTCAAGTTCAAACATAACCTGAAGATTACCCTGAACCATACTATTATCTTGACATGGATGAGTACATGCAAATTTTTCCCAAGAAGCAATATGCTCACAGATCTTTGGATTATATTTCATAGTACATGAACCAAGAGGATAAATACCTGAATCAATTCCAAAGTTCATCTGAGATAGACGATGAAAATGACGTACAACCTGGGTTTCATCGATATCTGGGATATCAAGTTTTTTTGTTCTCAAAAGATTCTCTGGAAGACCTTTAAAATTGGTTATTTTTTCTTTTTTTGACTTCCCTATTTCATTTAGAAGTGGTTCATCGTAATTAGCAAATCTAAACAAATTTTACACCTCTCTCAAAATTTTTACTAGTTTATTCATATCTTCTTCTGCGTGAATCTCTGTTACTCCAAATAGCATACAATATTTTAAATCAGGGTATTGCTCTTTTAATAAAAGACCACCCTGAATATTGTTTTTAAGAAGTTTTTTATTAATCGTGTCAACAGATTTTTTTGATTTAATTACAAACTCATTAAAGTGAGACCCGGTAAATCTTTTTTCAAAACCAGGAGTTGAAGAAATCATATCTGATAATATCTGACCTTTCTCAAAATTTTCTTTGGATAAACTCTGAAGACCCAAGCTACCCATAAGAGACATATAAACACAAGCGGTAAGTGCACATAATCCCTCATTGGTACAGATATTACTAGTAGCACGAGCACGACGTATATGCTGCTCACGAGTCTGCATAGCCATACAAAAAGCACGATTTTCATTAGAATCTTTGGTAAGACCAATAACTCTACCTGGCATCTGACGAAGATACTTTTTTTTACAAGCAAAAATACCAAGACCTGAGCCACCAAAATCCATCGGGTTACCAAGTGCTCCACCTTCACCTATAACTATATCTGCATTATACTCACCCGGTGGTTTTACTATACCCAACGACAAAGGATCTATTCCAACAACAAAAAGAGAACCTACATTTTTTATTATCTTTTCAACTTTAGTTATATCATCTTCAAATACACCAAAAAAATTAGGGTTTTCAATATATACACCAGCGGTATTTTCATCAACTACATTTTCTAAATCCAAAAGATTTATCTTACCTGTAATATCATCATAAGAAACTTCAACAAGTTCTATATCGGGTCCTTTCAAGTAATTTTTTAAAACACATTTTTTATCATAAGAAATATTACTAGCTACAACAAACTTTTTCTTTTTTGTAACACGTGTACACATAAGTGCTGCTTCAGATACAGCTGTTACACCATCATAAAGAGAACAATTTGCAATATCCATGCCGGTTAATTCCGCAATCATACTTTGATACTCAAACATCGCCTGTAAAAAACCTTGACTTGCCTCAGATTGATAAGGCGTATATGCTGTTAAAAACTCCGATCTTGAGACAAGCGATTTTACAGCAGCTGGGATATAATGAGGTTTTATACCACCACCAAGAAAACATAAAACATCTGAGCAGGCTTTATTTTTAGATGCAATTTCACCAAGTTTTTTTTCAACTTTTATCTGTGATAATCCCTTGGCAAGATCTAAATCATCTATCTTTATTTTCTCTGGAATATCTGAAAATAAATCATCGATTTTTTTAATACCTAATTCTTTGAGCATTTCGTTTTTGATATCTGAGTTTGGAATAAATTTCATAAACTCCCCAAGCAGGGTAACAAGAAATTATTAAAGAATCTTATTGTAAAGATTTAAAATCATATTCGCTATTATTTGTTTGTATGACTAATTATGTTTTTGATAGTAAAATCAAAAAAGATTTACAGATAGGAAAAATTGTTTGTCTAGCAAGAACTTATCACAAACATGCAAAAGAGATGAAAACAAAAGCAACCAAAGAACCCCTACTTTTTCTAAAGCCATCTACTGCAGTAATTTTTGATAAAGACTCAATTGTAATTCCAGAAACTTCTAAGAAAGTTCATCATGAAGTTGAACTCGGCGTTGTAATCGGTAAAAAATGCAAGAAAGTAAAAAAAGAAGATGCAATGAATCATGTTCTTGGTTATTGTCTTGGGCTTGATATCACAGCAAGAGATATACAAAGCATTGCAAAAAAGAATGGATGGCCATGGGGTATTTCCAAAGGTTTTGATACATTTGCACCCATAAGCAATGTTGTATTAAAAAAAGGAATAGATCCACATAATCTTGATATTTCTCTTAAAGTAAATGATGAAGTTCGGCAGAAATCAAATACAAAAAATATGATATTTACAATCCAAGAAATAATAGAATTTATATCAAAAATTATGACACTTGAACCAGGTGACCTTATAATGACCGGTACACCAGAAGGTGTTTCTGAAATTAAAAAAGGAGATAAAATAGAGGCGGAAATTGAAAAAATTTGCTCTTTAAAAGTAAATGTCAAATAATAATTGGAAAACATTTTAAATCAAGATTTTATTGCAAAACTTACTTTTCTTAATGTGGGAGGTATAATTTGTGAAAGATGTAGTAATAGTGTCAGGTGTAAGAACAGCTCAAGGTAAATTTTCTGGTGCACTAAAAGGTTTTTCAGCACCAAAACTTGGAAGCATTGTTATAAAAGAAGCAGTTAAAAAAGCAAAAATAACACCAAAAGATGTTGACGAAGTGATAATGGGATGCGTAGTTCCAGCAGGATTAGGGCAAAACGTTGCAAGACAAGCAGCAATAGGAGCAGGAATACCATATGAAGCAGGTGCTTTTCATATCGATAAAGTCTGCGGGTCAAGTTTGAAGGCAGTTGTATGTGCCGCTCAAGCCATAAAATGTGACGATGCAGACATAGTTGTTGCTGGTGGAATGGAGAGCATGAGCAATGTTCCCTATACACTTCCAAAAGCAAGATATGGATATAGGATGTTTGATGGAAAAGTAGTTGATCTCATGGTAAACGATGGACTATGGGATATCTACAATGATTTTCATATGGGCATGACTGGCGAGATAATCGCTGAAAGACATAATCTAAAACGTAAAGAAATAGATGAGTTTGCAGCATGGAGTCACCAGAAAGCAGAACATGCAACTCAGAAGGGATACTTCAAAGATGAGATAGTGCCAATAGAGGTTCCACAGAGAAAAAAAGATCCAATAACATTTGACAAAGATGAAGGGATAAGATATGGAACAAAAGTAGAGCAACTTGCAAAACTCAAACCGTTCTTTAAAAAAGATGGAGTCGTAACGGCAGGTAATGCATCACAAATAACTGATGGTGCAAGTGCCACAGTTGTTATGAGCAAAGAAAAAGCAGATGAACTGGGGATAAAACCAATGGTAACAATCAAAGGATACAACACAGCAGGTGTAAAACCAGAGCTTGTTATGGAAGCACCAGTACCCGGGGTTACGGCACTTCTTAAAGATATGAAACTTAAAATCGAGGATGTTGACCTTGTAGAGCATAACGAAGCATTTTCTAGTGCAAGTCTTGCTGTTATGAAACATTTCAATATTGATAAAGAAAAATTCAATGTGCACGGCGGAGCCGTTGCAATTGGTCATCCAATAGGTTCGAGTGGCTCAAGAATACTAATCACCCTCATGCATGCGATGAATCGTATGAATAAAAAGCGTGGACTTGCAACAATTTGTCTTGGTGGAGGAAACGCTGTACAAATGGTTGTTGAAAAGTAGGTGAAAAAAATGGCTGTAAAAAAAATAGGTGTAATTGGAGCAGGGCAAATGGGACATGGAATAGCTCTTGTCTCTGCACAAGCAGGATATGATGTAGTACTTAGAGACATAAAAGATGAATATGTCAAAAAAGGAATAGGTAAAATTGAAAAGTTTTTGGATAAAAGTATTGCAAAAGAAAGAATTACAGAGGCGGATAAGAAAAAAATCATGGGCAAAATCAAGGGTACAACAAAACTAGCAGATATGAAAGATGCAGATCTTGTAATAGAGGCAATATTTGAAAACGTAAAAATCAAAAAAGAGCTTTTCAAAGAGCTAGACAGCATATGCAAAAAAGACTGCGTACTTGCAAGTAACACAAGTACGATTCCAATAACAGACTTGGCATCATCGACAAACAGACCAGAAAAATTCATTGGAATGCATTTTATGAACCCTGTTCCAATCATGAAACTTGTGGAGGTAATACGTGGCCTTAGAACAAATGATAAAACCAACAAACTAATTCATGAACTATCAGAGAAAATGGGAAAGATACCTGTTGAGGTAAACGATGGACCCGGATTTGTCAGCAATCGTCTTTTAATGCCTATGATAAATGAGGCGGTAACATGCCTAAATGAGGGAATCGGAACTGCAGAGAATATTGATCAAGTTATGAAACTTGGTATGAATCATCCAATGGGGCCACTTTCACTGGCTGATCTTATCGGCCTAGATGTGGTGCTAAACATTATGACAGTTTTATACGAAGGATTCAATGATTCAAAATACAGACCAAACCCTCTTCTTAAAAAAATGGTGCAAGCAGGATATCTTGGAAGAAAAACCGGTAAAGGCTTTTATGATTACTCCAAGTAGGTGAAAAAATGGCTTATAAAAATATATTAGTTGAGAAAAAAGAGGGTGTTGCAACAATTAAGATTAACAGACCAAAAGTACTAAACGCACTTAACATGGAAACCATTGAGGATTTATCTAAAGCAGTAAAAGAACTGGAAAAAGATGATAAAGTAAAGGTTGCAATCCTTACTGGTGAAGGAAAAGCATTTATCGCCGGTGCAGACATAAGTCAAATGGTTGAGATGACCCCTCTTGAGGCAAAGAAATTCTCAGATAAAGGACACTGCCTATTAAACAGAATTGAAAAATCAAGAATTCCATTTATTGCAGCAGTAAATGGTTTTGCACTCGGTGGAGGATGTGAAACACTCATGGCTTGTGATATCGTTATTGCTTCAAAGAATGCAAAGCTAGGTCAACCTGAGATAAAACTTGGAATAAGCCCAGGTTTTGGTGGAACACAACGCCTACCACGTCTTGTTGGACGTATGAAGGCAAAAGAGCTCCTTCTTACAGGTAGAAATATATCTGCTGAGGAAGCACAAGAAATCGGTCTTGTAAATATGATTGTAGATGACAAAGAGCTAATGCAACAAGCAAATAAGATTGCGGGCAAAATCGCAAGCAAATCACCTGTTCAGACAAACTTTATCAAAGCATTGGTAAACAAAGGATCAGATATTGATCTTCATTCTGCAAACTCACTTGAGATATCATATTTTTCAAGTAGTTTTTCAACACATGATCAAAAAGAAGGAATGAAAGCTTTTATTGAGAAACGTAAACCCGAATTCAAGGGTAATTAAACCCTTATTTTAATATTTTATTTAGTATTTCCTCTGAGGCAGTATAGGGATCAATTTCTTTATTGAGAATTTTATCAAGGAGATTTTCTATTTTTTCTTTAAATGTATTTTCATCAAAAATAAAAGTCATAAGGCGTTTTCTTATAATTTCTACTAGTTCTGCCTCGTAGCGCATTCTTCTTTGTTTTTCAATTTCTTTTGTTTTTTCAATATTCTTTTTATGGGCAGTTATTTCTTTTAACAAATCATCTATTGCCTTACTTTGCTTTGCAATTGTTGGGATCACTGGTGTTTTACGTTTTTTTCCAGAGCATGTGATATCAACTAGGCTTTCCACCTCTGCAACGGTTTGTTCGACACCTTGCCGATCTGCCTTGTTTACAACATAGATATCCGCGATTTCCATAACACCTGCCTTTAGTGTTTGAATACTATCACCCAATCCTGGAACTACTACAACAAGGGTGGTATCAGCGATTTTTATGATATCTACTTCTGCTTGTCCTACGCCTACAGTTTCTACGATTACCACATCTTTTCCACATGCATCCAGGATTTCTACTACATCATAAACCGCACTAGTAAGACCTCCAAGCATACCACGTGTTCCCATACTACGTATGAATACTCCCTCATCCATTGCAAGTTGTTGCATACGCACGCGGTCTCCTAGAAGTGCTCCACCACTGAAAGGACTAGTTGGATCAATTGCAATTATTCCCACGGTTTTTCCTTGTTTACGATAAAGCTGTGTGAGTTCACAGATCAATGTACTTTTTCCTGAGCCCATAACACCTGTGATACCTATCACATGGGCATTACCAGTATGAGGATGTATATGCTTCATGGATTCTGTTGCAACAGGATCGTTGTTTTCTGCAAGAGTAATAAGACGTGCAATACTTCTTGGATCACCTTTGAGAACTTTTTCTGCTAAGTCTTTCATCGTTTCACATTCTCTGAAATATACTTTACTATCTCCTCACAAGGAGTACCAGGTCCAAAGACAGCAGATACTCCTTCTTTTTTGAGTTTTGGAACATCTTCTTCAGGGATAATACCTCCACCTACAACCAAGACATCAGCCATACCTTTCTTTTTCAAAAGTTTTGCAACATCAACAAACAAGGTCATATGTGCACCAGATAAAAGGCTTAAGCCAACAACATCTGCATCTTCCTGAACTGCAGCTTCAACTATCATTTCTGCTGTTTGATGAAGACCCGTATATATGACTTCCATTCCTGCATCACGAAGTGCTCGTGCTACAATTTTTGCTCCTCTATCATGGCCATCAAGACCCGGTTTTGCAACAAGTACTCTAATTTTTCTATCCATATTTTTTTCACCTCAAAAAATAGCAGGCTCCTCATATTCACCAAAAACATCACGTAATATCTGACATGTTTCACCAAGTGTTGCATAAGAATGAACACAATCAAGAATATATGGCATCATATTTTCATTGCCTTCAGCTGCTTTTCTAAGTTTATTAAGAGTACTATCTACTTTTTGATTATCACGGTTTTTTCTAAGTTTGCTCAGCCTTTTTATTTGTCTTTCCTCTCCTTTTTCATCCATTTTAAGAAGAGGAATATCAGGTTTTTCATCAAGTTGATAATTATTTACTCCAACAATTGTCCGTTTATTATCATCAATTTCTTTTTGATATTTATATGCTGCTTGAGCAATCTCACGCTGGTAAAAACCTTTTTCAATCGCAGGGATTACCCCGCCGAGTTTTTCTACTCTATCCCAGTATTTGTAAGTTTGTTCCTCCATTTCATCTGTAAGCCACTCGATATAATATGAGCCACCAACTGGATCGATAGTATTTGTGATACCACTTTCTTCAGCTATAATTTGTTGCGTTCTAAGAGCGATTCTTACTGCTTTTTCAGATGGAAGAGAAAGGGCTTCATCCATACTATTTGTATGAAGACTTTGTGTCCCACCTATAACTGCTGCTAATGCCTGAATCGCAACACGTACAATATTTATCTCTGGTTGCTGTGCGGTAAGACTACATCCTGCTGTCTGTGTATGAAAACGCATAAGCATACTACGAGGTTTTTTAGCGCCAAGTTTTTTCATTTCTTTAGCCCAAATCCTTCTAGCAGCTCGATACTTTGCTATTTCTTCAAAAAAATCATTATGAGCATTGAAAAAGAAGCTGAGACGAGGTGCAAAATCATCAATCTTTAGACCTCTTTTTAATGCCCATTTAACATATTCCACACCATCGCCTACGGTAAAAGCTAGTTCCTGAACAGCGGTACTGCCTGCCTCGCGTATGTGATAACCCGAGATACTAATTGTATTCCAACGTGGAACATATTTGCTACCATATTCAAATGTATCAACAATGAGGCGCATGGATGGTTCTGGTGGAAAAATATAGCTTTTCTGTGCGATATATTCTTTTAAAATATCATTCTGAATGGTTCCACCTATCACATCTTTTGAAATACCCCGGTTTTCTGCATTTGCTATATAAAAAGCCCAGACAATAGCGGCAGGACCATTTATTGTCATACTGGTAGTAACCTCATCTATTGGAATATCCGAAAATAAGAGTTCCATATCCTCAAGACTAGATATAGCAACACCACATTTACCAAACTCACCTCTTGCAAGTGAATGATCTGTATCATAACCATAAAGCGTTGGGTAATCAAATGCAACAGAGAGACCTGTTTCACCATGATCAAGTAAATATTTGTAACGTGCGTTTGTCTCTTCTGCACTGCCAAAACCTGCAAACTGTCTCATAGTCCACAATCTTCCACGGTGCATAGTAGGATAAACACCACGTAAAAAGGGATAATATCCAGGAAAACCTATATCTTTTAGGTAATCAAGACTAGAAATATCTTCAGGCGTATACAATTTTTTAATTTCATTGCTTGAAAGATTCTCAAACTTTTTTTTACGCTCTGGTCTTTTTTTAACAAGAGGATTATAACAGTTTTCTTCCCATTGTTCTTTTTCCTCTTTGATTTTTTTAAGTTCTTTTTTATCAATCATACAAAGCCACCAACAACTTAGAAATCAACACCTTTTCTTGCCTCAACACCCGCCTTATATGGATGTTTTATTTCAAGGACCTCTGATGCATAATCTGCGATTTTTACAAACTCAGGATTTGCATATCTGCCTGTTAATACAAGTTCAAGTTTTTCAGGTTTTTCATCAATAAGTTTTAAAACCTCTTCGAGAGATATTAAATTAAAGTCAACTGCTACGTTTATTTCGTCAAGTATTATCAGATCATATTTTTTACTTTTTATTAGTTC
The DNA here is from genome assembly GCA_964592335.1 of uncultured Thermoplasmatales archaeon. Classification (GTDB taxonomy): domain Archaea; phylum Thermoplasmatota; class E2; order DHVEG-1; family DHVEG-1; genus CAZKUB01. The sequence goes on from CAZQEU010000012.1 coordinate 18,629, forward strand.
CTTTGCTTTTGAAAAACCTTCTTGAGCAAGATCGATATCAATTTGTTCAGGGTTTTCTTTGTTGACAAACTCATCACGACCATGTTGAGACACTGTAAAATTATCTACTTTTTCAAGCCCGTCAAGTTCACTGTATCTTCTACCTTTCATAAATTGAATCATATGGACCTTATAACCAGCACCAGCAGCACGTATCCCAAGACCAAGTGCAGCCGTAGTTTTGCCTTTTCCATTACCCGTATAGACGTGGACGTATCCTTTCTTCAAAGAAATCTCCCCAGCTTCTGAATCAACTAATTTATTATATTTCTTTCCTTAAATTGTCGAAATATAGACAGAAAGCTTTATGTCTAACGACTTGATTCGAAAAAATCATGAAACTAGAACTTAACGATCAACAAAAAATGATTAAAAAAATGGTGCAGGAGTTTGCTGAAAAAGAAATTGCTCCAGTTGCCAAAGAACTCGATAAAACTGGAGAATACCCAATTAAAATACTTGAGAAAATGGCAAAACTTGGGCTTTTAGGAATAGTTATTCCAACAGAATACGGTGGAGCCGGACTTGATATCATCAGCTATGCAATTGTGGTAGAAGAAATTTCCAAGAAATGTGCATCCACCGGAGTAATAACATCTGTTCATAATTCATTAGTCTCATATCCAATAATGAAATACGGTACAGATGAACAAAAAAAGAAATATTTACCAATTCTTGCAAAGGGAGAAAAAATTGGTGCTTTTGCAGGAACCGAGCCAAATGCAGGGTCTGACTTGGGTGCAATGCAAACAAAAGCGGTGCTTAAAGGAGACCACTACGTTATAAATGGAGATAAAACATTTATTACTAGTGGAGACCATGCGGGCATCTTTATAGTATTTGCAGTAACTGACAAAGAAGCAGGCTCAAAAGGCATAAGTGCTTTTATTGTTGAAAGTGACACACCTGGCTTTAAGGTTGGCAGCCTCTTTGATAAGATGGGTATTAATGCAAACCATGTAACAGAACTAATATTTGAAAACATGAAAGTTCCAAAAGAAAACATTCTAGGAAAAGAAGGAGACGGCTTTAAAATAGCACTTGGCACTCTTGATGGTGGCAGAATTGGAATTGCTGCACAAGCAGTGGGAATCGCACAAGCTGCTCTTGATGAAAGCATCGCGTATTCAAAACAAAGACAACAATTCGGAAGACCTATTGCAAAGTTTCAGGCAATTCAATGGATGATTGCGGAAATGGCAACTCGTATAGAAGCAGCCAGATATTTAGTTTTAAATGCAGCTTATCAAAAAGACAAAGGTGAAAGATTCAGCAAAGAAGCTGCAATGGCAAAGCTCTTTGCATCTGAAACTGCGATGGAATGTGTAATCAAAGGATTACAAGTTCATGGCGGGTATGGTTACACAAAAGAGTATACTATTGAGCGCTTGTTCCGTGATGCTAAAATCACAGAGATATATGAAGGTACATCTGAAGTTCAAAAGATGGTTATTGCAGGAAGTCTGCTAAGATAAAAAACATAAAAATTTTTATCTTATAACCTTATCTTAATTTACATTATTATTTGAAAAAAAGTTCAAAGGTTTTGATATTATGGGGGAGCTTGATTACAAAAAAGAATATAATAGTTGGACGTGGAAGATACCGGAGAAATACAATATTGGATATGATTGTGTAGACAAACATGCTGAAGGCAAAAACAAGGATAAAATCTGTCTTTTATGGGAGAATGAAAAGGGCGATACAGAGAAATATACTTTTTCTGAGATGAAAAAACTTACTAATAAATTTGGTAATATCCTTAGAGATCTTGGTTTTAAAAAAGGCGATCGTTTTCTTATTAGATTACCCGATCTTCCTGCTTTTCAAATAAGTTTTATAGGCGGAGTAAAAATCGGGGCGGTACCAATCCCCAGCAGCGTTATGTTTCGCGCAAAAGAAGTTGAATACAGAGTAAAAGATAGTGATTCAAAAGCAGTGATTACTACATCTAAATATGCTGATGAGGTTAGAAAAATAAAGGATAATTGTTCTACACTTGAGCATATAATTATTGTTGATAATCCTTCAGAAGGCGAAGTTTCATATGAACAAAAAATGAAGGATGCATCTGAAGAGTTGAAAATTGAAGATACAAATAAAGATGATATGGCTTTTTTTTGTTACACCTCTGGTACGACAGGCGATCCAAAAGGTGCTGTTCATCTTCATCGTTGGGTTCCCGGAAACGATCCAAGTGTCCTTTATTGGCAGAATGCAAAAGAAGATGATATAATTGGCCATACTGGTAATCTATCATGGATTTTTCCTCTTGGAAATGGTTTTTTATATGTATGGCGTCATGGGATTACCACATTTGTTTATGATGGAAGATTTGATGCAGATAAATGGTTTAAACTAATTGAAAAATATAAAATCACAAACCTTGCAAGTGTCCCAACTTGTTATAGGCTTTTTGTAAAAACCCCAGATTTTGAAAATAAATATGATTTATCAAGTCTTAGACATTGTATAAGCGCTGGTGAGCCACTTAACCCGGAAGTTATTGAGATTTGGAAGGATAAACTAAAGCTGGATATCTATGATGGAATAGGTATGACAGAGGTAATGGTTTATCTTTCTAATCAGCGAGATATGAAAATAAAACCAGGTAGTTGTGGTCTTCCTCAGCCCGGTAAAATTTGTGATATAGTAGATGAAAACGGCAGTCCAAAAAAACCAAATGATCCAGGTATGTTAGCAGTTAAAAAAACTGATCCCGGTCTTTTTAGAGAGTATTGGAATAAACCTGATAAAACAAAACATAGTTTTAAAGGTGACTGGTTTTTAACAGGAGATGTACTCTATAAGGATGAGGATGGATATTTCTGGTTTTCAGGGCGTGATGATGATCTGATTATGGCTGCAGGATACAGAATATCACCTTTTGAGGTGGAATCAGCGATAATATCTCATGAAGATGTTCATGAAGCAGCAGTTGTCGCAAGTCCTGATGATGTTCGTGGTGTAATTGTAAAAGCTTTTGTGATTTTACATGATAAAACAAAAGCATCAGATGATTTAGTAAAAGATATACAAGAGCATACAAAAATGGTTGCAGCTCCATATAAATATCCACGTGAAATCGAGTTTGTAGAAGAATTACCTAAAACTCAGAGTGGAAAGATTAAAAGAAAGAATTTAAGAGAACGTGAAGTTGAAAGAAAAATAGGAGGAAAAAAATTATGAATATAATTGTTTGTGCAAAACAAATACCTGATATATCTGAGATGAAAATTGATACAGGTTCTAATAAACCTATTTTAAAAGGTACTCCTCAGATAATAAATGATATAGATAAAAACGCTATGGAAGAAGCAATAAAAATAAAAGATAAAAACGGCGGGAAAATAATTGTTTTAACAATCAGCTCAACAGATGTAAAAGAAAGAATAAAAGAACTCCTTGCAATGGGTGCAGATGAAGCCTATATTGTAAAAGCACCAGAAAACATGGATTATCATATGACTGCAAAGCTGATTTCTGAAGCAGTTAAAAAAATAGGTTCATACGACTTGATTATTTGCGGTGAGGCATCTGTTGATTTATTCTCCGGGCAAATCGGCCCAAGAGTAGCAGGAATTCTAAATATCCCTCAGTTAACATATGCTTTAAAAGTCACTGCTGAATCTGATAAGATTACAGCCGAAAGAAACACAGGCGATAAAATTGTTACTACTGAATCAAATTATCCTGCACTTCTAACTGTTACAAAAGAAATAAATGAGCCAAGGCTTCCAAGTCTAATGCAGATTCTAGCCGCTGCAAATAAACCAATAAATGAGATGGATGCAAAAGAACTTGCAGGTGATATAACACCTATGGTTGAAACAATAGATTTAAAGGGCGTAAGCATGGATAGAAAAAACGAGATATATAAAGATGATTTGGATGAATCAGTTAAAAAACTTGTTGATAATCTTGCAAAAGAAGGGGTACTAGGAGGTTGATAAGAATGGTTCTTGTTTATTCAGATAATAAAAAAAATACTTTTGAGATGCTTAGTTGTGCAACAGATCTTGCAAAAGAAAACAAATCAAAGACTACCGCAGTAATAATTGGAAAAACAGATGAAAAACTTGCAAAAGAATACATTAGCTATGGTGCAGACAATGTAATTGTAGCAGAAAGCTCAATTGATAGTTTTAAAGTAGAGGAATACACAGATATTTTAAGTAAAATCATAAGTGAAGAAAAACCAGAGGTAATCCTTATAGGATCAGATAAAAACGGAAAGGAACTAGCGGCAAGACTAGGTGCAATAATAGATGCGGGTTGTGTAGTTGATTCAAATAAAATATATTACAAAGACAAAAAATTAACTGCAGAAAGAGTGGTATACAGTGGTAAATCCATTGCTGTAAACCAGTTTGAAAAAACACCAGCAGTAATAACCATTCCACCAAAAGCATTTGACCCACTTAAAAAAGATGAAAACAGAAAAGGTGAGATTACAAAAAAGAAAATTGATGCAGAAAAAACCAATTCAAAAAACATAAAAGTTCAAGATATGAAATCAGAAGGCGTAAATGTTGAAGACGCAGAGGTTATTGTATCCTGTGGACGTGGTTTTAAAAACAAAGAAGATATAAAAATAGCAAATGATCTGGCTGATGCAGTAAAGGGAAAAACCGTTGGATGCAGCAGGCCTATTGCCGCTGATTTAAAATGGTTATCTGAGGATCGCTGGATAGGACTCTCGGGCCATAAAGTAAAACCAAAACTATATATCGCAGCTGGAATAAGCGGTCAAATTCAACATATAGCTGGTATGCGTGATAGTGGCACGGTAGTTGCAATAAACAAAGATCCTGATGCATTAATATTTAAATCTGCAGACTATGGAATAGTAGGAGATTTATATGAAGTATTACCAAAACTTACTACAGCGATTAAAGAAAAAATGGGATAAAAAAAATCCTTAATTTTTCTTTTTAATAAAATTCTATTATAAGCAGAGGTGAACAAAAATTTGAGCAGAGAAAAAGATATTGAGCTTATCAAAAAAATTCCAGAAGAAAAACTACCGGATTTTATTTTTATGCACCTTAGAGACATGTGGGCAGTTGATGGATTTTATTATATGTTTATTGAAGAAAAATATGGAACAGAAGTTGCAACTGAAATTGATAGAAAAGTCTGGGAAGTAATGGGAAAGATAGAGGCAAGAAAAATTAAAAAATTGTTTGACATAAAAGATAATTCTGTTAAATCCCTTATGAAAGCATTGAGTTTTTCAGGTTGGTCAATGGATCTGGAAGACAAAGAGATTATAACAGTAAATGAAAACAAAGGAATTATTAGAAATGTTAAATGCAGAGTACAGAACACAAGGATTAAAAAAGGCCTTGGGGAGTTTGCCTGCAAACCGGTTCGTTTTGGTTTTTTAAAATCATTTGCAAAAGAATTTAATCCAGATATTAAAGTTACTTGTAACCTATGTCCACCTGATGATCATCCTGATGATTTATGGTGCGAATGGGAATTTAAACTAAAAGAGGAATAATTTATGAAAACTTCAAAAGAATATAAACAAAGCCTAAAAAAAATGAGGCCAAACATTTACAAATTCGGTGAGTTGATAGAAGATGTAACAACTCATCCTGCAACCAAGAGAACAGTTGAAGGGCACGGACAGATTTTTGATGCTGCTCAAAAAGATGAATACAAGGATATTTTAACTACTAAATCAAACCTAACAAATAAGAAAGTTGTAAGATACTTGTCTATTCTAAAAAACGCAGATGATATGATTGCAAATGTTCGTATGAAGCGGCTTATGTTTAATCTAACAGGAACCTGTACTGGTGGAAGATGCGCAGGATTTAACGCATTAAATGCTATGTGGGCTGCAACCTATGATATTGACAAAGAATGTGGCACAGAGTATCATAAAAGACTTAAAAACTGGCTGAAGGATGCGCAAGAAAGAGATATAACTCTTGCAGGAGCACTAACTGATCCTAAAGGAGATCGCTCTAAATCACCATCTCAGCAAGATGATCCTGATATGAATCTACATGTGGTTGAGGAGAAAAAAGATGGTATTGTTGTACGTGGTGCAAAGGTAATGATTTGTGGTGTTGCTGCTGCAAATGAGCTTTTTATTATGCCTGGGACAGGTTATAGAGATGATGATAAAGACTACGCCATTTCATTTGTTATACCAAGAGATATAGAAAATCTAACTATTGTTGAGGCACGTAGACCAAGTGACACACGTGAGTTGGAAAAAGGATATGATATACCAGTAGACAAGGGTGGAATTACACAAGCATACTTGCTTTTCGAAGATGTTTTTGTCCCTAAAGAAAGGGTTTTTATGTGCAGAGAAAACAAGTATTCGCTAAATGCTGTTATGAATTTTATAGCACCCTACAGAGCAGCAATCGGTGGATGTGTCGCAGGTCAAGGTGACTTGATGATTGGTGCAGCTGCTCTTATGGCACGTGCAAATGGTCTGTCTGAAAAAGTATTTCGTGATAAGATCAACAAGATGATAATAAATAATGAAACTACTTTTGGAATGGGTGTTGCAGCAAGTGCACTTGGTAAAAAACATCCATCTGGTGTGTGGATTCCAAATATGCTTCTTTCAAATGTAAACAAAGTACATGTAGCAACACTGCCTTATGATACAAAAAGAATAACTCAAGATATGGCTGGTGGAATCGCAGAGACAGGTTGTCTTCCATCATGTGAGGATATAAACAACAAAGAATATGGTGATCTTCTTAAAAAATATTTAAAAGCAAATTGTTCAGGTGAAACACGTGCAAAAATAAGCAGGTTAATTGAGTGGCTTACAATTGGAGCGGGTGTCCCTGGTTGTATGCATGGTGGTGGAAGCCCTGATGGTGCAAAGCTTATGATTAATGTAAAATCTGATGTTAATCATTACATTGATCTTGCAAAAAGACTTGCTGATATTAAAGAAAATATTGTTGTTGAAAAAAAGAAAAAATAATTTTTTTTCTTTATATTTTTTTAAATAAAACTAACATTTTGCAATATTGTCAAAAATAGTATTTTAACAGATAGAGTTTATATATAATTAATTCCAAAATTATTTAATTGCTATACTGTAGCATGGTAAAGATGAAAGGAGGAAGAGGTAAATATGAAACATAAACATAGTAAAATTGGTGAATATGGTATTAAGTATGAGCCTGTAGAAGGGTATAAGACAAGAAATGGAAAGTATGTTCCACCTCATTATAAAAAAGTGGAATTTAGATGGAATTAGAATAAAATACAAAAATTTTCTTTTTTTTATTTGCTTTTATGTTTTTTATTATTTAGAGATAAAAAAATTGTAATATGATGGAAATTAATTTACAGATTCTTTTTTGTTTTTTATCCGGAAAAAAGCTAAGTGACTTTATTTTGTTTATTAACATCTCTCTTCTTTTATATATGTATAGTACTACAATCAAAGAAAAAACGATTGGTATGAAAACAACCCACCATTCAATAAATAGGTAATATTGTTTTTCTGAAGATTCTTGATGTATAACTTTGCTTGGTGTTTCGACGTGAATTTGAGTTGTATATGATATTGTTTTCTGATCGGTTTCTTCTCCATCGAAAACTTCTAGAAGTGCTTTGCATTCTAATTTATTTTCTGGATATGTATATTTTACTGATGGATCAGTTGAATAATCTGTATCCCACTTTCCATCGCTATTAAAATCCCAGCGATATAAAAGATCATCCCCATCAGGATCACAACTCTTTGATGCATCGAATATAACGCTGTTTTCTTGGGATGATGCTATCTTAAAATATGCATCTGCAACAGGTGGAGAATTTATTTTTTCTTCAGTTGTATCATCATTTGTTTCTTCAGAATTTGATTCATCCGTATCTTCGTTAGAAACAGAATTAGATACTACATTACTATGATATGATGTATGATGATTGTTGTTTACGATGTTATCTATTTTTTTGACAGAAACTTTTACAAAAGTTGTATTATAATCATTTAAACCTTTGTCGTCTTTGACAGTAAGCTTTACGATATATTCACCAATATTAGCATAACTATGCTCTACTGTTATACCATAACCCGTATTTCCATCTCCGAAATCCCATGTATAATTTACGATATATCCATCTACATCATAGCTTTCTGATCCATTGAATTGTATAAGTTTGTTTATAAAACCAGAATATAGGCTATTTGCATCTGCAACTGGTGGATAGTTATCAATAGTATCTGTCTTTATAATTACAACTGGGTTTTCTCCAACATTCTGTCTTTTAATATATCGAGTTTTGTTGTAGATTGCTTTAAAGGTATATTTTCTTGGGAGTAACTCATTTTTTGTTTGTCCCTCGGAGTCTGTTGCACCAAAGAATTTCCAACCAGAAGAGTGATAACTTATGTTACCTGCTGATAGCAGGTTGCCTATGCTATCTTGTGAAATAACAGTTACTTCTATCGTTGAAAAAACAACAGTTGAGTTTTCACTGATATCTTGTCTTTTGGAAATACTAGCTCCATCATATTTAATTCTGAAAGTGTATTTTCTTGGGAGAAGTTCAGATGTTGTGTAACCATCTGAACTAGTTAAACCAAAATATTTCCAACCACCGCTATGATACGAAATATTACCACCAGAAAGTGGAACACCTGAGCTGTTCTCCAGTCTAACAGTAACTTCAACTGTGGAAAAAACAATCAAAGAATCAGAACTAACATCTTGTCTTTTGGAAATACTAGCTCCATCATAACTCATTCTAAAAGTATATTTTCTTGGGAGAATCTCTTTACTAACCTCGCCTGAAAGATCAGTCAAACCAAAATATTTCCAACCACCACTATGAAAACTAACATTACCACCCGACAGCGGAACACCTGAGCTGTTCTCCAGTCTAACAGTAACACTTATTGTTGAAAAAATAACATTAGAATCAACACCAACATCCTGACGCTTACTAACACTAGCATCAAGATAAGTCATTTTGAAAGTATACTTCCTAGGTAAAAGCTCACCAGTAACAAAACCAGAAACATCAGTCAAACCAAAATACTTCCAACCACCACTATGATAAGAAACATTACCCCCAGAAACAGACAAACCAGAACTATCCTCAAGCCTAACGCTAACATTAACCGTTGAAAAAACAACCAAAGAATCCTCATCTATATCCTGCCTTTTAGAAACACTAGCGCCATCATAACTCATTCTAAAAGTATATTTTCTTGGAAGCAATTCTTTTTTAGCTTCACCATCAACATTTGTAAAACCAAAGAATTTCCAGCTACCACTATGAAAACTAACATTACCACCAGAAATAGACAAACCAGAACTATCCTCAAATTTAACAGTAACTTCAACTGTGGAAAAAACAACAACAGAATCCAAACCAATATCCTGACGCTTACTAACACTAGCATCATCATATGTTACTCTAAAAGTATATTTTCTTGGTAAAAGTTCTTTATAAACAGAGCCGTTATCATCGGTTAAATCAATATATTTCCAGCCACCGGAATGATAATAGATACTGCCATCTGCTAAAGCAGATCCATTGCTATCCTGTAATTTCACAGTTACATTAATAGTATTAAAAATAACATATGAGTCTATACTTACATCTTGTCTTTTAGAAACACTAGCGCCATCATAACTCATTCTAAAAGTATATTTTCTTGGAAGCAATTCTTTTTTAGCTTCACCATCAACATTTGTAAAACCAAAGAATTTCCAACCACTACTATGAAAGTCAACAATTGAATCTTTTATAGGTTTGCCAATACTATCAAATAAGCCAACTGTTACATTGACTGTTTTAAAAATAACATTAGAATCAACACCAACATCCTGACGCTTACTAACACTAGCATCAAGATAAGTCATTTTGAAAGTATACTTCCTAGGTAAAAGCTCACCAGTAACAAAACCAGAAACATCAGTCAAACCAAAATACTTCCAACCACCACTATGAAAACTAACATTACCACCCAACAGTGGAACACCTGAGCTGTTCTCCAGTCTAACAGTAACACTTATTGTTGAAAAAACAACAGTAGAATCAACACCAACATCCTGACGCTTACTAACACTAGCATCAAGATAAGTCATTTTGAAAGTATATTTTCCTTTTGGAATTAATTTTGTGGCGTTGCCATTTATATCTGTTATTCCAAATTCATTCCAGCCATTTTTATAGTATTCTACGTATCCATTGCTCAATGGATTATTGTTACTATCAATTAATCTAACATTTACTTCTTGACCCTCAATTGCATATAAATGAACCCAGCTGATTCCAAGTTGTCCATATGTATCAAAACTATTCCATTTTGATCCTGTACTTTTAATTTTTATTTCTATTAATCCAGATAGATCCATTGATGATATATCTATTTCATGGGTTTTCCATGTTTCAGTAGATCCTTCATCTGAATATGAATAAACTAAATCATTTTCTATGTATATTTCAAAGCTATCATCAGCTATTCCATCTAATGCTCTTATCTCCATTTTTGTTGTAATATAATTTGATGGGATGCTAAGTTGTAATGATGCATAATTTTCATCAGGACTATCTGTTGGTGTATCAGAAGGATTTGCTGAGTCGTTATACCAAACAACACGTAGGTTACCATCATCTGCGCCGCCCCAGCCACCACCATGGGAAGCTGGCTCTATTGGTCCAAATCCAAATAGATTATGGTTGATTTCATCTGAGGAATCACCTATATTAACAGAGTCGATCAATACTTCTGAATTACTAGCTGCATGTGAAGATAGGCTAAAAACAATTACAATAGAAAGAGTTAGAATTACAAGTAATGATATAATTGAATATTGGTTTATTAATTTTTTATCTGTGTTTGTGGCTTCTATCACCGATCTCCTCACCTAAGTTATACTCTCTGATTATTAGTATTTAAACATACCGATAAATAATGACAAAATGACAAAATGACGGCACACAAAAAACAATTAAAAATATAAAGTAAATAAAAACCAAAATTTTAAAAACAACAGATATATTTTTAAACCAGATACTTATTGATTAAAAGGGGGAAAAACATTGAAAAGAGAAAATTGTCCTTTTTGTGGACACAGATGGGTAAGAAGTTCAACAGAATCACCAGTGCAATGTCCTAATTGCAAATGTAAATTTGACCCCGAAATAGTTTATGCTAATAGACAAAGATAATAGTAAAAAATAATTATTTCTTTTTGTTATACGACTCAACTACTTCTTTTCCAAAAGATGTAAGTGCATAGAGTTTTATATTTTTCCCACCTTTTTTTTCTTCAACAAGGCCTAAACCCAAAAGAGATTCATCTTCTTTATAACGAGATTCCATACCTCTTATTGCACCTATAACATTTGTAGGAGTTGTTTTTACATTATAAGCTATTTCAGAAGTATAGCTACTGCTAGGACTTATATCAAAAAGATAGTCTGCAATCTTCTTTCTAACATTACTCCTTCTTAGAGCACGAATGACAAGAGGCCTTCTAATGTCAATATTATGCTCTATACCATCACTTTCCTGCATCCCGTCCAAATCTAGATGCAAGTTATTATTTATAAATTTATGCTTCGATGAATAATTATCTGCATATTTACTTGCACATACACCTGCATATATGCCTATACATAACAATTGTTAGTTTATTGTTTGAAATATCACATACTTTTTTAAATAAATATATAATTATAGACCTCAATCTGGAGGAGAAAAAATGGATTTTCCAAAAGGAACAAAATTCAAAGAGAGTACTGATGAAAAAACCGGGAAAAAAGTCAAAATTGCTGTACTTCCTGATGGTACCGAATTAAAATTTTTCACAGAAGAAAACCTAGAAGATATATAATATTAAGTGATAAAATGACAAATGAAACAGATATAAATAAGATAGATGAAGAGATTCAGAAAAAAGGATGGATCTTTTTAGGACCAATATTGCACTATGAAAAAGCTGTAAAAGATCAAGCATTAGTATACAAAAAAGAAAACGAATATATTGTTTTAGGGATAGATAAAACTAAAAATGAGATATTCAAAGATAAAATAGAAAAAAATGTTGCTGAAAAAAGAGTAAAAGAGAGTATGACTGAAATCAGCAAACACATGCTCAATTCATCATTATAAATCGAAATATTTCGCATGTTTTTTAAAGAGTTCTCATATACAGTTTCTGAGGATAATAGAGATGGGAAATAAAAAATTTGTATTTACCAAACCAAAGCAGATACCATTATTCGAAGAGCAGGATGACGGAGGACTTAAGCAATACAATCAAAAATGAAATAAAACCTTTGTATAAATCCTCAACAATATCAAAAGTATAGAGGGTGTTTTTTGAATAGTGATGAATTCAATGATCTTGAGAAATTTGGTAAGATTATAGAAAAACCAACCGAAAAAGAACCAATTAAAGTAAAAAAGAAAGAAAAAAATAATTCTGATATAAATCTTAAAAAAGTTTCTATAAAGATCTTAAACAAAATATTTTGTTTTATAACAAGACTTTTGCAGATTTCAAATTGAAAGAGCATTCCTTTGCTCTTTAGAT
>CAZQEU010000013.1:0-31073 GCA_964592335.1 uncultured Thermoplasmatales archaeon
CAAAACCATTTGAGCCTCAAGAATTGATATCAATTGTTAAAAATTATTATAGAAACAACTAGTTTAGAGTTGCTAAAAATATATTGGGATGCACAAAGGTGTTTAATAGGTGAGGGAAGAACCTGAAATAGTAAAAATACTTAGACAAGAAGAACAAAACGATTTATTACTTATCTCAGATGAAAAAAGAGTAGAACCTGATAATACTGATTTTGAAGACGATTTAGATGAAATAAAAGAGCGTTACCGCTCTTTATTTGAAGGATCAATGGATTGGGTATATATCAGTGATTTTAAAGGAAACTTCTTAGATGCAAACCCTGCAGCTCTGAAGGGTATGGGATATACAAAAGAAGAACTAAAAAAACTAAATTTTGCAAATATTCTTAAAAAAGGACAGCTTATAAAAGCATTAAAGGAAACACATAAACTCAAAAAAACAGGAATACAGGAAGATGTAATTGAATACAAAGTTCAAAGAAAAGATGGTTCAATTGCTTACCTTGAAACAATGGCTGCACCTCTATACAAAAATGGAAAGCCTTATGCAGTACAAGGAATAGCAAGAGATATTACTAAAAGAAAACAAAACGAGCTTAAAATAAAAAGAATAACCAGTGCGATCGAGCAAAGCCCCATATCAGTTATAATTACTGATGATAAAGGAGTAATAGAATATATAAATCCTCGATACTCAGAGATATCGGGATATAATAATGATGAATTAATTGGAAAGCACACAAGAGTTTTAAAATCAGGGATGCAATCAGAAGAATTTTATGAAAACTTATGGTCAACCATCTCCTCAGGTGAAATCTGGAAAGGTGAAATGCAAAATAAGAAAAAAAATGGTGAATTATACTGGGAGAATGTTTTTATAACTCCTATAAAAGACTCAAAAGGACATATAAGCAGTTATGTATCATCAAAGGTAGATATTACCAAACAAAAGCAAATCCAGGAGGAAATGAAAGTAAAAGAATATGCAATGAGATCATCTATAAATGCTATTGCCATTGCAAACTCTGTTGGAAATATATCATATGTAAATCCTTCTTTTCTTAAAATGTGGGGATATTATAACGATAAAGAAATAATAGGAAAGCCAATCGTTAAATTCTGGCAGATGAAAGGTCAATATATGAAAGTCATGGATGCAATGGTAAACGAAGGTGGATGGGTAGGTGAACTGTCTGCAGAACGATCTGATGGAACAACATTTCCAGTCCAGCTATCTGCAAACCTTGTAAAAGATGAAAACGGTGAAATGAAATATATGATGGCTTCTTTTGTTGATATCACTAAACAAAAACAGGCAGAAGAAGAATTATTGAAAAATCAAAAAAGAATAGAAGCACAAAACATACAACTTAAAAAACTTGATGAGCTTAAATCAACTTTTCTAAATGTCACCTCTCATGAACTAAGAACCCCTATGGCATCGATTAAAGGCTACATACAGATGATTATGAAACGAACATTAGGAGATACATCAGATGAACAGAATAAAGCTTTAAACGTTGTTTTAAGAAACATTGAGCGACTTGATCATCTCATTCAAGACATCCTTGATATTTCAAGACTTGAATCAGGAACCATGAAATTCATACCAGAAAACACAGATATTTCAAAAATGATGGAGGAAATCGCTGAAACCATGAAATCCTCTGCAGAAACAAAACAAATAAAAATAAAAACAGAGATAAAAACAGAGATCCCAAAGCTTTTTATCGACCAAGACCGGGTAAAACAAGTAATTATCAACTTTATAAACAACGCAATAAAATTCTCAGAACCAGAAACCAGTATAACAATAAAAGCAAGTAAAAAAAATGAAAATATACTCTTTGAAATAGAAGATCAAGGTAGAGGAATACCAAAAGATAAACTCGACCGAGTATTTGATACGTTTTACCAGGTAGATTCAGGTATGGATAGAAAATTTGGTGGAGCAGGACTAGGTCTTGCGATAAGCCGTGGAATCGTGCTTTCACATGGTGGAGAGATTTGGGTAGAAAGCAAAGAAGGAGAAGGCAGTACTTTTAAATTTACTCTGCCGATTGAAGGTGTTAAAGACATCGAAGGTAAATTTAAAGAAGTAGATGTTTTCAGACTAAAAGATGATAAAGTAAAAAAAGGATATGAAAAATATAAAGATAGAATGAAGATTTAAAAAAAAAATTGTTTTGAGGAGAGAAATAAAAAATGACAAAAATAATGGTAGTAGATGATGAAACAGATCTGCGAGAAATGATTAATCTAATGATGAAAAAAGAAGGATATGAAACAGAAATGGCTGAAAATGGAGAAGATTTCTTAAATAAAATCGATGATTTTAACCCTGAGCTGGTAACACTTGATGTTATGATGCCAGGTCTTACAACAAAAGAAATACTTGAAAAACTAAAAGACAAAAGTAGCGAACCAAAAATAATACTTCTCACAGTTGTAAGATTTTCAGAAGAAGAAAAACAAAAAATCTTGGAACTTGGAAATGTGGTAGATTATATTACAAAACCATTTGATTTTGAAGACTTGATAAGCGCGGTTAAAAAACATTTAAACGAATGAAAAAGGTGTAATATTGGTAGTAGTAAGAGATCAAAAGATTGTACAAGTAAATTATTGGAAAAAACTAACAAGAGATCTAGATGAAATAGTAGGAAAACTACATGGAGTAGTATTATTTATACACAACTCTGTAAAATTTAAAGACCTGCTTGATTTTTTCAACAAAGTCCGACCTGATAAAAGAATGAAGATTTTGTATATATCATTGATTAATTCATATAGTCGTATTGAAAGAAATTTACAGGAAAAACCTTTGAATAATAAAAGACTGCATGTAGTTGATTGCGTATCCAGCTTTATTATGGATATGGAAGACACCAGGTTTTGTGTTTATAGAAAACCACCTGAAAACCTACAGGCTTTAAAAGATATGATTCTTACAAATATAGAAAGAGTGGGGCCAAATATTCTTGTAGTAGATTCACTCACACAGTTTATTAATTTCTCAGTTCCAACAGATGATGAGTTAACTGAATTATATCGGTTCCTAAAAGAACTAAGAGAAAACATAATAGGCCTGGGTGATGACTCAATAATACTTATTTATAACAACAAAGCAGGTTATATGAAAAAACTACCTGTTATGAATATAGACTTAATTTTAAAGTATGATGTTATAAGAGATACTGTACGACTAAGGGATTAATATGATAAGTAATAATCTTGATTTAAAAACAGATCAATGCAATTTCAGCAGTGTAAATTACTGGAAAGAAATTGAAAAAAATATTGATGGTGAACTTCAGAATTTAAATGGGTTAATACTTCTTACCCATAACTCAGCTGAGTTTATTGACCTAGTAAAATTTCTCAAAAAATTTAGAAAAGGTGAATTCTCAAGTGTTTTATACATATCACTTGTGAGAAGCTATAACTACATGAAAAACGCACTTAGTTTTGAAACACTTGATGATAAAAGAATGATGTTTATCGACTGTGTATCAGGTTATGCTTTTCCAATAGATGATGAGATAGATGATGCTTTTTACCATAAACCTCCAAAGAATTTATCAGAGCTTAAAGAAATAATACAATTTGGAATAAAAAAAACAAATCCACATATTGTCCTTCTTGATTCCTTATCCCAATTTATTAACTTTTCACAATCTGATGAAACTGATTTATCAGATTTATGTAGTTTTTTAAGAGATATGAAAGAAAATAAAAACCATTCCAATACTAATACAGTAATGCTTATTTATGACAGCAAACTAGGGCTTATCAAAAATCTTCCAAAAAACTTTACAGATCATATACTAAAAATAGAAGTGTTAAAAGACAAACAAAAAAATAAGTTATAATCTATCTGAGATTTGAACCAATAGTTTTGATTTTGAGTCTTTTTTATCTATTAAAATACGTCCCTCTTTTTTCCAGTTACGTGATGGATAAGATACTTCTTTTTCTAAAACAGGGTTGAGTCCCAGGCTTTTTGCAGCTTTTGAAATATCCTGTATTGAGGGTTTGTCTACAGCATGTTTTTTAGATACTTTTCTACCAGCAAGTCTTGAAACTGATTTATCAAAATAAATAGGGTAAATAACGTATTTGTCTTCGCCTCTTGAGACCATTTCTATTATCCCAGCATAAAACTTTATTTAGAAAGCAATATGGCGTTTACAGTGCCGGTTTGCCCAGGTCTTGATGTAACCTTTGCTTTTCCTAATTTTGTCTCTATTATTGCCCCTTTGTTTATTATGTTACGACGGACGTAATGTATATTTGCAGAGTTTTCAGCAACAGATACTATCTCTGTTTTTTTTGTTTTTTTGCTTTTTGGGTCTACAACATATGCTATATCAGTTGTTTTAACACGTGTTTTTCTATTATCGCCTAAAGTTCTTACTTTTTTAAGAGATTGCTTACCAATTATTGTAAGCTGACTTTCTCGACCTATTTCAAATTTTCTTTTACCACGTGCATAACGTATTCTTCGACCGCTTTTGCTTCTTTTTGAATTACCTTGCCAAAGTGCCATTACAAGTCGGAATAAGGAACTTATATTTAAAGCATATGGAAGCAATGGTCGTTTTTGTTTAGTTAAAACCAGGCTAAGAACGTATTAAGTAACATTTTGTTTTAATATTGTTTTAAAAATGTTAATATGTTATGATAAAAATTATATTTCGAAACATTTAAGTTTAAAATTTCAATTTAAACAATGATATTGAATATGTGTAATGAACTAAAATGTAAAAACTGTAAACACAATTACTCATATTTCAAACAAATAACCAACGAGAAAGGTTTAAAAGATTTTATAACAATACCTAAATGTAGAATAAACAAAAAAATAAAACCTGATGGAACACCTGAAGATCCTGATTGTTTTGAACCAAGAAAAACCTAGAGTTTTTTTACTTTTTCTAAAACATCTTCTACATGACCCTTTACTCTAACATTATCCCAAATATTTCTGATTTTTCCATCTGAGTCAATTAAAAAAGTACTTCTAATGGTGCCCATAAACTCTTTTCCCATAAATTTTTTATTACGCCATACACCATATTTTTTATGAATTTCTTTATCCTCATCAGATATAAGCGTTAAATTTAGGTTCTTTTTTTTAATAAATTTCCTATGTGATTGACAGCTATCCTTACTGATACCTAAAACAGTGGTATTGTTTTTTTCAAAATCGGGTTTATATTTTGTAAACATCATAGCTTCAAGTGAACATCCTGGAGTATTATCCTTCGGATAAAAATACAAAACAATATTTTTCCCCTTGTAATCTTTTAAACAAATATCTTTTTCATCTTGGTTTTTTAAACAAAAATCAGGTGCATTATCTCCTATATTTAACTTTGAATTACTCATTTATAATTTGCCTCCTTTAATCTGTATATAATCACAAACTTGAAATAAAGTTTGTTATTGCACAAGCCTATTGAAAAACTCAAAATATAATAGGGCTTCTAACAGCAACAACAAAACAAAGGGTGTAGAGACTCTTTTAGGTGATCCTAAAAAAGCGATAATAAAACTTGCAATTCCGATGATTATTGCAATGTCAGTTCAAACGGTCTATAATTTTGTTGATACTTTGTTTGTATCTGGTGTAGGTCAGGATTTTTTTACAGATTCTCAGGTATCAGGGATAGGGGATCTTGGAGTTGCAGCAATTGGTTTAATATTTCCATTTTTTATGATGGCGATTGCCTTGTCAACGGGTATTGGTGTTGGTGGGTCTTCTGCTATTTCCAGAAGAATAGGTGCAGATGACAAACAAGGTGCTGATAATGTTGCTGAGCATTCGATTATTACATCACTTATTATTGCAGCTTTTTTTAGCATAATCCTGTTTTTTTTATCAGAGCCTATATTAAATGGTATTGGAGCAGGAAAATCTCTTTCTTATGCTGTTGAATATGGACGTATTATTTTTGCTGGTAGTATCACTATATTTTTTATAAATATTGCAACAGCGATTCTACGTGGTGAAGGTGATGCTAATAGAGCGATGATCGCCATTGTTCTTGGAACAGGTTTAAATATTGTTCTTGACCCATTTTTTATATACACATTAAGATTAGGTGTTGCAGGAGCAGCATATGCAACAATTCTTTCAATGTCTATTACTTCGTTTGTTTTGATATATTGGTTATTTTTCAAAAAAAATACTTATGTTGATTTTAAACTCAAACATTTTACGTTTAAAAAAGATATAATTTTTGATATATTCAAAGTAGGTTTTCCAGCATCAGTTCAACAGTTATCTATGTCATTTACAATGCTGATGATAAATATAATAATCATAAACATTGCTCTTGCAGGTGATGCAGGTATAACTGTTTATACAATTGGATGGAGGGTAGTAATGCTGGCGATTTTACCGTTACTTGGACTTGCAACAGCAGTTATAACTGTTACAGGTGCAGCATATGGTGCAAAGAAATATAAAAAATTGAACACTGCTTTTTTATTCTCTGCAAAATTTGGTTTGCTAACTGAGATTTTTATTGCAATTTTAATTTTTGTTCTTGCTTCATTTGTAACATTACTTTTTACAACAGGTGAAGGTCTTCCAGAACTCAGATCAGAAATTGAGTTATTTATACAAATTTCTTGTCTTTTTTATCCTGGTGCTGCGTTAGGTATTGCATCATCTGCTATGTTTCAAGGAACTGGAAAAGGAGTATATGCATTGGCTGCAACTCTTCTAAGAACCATTATATTATCACCAATCTTAGCGATACTATTTTGCTGTGTCTTTTCACTAGGTTTAAGTGGTGTTTGGTGGGGTCTAGTTGTTGCAAATTTAATAGGTTCTATTGTTTCATTTGGATGGGCTAAATTATTTATAAATAAATTGTTTAAATTAAACTCTATTTCTACATAATCTAATTTTTTTTAATACTTTTAATCACCCCATTTTTAGTTTTATAAACAATCTTTGTTTTTCGCAGATTCTAAAACATGAGGTGAAAAAAAAAATGTTTGTATGGACTTTTACTATACAGAGCAGAAATGGAAAAACTATGACACAAAACCCCCTTTATGCTGAAAAAAGAAGCAGATTAGGTGATATTGTTTTTTGCAGGAGAGAAAGCAATATCTTCAAATATCAAAAATGTTAAAATAAAACAAAGGATTCCTTTTGTTGGTGTGATGGGATGAGTATTCGTTCAAAATTGTGGGAAGTTTTTGCTTTTTATACACATTTAAGATTTTTAGGATTTGTGATATTTTCGGCAACCGTTCCATTTTTTCCAGTTTTCCTATATTTTTCAGAAAAATACCAAATACATATTGCAATCTTATTAAGTATCCTAGTTACCTTGATGATAATACTTCCATTTGCTCTCCTTTTTTACTATTTGCGGAAGCGTAAAAAGAAAATTCAGAAAGAAGTTGATGAATTCTTTGAAAAAAAGTAAAATTATTTTCTAAATAATCATCTGATCTTTTGCTTTTTGTTAATTTCCCAAAGATTTTAGAATAATATTCACGTTTCTTAAAATGAGGTGATGGAATGAAAGAATTAAAAAAGAGCGGTTTATTTAGTTTAATTCTATCTTTGATTTCAATTTCTTTATTTATTATCATATACTGGGCATTAGAAACCAGAGTTTTTTGGGATTTTACTAACAGTGTATTGATACTGTATTTTTTTGATTTTATAATCTTACTATCCTTGATTTTAGCAACAATATTTGGAATGATTTCCTTTTCTACTTTTAAACTAAAAAATAAGTTTGGTATCGCAGGATTATTAATTTCTATAACAACTATATTACTTGTAATTATTTTGGTAATCCCAAATCTCTTTATAGTAACATCATGAAAAATAGTTGATATATTCTATCAATAAATATTTTAAAGGAAGGTTTAATACTCATCGCCTGAGTGGGTGTTTTATGTCCTCCAATAAAAGTTATATTCGTCAGCCAATTGTAAGTGTTCTCGGTCATGTCGATCATGGTAAAACAAGTGTCTTAGATTTTATCCGTGGCTCCACTGTTGTAGCAAGAGAATCAGGTGCTATAACCCAGCATATTGGTGCAACAGAAGTACCGATAGATGCTATATACAACGTGTGTGGGGATCTTTTAAAAGAAAAAAAATTTACTCTACCTGGTCTTTTATTTATTGATACACCTGGGCATCATGCATTTACAACTCTTCGTGCACGTGGAGGCAGCCTTGCAGATATAGCTATTTTAGTTGTGGATATCAACGAGGGTTTTAAACCACAGACCTATGAATCACTTAAAATCCTTAGGCAATACAAAACTCCTTTTATTATCGCGGCAAACAAAATCGATGCTATATCAGGTTGGCAGAAAACACAAGGAATTGCAAAAAACCGTATAAACAATCAAAGAGTAAATGTAAAAACTGTTTTTGAAGAAAGATTATATGAAATGATTGGCACCATCTCTGAAAACAAGTTAAATGCTGATTTATACTATAATATCAAGGATTTTAGAAAAACAATAGGAATTGTTCCAATTTCAGCAAAAACAGGTGAGGGAATACCTGAGCTTTTAATGATACTTGTAGGTCTTGCACAACGGTTTTTAGAAGAAAAACTACATAATGAAAAAGGACCTGGCAAGGGAACTGTACTTGAAGTAAAAGAAGAAGTAGGACTTGGTAAAACAATAGATGCAATCATCTACAATGGAACCATTAGAAACGATGATGATATAATAATAGGTACAATAAATGAGCCAGTTGTAACACGGATAAAGGCATTATTAAAACCCAAGGCACTTGATGAAATACGTGATCCACGTGAGCGTTTTAAAAGTGTAGATGAGGTACATGCTGCATGTGGAATAAAAATAAATTCACCAGATCTAGAAAATGTGATACCAGGTGCACCAATACGTGTTGCAACAGATAAAATAGATGAGATAATAAAAGAGATCAAAGAACAAACCCAGATCGATCTCGAGCTTGATGAACAGGGAATACTCATTAAAGCAGATACAATCGGAAGCCTTGAAGCACTTATCAAAGAATCACGAGAGAAAGGAATAAAAATAAGAAAAGCAGAGATCGGTAATGTATCAAAGAGAGATATAATAGAAGCAGATTCAACACTTGATCCTTTAAACAAGGTTATTTTCGCTTTTAATGTAAGAATACTACCAGAGGCAAAAGAGGAGATGAATACTACAGATATAACCCTTTTTTCAGAGGATGTAATCTATACAATAATGGAAAACTATGATGTATGGCTTGAAAAGAAAAAAGCAGAGATGGAAAAAGAAAGAAGACAGGAATTTACACATCCAGGTATGCTTAGATTTTTACCAGAATACATTTTTAGAGTAAGTCATCCAGCAGTATTTGGTGTAAGAGTACTTTCTGGTAGGATAAAAACAGATACACGTCTTATGAAAGAAGATGGAAAACCTATCGGTTATATCAAAGGAATACAATCTGAGAATAAATCTGTAAACGAGGCTTTACAAGGCCAAGAAGTAGCAGTATCAATTGAGGGGATAACAATAGGACGTCAAATAAAAGGCGGAGATATCCTATATACTGATATACCAGCAAGCGATGCAAAAAAATTACGTGATATGGATGTACTCAATATTGATGAAAAAGATGTTTTAAATAAAATCTTTGAAATCAAAAGAAAAACAGATAAATTCTGGGGCATGTAAAAAAAACTTGAAATTTTTTTCAATATATCCTGTATATTATTCAGTATGCTATAAAAACAATAATATATATAATATTTATACGGGTAACAAATGGCATCGAAATCAATTAAAGAAATAAAGGAAGCAGAATCACAAATTTTAAAAAAAATAGAAGAAGCAAGAAAAGATGCTGAAAAAACAATTGAAAAAGCGCATAAAACAGCGGAAAAAGAAAAACAAAAAATAATAAAAAAAGCAGAGAAAAAATCTGAAACACTCATTAAAAAAGCAGAAGAAGACGCAAAAACAGAAATCAAAAAAATAAAACAGCAAGGAAAAAAAGAAACCTCTGCCATAAAAAAAGATTCTGAAAAAAACATAAACAAAGCAGTTGATGTAATAATAGAGGAGATAAAAGAGGGGGAATAAGAAATACTTTTTCCAGCTCCAATGAAAAAAACATCGCTTGTAGTACATCAAAACCATGTAGAAGAAGTCATAAAAATATTACATCAACAAGGCTTAATGCAAATAATCGATATTTCTAAAGAAGAACCTGAAACATTGGATGGAATCCAAAAAGCACAAATGGATCCTGAGACAGAGACATGTGCACTTTATGAACTAAGACTTACAAGACTTATTGATATCCTTAAAAAAGTAAAACCTAAAAAGAAAGGAATAAAAGCAATGCTCACACCAGAGCTGCCAGAGATAAAAACAATTGAGGAATGCAGCCTTGAAGAACTATACTCTTATGCTGAAGGATTTTTGGATAACACAGAGAAAAAAATCCTTGAAAAAGAAGAAAAACTACAAAGTTTAAACGAAGAAAAAGAAAAAATCAAAGCAGATCTGGAAAAACTAGATTATTTCACAGGAATGGATTTTAACCTTGAAGATATTGGTGAATCAGAGTATCTTATAGTAAAAATAGGGCTTACAAAAGACTTGGATTTTATAAAAGAAAAACTAGGAAAGATTCAAACAGCAGCATTTTTTTCAAAACAATTTGGAACAAAAAAGAAAATACAATGGGCAGTTTTAATTGTAGCACACAAAAGATACAAAGATGAGATTGAAAAAATTTCAAAGGTAGCACTTACAGAGTTTTCATTTGATGTAGAAAGTGGCGATCCAAAAGATGTTGTAAAACATCTAAAGCAAAAAACTAAAGAAATCAATAAAAAAAGAAAAAAACTAATTTCAGAGTTAAGAACCTATGCAAAAAAACAATTATCAGATCTTCTCGCGCTTCGTGAAGAAATACAACTTGAAAAATTTAGAAAAGAAATATCAAAGAACTTTGGAAAAACAAATTCATCATACATTATTAAAGGCTGGATTTTAGAAAAAGATGAGGAAACATTCAATGATTTTATAAAAAAAGCAGCTGGACAATACATAATATGTGATTTTGAAAAACCATCAGAGGAAAAAGACAGTCCACCAACATTTTTAAAAACACCACGCTGGGCAGAAGGATTCAAAGGCCTTGTCTCCATGTTTGGAACACCGAAATACAATGAGATAAACCCAACTATTATCATGGGTATATTTTTCGTTTTATTCTTTGGAGTAATGCTTGGTGATGGAGGATATGGTCTTTTAATTCTAATCTTAAGTTTATTTGGCTACTTCAAACTTGGAAAAAATAGCGATATGTTTCGTGATTGGTCATTTATGGGAATTTGGATGGGGGTTGTAACAACAGTATTTGGTTTTTTAACAAATAGTTTCTTTGGAAATTTAATACAGACTTTTATCTACAATGACCCTGAAGCATATATCTATAATTTTGAACTGTTTGGAATGCAAATAAAGCCGATAGTAGATCCAATAAAAGACCCTATTTCAATATTAGTTCTTGCTTTAGTATTTGGTCTTATACATCTAAACATAGGTATAATTCTGGGTCTTATACAAGCATTCAAAGATAAAGAATATAAAGAGATGCTAACGGGTAAATTATGCTGGATTCCTCTTCAGATAGGTGGAGGAATACTTATACTCAAATCAATTCTTGGATTCAGTTTTGCAGAGCCCCTAATTATTATGAGCTACATGCTTGTAATAATTGGTATTGCTCAGTTATTTATAGACTCAGGTCCAATCGGATTTTTTGATATCACGGGATATGTCGGGGACTGGCTTTCATATGCCCGGCTTTTAGCACTTGGCCTTGCAACAGTCGGTATGGCACTTGCATTCAACGAGGTCGCAAAACTAATTGGCAATATGATACCAGTTATTGGTTTTATAATAACAATAATTGTAGTCATATTTGCACATCTTATTAATCTAGGTCTTCAGGCACTAGGGGCAGGGATTCACTCACTCAGGCTTCAATATGTTGAATTTTTCAACAGATTTTATGAAGGAGGAGGAACTGAGTTTTCTCCTTTCAAAATAAAAAGAAAATATACAAAAATAAAAGATGAAAAATACGAATAAAAAATGGAGGAAAAAAATATATGAAAAAAATGAGAAAAGCAGCAATATTTGCAATGCTACTCACAGCATTCCTTGTCTTCGGAAGCATGGTAGCACTTGCTCAAGAAGAAGAAATAACAACAGAAGAAAACAACCAAAACAAAACAATGCTAATACTTGGTTGTGCACTTGCAATAGGAATAGCAGGGATTGGCTCAGCGATAGGCCTTGCACTAGCTGGATCTTCAGCAGTAGCAGTTACAGCTGAAAAACCTGAGTTGTTCAGTAAATGTCTAATTTTACAGGTACTTCCTATGACACAGTCAGTATACGGTCTACTAACAGCAATTCTACTCATGATGGGAGCAGGCCTATTAGGCGGTGGAGAAGCAACAATAACATCGCTTATGGGAATGGGTGCTATATGGATTGGTCTTGCGGTAGGACTTACTGGAACATCAGCTATAAACCAAGGTATGGTTGCAAGCTCATCAATAAGTGCAGTTGGTAGAAACCCAGATGTTGCATCAAAAGGAATCATATTTACTGTTATGCCAGAAACCATTGCAATCTTTGGCTTGTTAGTAGGTATTCTTCTAATGGTTGGACTTGGATTGTTATAAAAAAATTGGACTATTGAGAATATGTCAGCTGAAAAAATCATTGAGCAGATACAAAAAGATGCTGAAGAAGAAATAAAACAGATACAAAAAGAAGCAGATAAAGAAGCAAAAAAGATTATCGATGATGCGAAAAAACAAGCAAAAATTGAATCAGAAAAAATAATTGAGAACGGAAAAGTTCAAGCAGAGAACACAAAAAGAATCCTTATTTCAAAAGAAAACCAGGATATCAAAAGAAGAACCATGAACGCTCGTGAAAAAGTAATTGAAGACTGTTTTGTAAAAGCACATCAGAAACTCTCGATGATAAAAGGAAAAGAATACGAAAACACTGTTACAAAATACATTAAAACAGGAATAGACAAACTCGGCAAAGACTGCAGTGTTCTAAAATCAAGATCTGAAGACAAAAAAATCATAGAAAAACTAGGCCTTAAAACAGAAGGAACAATAGAAGCATCAGGCGGAGTAAAACTAGTATCAAAAGACGGGCGAATAACACTGGATTACACATTCGACGGAATACTAAAAAGAGATAAACACAAAATTAGAAACAAAGTGGGAAGACTGCTTTTCTCAAAATAAATATGAGGTATAGAAATTGTTAGACCTATTGTTTGACCCGGCAGGATATTACTTCTGGATACTAATAATCACAGTAATAGCTGGGGCTATAGCAATACTATCTAGACCTTTTTCCACTTATGTAAAATTTGTTTATCCAAATGCAAAGTATGAAACAATGGGCAATCCATATGTTACTGAAAAAAACCTATCAAATATTGTTGAAAGCAAAACACTTTCTGACTTCAAAGACAGTTTAAACAACACAAAAGATTTTAAAATATCTGGTGAAAATCCTTATGAAATTCAGAAAGGACTTGATGACTCGTTTTACAAGACAATCAAGATGATGAAAACAGATAGCTCTAAAAAAATGGATAATTTCTTTGATGTCTATTTAGAAAAAATAGATATGTACCTGGTTAAAAAGGAACTAAGAAACAAACTTAAAAACAGTGAGGTAAACGATAAAAGCATAGAGCAAGCACTCCTTTCTTCAACTAAAAAACTACTCTATAATATCAAAGAAACTGAAAGAAAAGACATTTCAGAAATGCTACTTGATTTTGGTTTTCAGGAGGATATTGCAAAAGAACTTGCAAACGAAGAAATTGATTACATGGAAATTGACAACGAAGTTGACAAATACATAATAAACAAGTTTATCGCAGTAAAAGTTCCCTATAAATGTAGTGAAGGCAAAGAAAGATTCATCAAAACATATCTTGACATATACAACATCAAACATCTTCTACGTTGCAAACAACTAGGTTTTGCAAAAGAAGACTGTATGAAATATTTCAACGGCGAAGGAAGAGAAATAGCAAAATGGAAATATGAAGAACTCTCAGAACTTGATGGTGTTGCACAAGTAATCAATCAACTTGCTGGAACATCATATTACAATATACTAAAAGATACAATTGAGGAATACAACCGTGATAAAACCGTGCAAATCCTTGAAAATAGACTAGACAGTTTGTTTCTGGATTTAATCAAAGAAATTTCTTTGAATAATTATTCAACAATAGGGCCTACTCTTAGGTTTTTGATATTTAAGGAATATGAAATTCAAAACTTAAAAATCATTGCAAAAGGAATTGCAGAGGATTTATCAAAAGAGTTTACAAAACAATTTTTTGTAATGGAGGGAACTGTATGAAAATAGCAGGACTCTGTGACAAGGATACAGCCACAGGCCTTCGGCTTGCTGGTGTAAAAGAACTATTTATTCCTGAGGGAAATGAACTGCCCCTTTGGAACGAAATAAAAGAACGAGAGGATATTGGGATACTATTTATCACTGAGAAAATAGTAAGAAGCCTTGACAAACACCTCAAGGACTATAGGATAATCCATAACGTTCCAATCATAATCGAGATACCTGACAAAAAAGGTAGAACAAAAGATCATGTTGATTTTGTAAGTCACTTAATCAAAAAAGCAGTTGGAATTGAAGTTGATAAAGAAAAAATCAAATAATTAGTTTGGAGGAAAACAATATATGAAAAAAGAAGGCAAACAAGGCAGAATAGTGCGAATATCAGGCCCTGTCATCGAAGCAGATGGTATGCGAGGGTCAAAGATGTACGATGTGGTTAGAGTTGGAGATGAAAATCTAATAGGTGAAATCATCAGACTCAATAAAGATAACGCAATTATTCAGGTTTATGAAGAAACAAATGGTCTAATGCCAGGTGAAAAAGTAATATCTACAAACGAACCCCTCTCAGTAGAGCTTGGACCAGGTCTTTTGACAAATATTTATGATGGTATTCAAAGACCACTCCCAGATATTATGAAAAAAACAGGTGATTTCATTGCTCGTGGTGTCGAAGCACCAGCACTTGATAGAAATAAAAAATGGGATTTCAAGCCCACTGTAAAAACAGGTGATATCCTACAAAGCTGTGATGTCATCGGTGAAGTTGAAGAAACCTCCATTATTACCCATAGAATAATTGTTCCTCCAAAGATTAAGGGTAAAGTTTTAGAAATCAAAAAACAAGGAAAATATACCGTTGAAGACACAATTTGTATTCTTTCAACTGATGATGGCAATGTTGAGCTTAAAATGCTTCAACGCTGGCCGGTTAGAATGCCCAGGCCTGTTTCAAAGAAATACGACCCAGGTATACCTCTTATTACAGGTCAACGTGTAATTGATACATTTTTCCCAATTGCAAAAGGTGGAACCGCAGCAATCCCAGGTGGTTTTGGGACGGGCAAAACTATAACCCTCCACCAGCTTGCAAAATGGAGTGATGCACAGGTAGTAATTTATGTTGGTTGCGGTGAACGTGGAAATGAGATGACTGATGTACTGCGTGAGTTTCCAGAGTTAGAGGATCCAAAAACTGGCGAACCACTCATGAATCGTACGGTTCTTATTGCTAACACTTCAAATATGCCTGTCGCAGCACGTGATGCTAGTGTATATACCGGTATCACTCTTGCAGAATACTACCGTGATATGGGTTATGATGTAGCTCTTATGGCAGATAGTACTAGCCGTCTTGCAGAGGCAATGCGTGAAATCTCAGGTCGACTTGAGGAAATGCCCGGTGAAGAAGGATATCCTGCATATCTTGCAAGCCGTCTTGCAGAATTTTATGAACGTGCAGGACGTGTAAAGCTTACAACTACAAAAGAAAAAGAAGGTAGTGTTTCAGTTATGGGTGCGGTAAGTCCACCTGGTGGAGACTTTTCAGAACCAGTTGCACAAAATACACTTCGTATTGTAAAAGTATTTTGGGCACTTGATGCTGATCTTGCAGATAGACGTCATTTTCCATCTATTAACTGGCTGAAATCTTATTCACTTTATCTGGATGAAATTAAAAACTGGTGGAAAAAAGAAATCGGCGATGATTGGCTTAAACTACGTACTAAAGCAATGACCATACTTCAGAAAGAATCAGAGCTTCAAGAAATAGTAAAACTAGTCGGTCCTGATGCACTGCCACCTCGTGAGCGTACAACACTTGAATCAGCTCGTATGATCCGTGAGGATTTTCTGCAGCAAAGTGCGTTTCATGAAGTAGATACTTATTGCCCTGGTAAAAAACAATATGAGATGCTCAGGCTTATGCTTAAGTTCAATGACTTAGCGATGGATGCAGTTGGAAAAAATGTTCACATTGATGATGTAATTGAAATGAAAAGCCGTGAGAGTCTTGCTAGGATGAAAACTGTGCCAAATAAAAAATTCGAAAAAGAATTTGCAGATACTGAGAAAAAACTTGAAAATGAAATTAAAGCTCTTATCAAAGGAGGGAGCAAATAATGGGAAACAAAGATATCGAATACACAACGGTTACTGAAGTTACAGGACCACTTATGATTGTTGAAGGAATCAAAGATGTTGCCTACAACGAAGTTGTAAAAATAAAACTTGCATCTGGTGAAGAAAGAACAGGTCAAGTTCTGGAAGCATTCCTTGACAAGGCAATTATTCAGGTTTTTGAAGGAACAAAAGGCCTTGACACTGATAAAACAAGTGCAAGATTTATAGGAGAGACTATGAAGCTAGGTGTATCAAAGGATATTCTTGGTAGAATCTTTGATGGAACAGGTAATCCAATAGATGATGCACCACCTATTATTCCAGAAGACAGGCGTGATATAAATGGAAATCCAATTAATCCTTATTCACGTAGATATCCACAGGAGTTTATTCAAACAGGAATATCTACTATCGATGGACTAAATACTCTTGTCCGTGGTCAGAAACTACCAATTTTTTCAGGTGCAGGTCTTCCACATAACGAAATGGCTGCCCAGATTGCAAGACAGGCAAAGGTTCTTGGAAAAGAAGAAAAATTTGCAGTAGTGTTTTGTGCAATGGGCATTACTGCAGAAGAAGCAAACTTGTTCATTCGTGATTTTGAAAATACTGGTGCTCTTGAGCGTACTGTTATGTTTCTAAACCTTGCAGATGATCCAACAATAGAAAGGGTTATCTTGCCACGTATGGCACTTACATGTGCAGAATATCTTGCATTTGATCTTGACATGCATGTATTAGTCATCTTGACAGATCTTACAAACTATGCAGAAGCACTTCGTGAAATTGCAGCAGCAAGAGAAGAAGTACCTGGTCGTCGTGGTTATCCTGGTTACATGTATACCGATCTTTCAACTATTTATGAGCGTGCAGGAAGAATAAAAGAAAAGAAAGGCTCAATCACCCAAATTCCAATGCTTACAATGCCTGATGATGATATAACTCATCCAATACCTGATCTTACAGGTTATATTACAGAAGGGCAAATCGTTTTAAACCGTGCACTAAACAAAAAAGGGATATATCCACCAGTAGCAGTTCTACCCTGTCTGTCTAGATTAATGGATAGAGGAATAGGTGAAGGCAGAACTCGAGAGGACCATGCTGGTGTTTCAAATCAGCTTTATGCAGCATATGCCGAGGGAAATGACCTTCGCGACCTTGTAGCAATCGTCGGTGAAGAAGCACTTTCTGAGCGTGACCAAAAATTCTTGCGTTTTGCAGATGAGTTTGAAAAAAAGTTTGTTCAACAAGACAAACATGAGGATAGAAGCATAGAAAACACTCTTACAATTGGCTGGGAACTACTATCAATCTTGCCAAAATTAGAGCTTAAGAAAATAGATGAAAAATACATTAAAAAATATCATCCTGAAAAAGACAAAAAAGAGTAAAATAGTATGGCTGAAGAAATAATGGAGGGTGTAAGCCCTACAAGAATGGATCTACTTGATGTCCGTAAAAAATTAATTCTAGCTAAAAAAGGACATAAACTCTTAGAAGAAAAAAGAGATGCCCTAGTTGAAAAATTCTTTGGAATTATACATAAGAGAAACGAACTTATCACACAGCTTGACTCTGAATTTAAAACTGCTTTTTTATCACTTATACAATCACAGATGATACTAGGTGAAAAAAAGGTAGATGAAATCTCACATGTAACTCCAGATATAGGCTCAATTGATTTTGAAACAGACAATATCATGGGTGTAAAAATACCAAAGATGAATAGAGAAGGAATAAAACAAGAAATAGAACCAAGTTATAGTTTTATTGAAACCTGTTCAAAGCTGGATGATGCACAGCAAGAGTTCAAAGCATTACTTCAAAAACTAATTGATCTTGCCGATCATGAGGGAGGCATTAAATCATTATCTCTTGAAATTGAAAAGACCAAGAGAAGAGTAAATGTGCTTGAAAACAATCTGATTCCAAAGCTTAAATCAACTATAAAATACATCGAGATGCAGCTTGAAGAAAGAGAGCGAGAGGATTTTTTCAGAAGAAAAAGAATAAAAGCATTGATGGAAGCTAAAAAAGAGAAAAATGAATAAAATAGAGGAAGACCCAATCCTTGGGAAATTTTTTGATTCTCCTGAAAAAAAAGCAAAATGGCTTGTTAGAATCAAGTTTTTTTATATTGCTTTCATTGTTTTTATGATACTGGGAATACTATATCTATTGTTCTCTAATTTATAAATATAAAAGAAAAATTCAAATAGGAATCCATTATTCAAAGGTACAAACTCTTTCATACTGTCGTGTTAAAAGTGGATCATGAGGAATTGACGTCAATGGTAGATGATATACTAGATAAAAAAGATAAAGAAAATAATTCAGATAAAAAAACCTCTAGAAAAGATTTACCCCATATAGATGAATGGATAAAAACTCAGAGTTTTAAAACAACTAAAGAGGTAGAAGTCCCAGATCTCTTGCTTGACCAAGTAATAGGTCAGGATAAAGCAGTTGATATTGTAAGAAAAGCATCTGAGCAAAAACGTCATGTTATGCTCATTGGTGATCCAGGTACAGGAAAATCAATGGTTGCTCGTGCAATGACTACTTTTTTGCCAAAAGAAGAACTCGAAGATATTATAGCCTATCCTAATGCTGATGATTCAAATACACCTCATATTCGTGTTGTCCCAGGTGGTAAGGCAAATGAGATAGTAAAGGCTCAGAGGCAAGAAGCAAAAAAGAAAAAAGAACAACAAAGTAGCTTTATTATTTCTTTGTCCGTGTTAATAGTTGCACTTGCAGGTGCTCTAGCTTTTGCTCCTATGTTCCAAGGCGGGGAGCCACATATTGAGTATCTATTTTTTGGATTAATTGCAGCTTTCTTCTTATTTTTAATTTTTAACAGGGGATCATTGATGCGTGGTAACAAGATGACTAATGTGCCTAAGGTTCTTGTTGCCCATGAAAAAAAGGATATGCCTCCTTTTATTGATGCGACAGCAGCACACTCTGGAGCGCTCCTTGGTGATGTTCGCCATGATCCATTTCAAAGTGCAGGTCTTGAAACACCACCGCATCAGTTAGTTGAAGCAGGTGCTATTCATCGTGCACATAAAGGTGTTTTATATATTGATGAAATAAATACTCTTAATCTTCCATCTCAGCAACATTTACTTACTGCTATTCAGGAGAAAAAATTTCAGATAACAGGTCAGTCTGAGCGTAGTTTTGGTGCAATGGTTAAAACCGAGCCTGTACCATGTGATTTCATTTTGGTTTCAGCAGGAAATCTTGATGCGTTAAAAGGTATGCATCCTGCACTACGTAGTCGTATACGTGGTTATGGATATGAAGTTTATCTGCAGAGTAGCATGGATGATACTGACGATAATCGTAAGAAACTTATCCGTTTTGTCGCCCAAGAAGTAAAAAAAGATGAGAAGATACCACATTTTGAAAAAGAGGCTGTAGGTGAAATAATACATGAGGCACAGCGTAGAGCTGGTAGAAAAGGAAAACTTTCTCTAAGGCTTCGTGAACTAGGTGGATTGATCCGCTCTGCAGGTGATATTGCAATTGAAAGAAAAGACAAAATTGTTACTGTTGAGCATGTTCTTAAAGCTAAAAAAATCGCTAAATCTCTTGAGCAACAAGTAGTAGATAGAGCTATTGAAAGGCGTCAGGATTATAAATCATTTAAAATTTCAGGTAATGAATCTGGTGTTGTAAATGGTCTTGCTGTTCATTCTGCAGATCCTTCTATGAGTGAGTTTTCTGGATTAGTCTTGCCTATCGTAGCTGAGGTAACCCCCGCGGGTTCTCAGTCTGAAGGAAAAGTTATTGCTACAGGCAAACTAGGTGAGATTGCAAAAGAATCTGTTCTTAATATCTCTGCTATAATCAAAAAGTTTATTGGAAGAGATATTACTGAGCATGATATACATATTCAGTTTATTGGTACTTATGAGGGTCTTGAAGGTGATTCTGCAAGTATTGCAGTAACTACAGCTGTGATATCTGCTATGGAAGATATACCAGTGCGACAAGATACCGCTATGACTGGTTCACTGAGTATACGTGGTACAGTACTTCCAATTGGTGGTGCCACTGCAAAAGTAGAAGCTGCAGCACGAGCAGGGATTAAAAGGATTATTATTCCAAAGGCAAACCTTATGGATGTACTTGTTGAGGATAAATACAAGGATGAAATAGAGATAATACCTGTAGAAACACTTCCTGAGGTAATAGATAACACACTTGTAGGTGCTGGTAAAAAAGATCTTTTAAAAAAACTTAGAGCTATGAAACCTCTCCGCGTCTCAGGTAAAGTTGAACTTGAATCAGAAAAGAAGATAAATACTTCACATTCTAATACAAACAAAGAAAATCAATAATTATTTTATATACTATTTTTATTTTCTTTTGTTGTTGGTAAAAAAATATGAAAGCAATATTCATCGGTCGTTTTCAACCATTTCATAAAGGTCATTTAAAAGTAATTGAAGATATCTTAAAAGATTTTGATGAAGTAATAATTGGAATCGGCTCTTCCCAGTACTCACATACAAAAGATAATCCTTTCAGTGGAGAAGAAAGGAAAAAAATGATCAATGATTCATTAGAAAAAAAAGGTATTAAAGATTACACTATTGTTATGATCCCTGATATCCATGATCCTCCAAGATGGGTTGATCATGTAACAAATATTATTTCTGGTTTTGATGTCGTAGTTACAAATAATGATTTTACACAAAAGCTTTTTAGAAAAAAAGGTTTTAAAACAAGATCTACCCCTCTTTTCAATAAAACAAGTTTTTCTGGTAAAAAAATCCGCAGACTGATAGCAAATGATGAAAGTTGGGAGGAAGCAGTACCAAAAAGTGTTTCAAAACTGATACATCAAATAAAGGGTGTTAAAAGAATTAAAAAATTATTTGAAAAATAATTTTAACCATTCTTTTTCTCTTAAAAAGTCAATTATTCCTGCTGATAAAGCAGTAAAAGCTGCTAGGATTGCTAAGTAAAAACCTGTGCTAAGACCCCAGGTTGAATCCATGTAAGCTAGTTTTTTGTCAGGTAGAACAACCTCAAGTATTCTTTGTCCTTGCAAGCTGCCGAGGCTTAACTCAGTTAGTTTTGACATTCCAAAAATATATGCTGTTATTACAAGTATTAAAAATAAGATACTTGCAGTGATAAGTATTTTGTAATATCTTTTTTTCAATAGAATATTTGGTATAAAGCTGATACCAATTAAAAATAGACCTGAGAATAAAACTAATAATAACCCTCCGATAAAGTTTGTAAAAACCCCTGGGATGGTTGCTAAATTCATATATACATTTTTTTGGTAATCTACTCTTTCTATCATGGAACCAGGCATAATAAACATATTTGTTTCTTTTGTAACATCCAATTCAGTACCTATAGCGTTGAGACTCCACCATGGATGAAAAATTGATAAAATAATTAATGATATAGATAACAGTTTAAGGAAAGTATTAAAAGATATTTTTTTGAAAAATAATAAAATAAATATTTCTATTATAAACAAAATTGTCAGTGTTGTAAAAAGTAGTGGAATCTTTGAATCAGTTGTTGTCACAATTTTTACGTCTCTATCATTTATTAATTCGATATTTTTTAAGCCGATATTTTTTCCGTTTGAATAAATATGAATCATGTAATCTCCAGGTGGGAGAACAATTTTTTTATGTAAATCAGCGGAATCAACGATTTTTTTATTATTTCTGTAGATATCTATTGTTTTTTCATTGTAATCTAAATTGTTTCCTCTAGAATCATAAAGTAAGGTTTTTAAATTGTATGTTTCTTCAAAAGCTATATTTAACACATCTTTTTCGTAGGGTATATCAAATGATTTATTTTCTGAGTAACTTGCATATGAAAAATGTAGATTATATTTAGATTCAGGCAAGTCTTCAAAATAATAACGACCAGGCTGTATAGTTTCTGGATAAATAGTTATACTTTTTTGCATATCTGGGCTTGTAAGATAAGGTATGATATTTACGCCAGGGGGAAAACCTAATTTGTCTTTTATATCAACTATCAAATCATATAAATTAAGTTTTATACCAATGTTTTTTTCAAAAATCTTTACAGGTTTTTCATAAATATTGAATCCTTTATAAATAGCTTTTATTTTGTAATCTTCTTTAAAACTGAATGGAAGTTCAAATTCTCTTTTATTTAAACCAGTTATATTTGTATCAATTATAGTGTCATTTTTTAAAATTGAAACCTCAACATTTTCTATGAACTCTTCTTTTTGATCAACAGCTGAAAAGGTAATGGTTTTTGGCCATGTACATACTACTTTTATATCTGTATCTTTTTTAACTTCAACAGATTCAACACCTATAAAGTTTTTATTTTTATCAAGGATACTGCGGTATATTTTTATCAGATAATTGCCAGATTCTATTTTTGGGAATTTAATGCGAGGAGCTCCTATTAGTGGTTTATAAGCTGTATTTGAAGAAATAAACTCTCCATCCTTGTATAATTCAGCATAAACATAGGACAGGTTAATACCTGTAAATTTGTTAAAAAAAGGGTAGGGCATTATTCTACCTGTAACCCTTGGCACTACTGTCAAAGTATAGATTTTTTTATCTCCTGACTCAAAGTCATATGCGTCTTTATGACGGTTTTTTTCTAAAGCCTGAAATATTTTGCTTTCCCGGGCAACATCTGTATATCCGCCTGTTTCAGTAGTGAAAAATTCTGCATCGTATTCAACAACTAGATCACCAGGTATAATAAGATCATGTACTCCATCTTTTTCAAAAGAGTTCCTACCAAGAGTTATTGCAGCATAATCTATCTCAGCACCAGCAGCATCAAGAAACTCTTTTTCTGCTACTTTTAGCTGTATACCATCCTTTTCATCTGTACCTGATTTAACAATATTTTTGTTGGATGAAAAAATAATTGCTTGTGCTTTACCATTTTTTCCCTCGTCATATGAAACCCATGCATCTTCCCCTAAGTCTGCATCATAATCATAGGGTATAATCCACTCTCTTTTTTTATCCTCCGGGTCAGTATTCATTTTATATTCCCGGATTTTTGAATCTTCATCGTAGATATGTAAAAAAGGAAGAATTTCACCAAACTTCATTTTCTCAATGCTTTCACTTTTTGACTGATAAGATATAAGAGCAGCATATCTTCCATCAACATTTGTTATTCCTTTTACTATGCTCTCTTTTAAGACTTTATGTTTAACATGAACGCTGATACGTTTATGTTCCGTTGGGCAATAATAATACTTGTAAACATTAGATGTTTCAAGATGTTCTCTATCTGATTTACTTACAATTGAAAATTCTAACATTAGATTTCCATCAACATGAATATTTTTTGAAACCAATTTTTGATCTGAAGTGATTTCATCTTCATTTTCAACGCCTTCATGATAAGAAAATGAAAAAGAGGCAGTATTGTCAGAGTTTAATATTCCAAAATTTTTAGAGTTTGGTTTTTGTTTTACAACTGTATGTGAAAGACTTCTAAAAATTACTTTTCCTTTTTGCCCTATTCCAAAAATGACATATTCATCCTCTTTTACCTTGTAGTAATCTCCCTCTGCACGTATTCCAGATATAGGCTCAAAATAATAATATGAATCCTCTACATTGACATGGTCAGGATAATTAGTTTTTTCTTTTTTAGATTCATCATAGTATACAAAGTATCTCTCGTTTCCATCTGCAAACTCAGGTATTAAAAATACTATTCCACATTTTTTTATGATATTTGTACTACTTGATTTTATGTCATAAACCTGGGATTCAAGTTCATACCAACTATTTTGACTCCAACATAGTATTCTAATTGAATGCTCTTCTTCATTTTTTCCCCAACAAGGGTTTTTGAATTCAAATTCTATGTCAATTGGTTGATATTTTGCTAGTTTATCATTTGTTGATATTGGTATAAATATTTCTTCTCTGAAATCCCAGTTTTTATTCCAGACCGGAGGTGAACTATCACTAGAGATTGCATTATGTGATATAGCTGGTGCTATGATTAAAGAAATTATGCAAATTAACATAAATTTTTTATACCGCATAAAGCCCCCATTTTCTTTTATATTCTAACATATATTAATTAGCCTTAATAATATAATAATATTTTGTATAAACATATAACCTTTGGTTTACTTATAAAAATTATTCTCCATACTTGTTATTTAATAGAAAAAATAAATAACTTGTTTTTTATTTTGCATCCATACTTCAGGGTGAATAAATTATGGATGCTATGAAAGCAATTTTTACGAGAAGGAGCATTAGAGAATATACAGATAAAGAAATATCCGAT
This sequence comes from uncultured Thermoplasmatales archaeon, assembly GCA_964592335.1. Lineage (GTDB taxonomy): Archaea > Thermoplasmatota > E2 > DHVEG-1 > DHVEG-1 > CAZKUB01. The sequence goes on from CAZQEU010000013.1 coordinate 24,894, forward strand.
GATATAATTAAACAAATTATAAAAGCAGGTTTTTCTGCTCCATCTGCAGCTAATCAACAACCTTGGCAGTTTATTATAATTGATGATAAAGATATTCTTAACAAGATACCTGGTTTTCATCAGAGAGCAAAGTTTGTTACAAAAGCAAAAAAAGCAATACTTATTTGTGCTGATAAAAAACTTGAAAAATTTGAGAACTACTGGCCAGTTGATTGTAGTGCCGCTACAGAAAACATGCTTCTTGCTGCAAGAGCACTTGGTCTTGGTGGTTGTTGGATTGGTATATATCCCCAAGAAAATAGGATGCAGGAACTAAAAAACATTTTTAATCTACCTAAAAGCGTTATTCCTTTTAGCATTGTATCACTTGGTTTTACCAATGAAGAACAAAAAGAAGTTGATAGATTTAAAGAAGATAGAATTCATTATAATAAATGGTAAGCTTTATTCACCTACTATTTGAGTTATTATATTTCTGTTTCTGTTTTTTGTATCAAGTTCTACAAAAACTATCTGCTGCCATGTTCCATGTTTTATTTTACCATTTATAACAGGTAAAGTTATACTTGGTCCCATCAGGCTAGCTCTAACATGTGAATGGCCATTGTCATCATGCCAAGTTTCATGATGGTTGTAATATTGGTTCTTAGGAGCTATTTTTTTAAGTGTCTCTGGGAAATCTTTCATAAGCCCGGGCTCATATTCTATTGTAGTAAGTGCTCCAGTTGATCCAGGGTTGAAAACACATATTATCCCATTTTTAATATTGGATTTATCAACTATTTTTTGTATGTCCTCTGTAATATCTATTATGTCTACTTCTCCTTTTGTTTTAATTTTTATTTCATCATCGTATACAGTCAATCTTATGCCTCCTTGTTTTTTTTATATTTTTACTTTTTTTCCACAGGAATCTTTTTTGTATCTTCCAAAATCATTGATTTTTTTAAGGGTTTTGCCATCAAAAACTGGTCCTTCTTTACATACTCTCAGCCCTTCCCCAATAGTGCATTGTCCACATATACCAAATCCACATTTCATGTATCTTTCAAGACTTGCTTGGGTGGGTAGTGTATATAAATCTATAATTTTTTTCATCATTTTTTCTGGGCCACATGTGACAATTGAGCTAAAATTTTGTGTTTTTAGTGTTTCATCTATAAACTCAGTGGTAAATCCTTTTTTTCCACAAGATCCATCATCTGTGCATAAAATAAGTTTTTCAGAATATTTTTTTAGTTTTTCTTCAAAAAACAGTTCTGTTTTGCATTTTGAACCGATTATCACCGTTGATTTTATATTTTTTTGAAAAGCAGTTTTTACCGCCGGGGTTATTGCGGCAATACCTGTTCCTCCTGCTACAAATAATATTTTTTTACCATTTATTTTAAAACCATTTCCATAAGGTCCTCTTATACCTATTTGATCTCCTTTTTTTAGATTGTACAATGCATTTGTTGCATCTCCTATTTTTTTGAATGTTATTGCTTTAGTTTCTTTATTTATGTATGAGACACTCATTGGTATTTCATCTACACCTGGTATCCATATCATATAGAATTGCCCTGGCTCAATTTTTTTGTTATGTACAAATTTTATTGTTTTTATGTTTTTGTTTTCTTTTTTTGTTTCTATTATCTGTGTGATTTTTGGATAATTCATATGTGTGCAGCTCCAACAATTTCAGATATGTCTTTGTAATTATGTTTTTTCATCCAATCTTGTATCTCTATGCAGATTTTTTTGAAAACATCAACTTCTCTATAGTATACTGCTGAGCCTATTTGTACCGCGTTTGCACCTGCCATAAAGTATTCTATCGCATCTTTGCCAGTTGATATACCACCTACTCCTATTATTGGGATTTTTATATTTGCCGATATCTCATAAACACAACGGATTCCTATGGGTTTTATTGCCCCTCCAGAGTATCCACCAATTTTGTTTGAAAGAACAGGTCTTTTTGTTTGAATATCTATTTTCATTGCTTTTACAGTATTTATTGCAACTATTGCATCTGCATGTGCTTTTTCTGCTGATTTTGCGATTTCTACGATGTTTGTAAGATTTGGAGATATTTTTACAAAAACAGGTATTTTTACTGTTTTTTTAACCGCTGAAGTTATTTTTCTTACAAGTTTTGAATCTGATCCTACCTCAAGTCCGTATCCTTTTGCGTGTGGGCAGCTCATGTTAAGTTCTATTGCATCGGCGCCATATTCTTGCATTTTTTTTGCAAGAATCAAAAATTCTTTTGAATCTTTACCATAGATACTTCCAATTACTGGTTGTTTTATTTTTTTAAGTTCTTTAATTTCCTCTTTATAATTATCAATACCTGGATTTGGTAATCCCATTGCATTTAGAATTCCATGCTCCAGTTCCAGACAGCTTGGGTTAGGATATCCTTTTTTTGGTTTTAAACCAATAGATTTTGTGGTAACAGCTCCTGCTCCAGATTTGAAAATACGTTTCATGCTACCTGCATCTTCATCCATGACACCTGATGCGAGTATAGTCGGGTTTTTTAAGCTTAAATTTCCTATTTTTATTGAGAGGTTTACCAGGCAAACACCTCCTCCTTAAATAAACAGGCATTAAAAAAAACTTGGCTTTTATATAATTCTAACATATCTGATATCAAACACCGAATTTCTTTTAGTATATAAATTTAACTCTCTTTTCGTGTTATGTTTTATCAATGCTGTTTTTATATTTTTAAAATCTCTGTTTTTTACAAAAAAAGTCCAGCTCCGATTGAATAAACAAGCTAAAAAAGGAACAAGAAAATAAAAATTATAGCTAAACCACTTATACTTGTTGCTGCTCCATCTCCATCAAACATCATAAACAACCCTATAAGCATTATCATTCCAAATATTGTTGTAAAAATTGGTGTTTTCTCATCTTGTGTATTAATATCTTTTTTTCTACTCTTTGAATTATTCTTCTTTAGCCATTTTTTACTCATCTGTTTTTAAAAACTTACGTATATTGGGTCTTGTAAGAGCAATATCTGTAACTGTTATGATACCAACAAGTTCCTCATTTTCGACCACAGGTAATTTTTTGATATTATTTTGTTTTAAAATGTCAACCGCATAATTTATCCTATCATCTGCATTAACTGTTTTAACGTTTTTTGTCATTATTTCTTTAATTGGTACGGACTTTGGATTTATATCTTTGCAAATTGTACGTTCGATAATATCTCTTTCTGTGACAATCCCTATAACATTACTATTCTCAAAAACTAGTAAACATCCTATTTTTTTATCACGATAAAGATTACACGCTTCTTTAATCGTTTCATTACTACCAACAGTAATTATACCTTTTTTCATAATCTCTCTTACAAACAAAATTATAACTCTCCAATTATCTGTGTTTAAAATTGTGAATAAAATGAGTATATTTGAAACTTACCCCTTTTTACATATAAAAAAACAAAGGAGAAAAGAATTTTAAAAATGACATCAAAAGGTTAAAAATAGATATGGTGAGTTATTTCATCCATTGATAGATGATAATGCAGATAGAGTTGGAACTCATTTTAAACAAGAAAGTTACAACCCATATGTTGAAGGTTTAGATGGTTTTAACGCTTCACATACATTTTTATAATATTTTGTTTTCACAAATAATAAAATGTATCTAATAACTAAATGGTTTGGAACGTTCTTATTTGATAAAAAAGGCATCAAAAAAAAGATACTTTTTCCAAAAGATGAAAAGGAAATAGCAGAAAAAATTCTGAAAATTAAAAACCAAGAAATCCTAGATGAAGAAAGAAAAATATCAAAAAGAAAAGAACTAATTGTAAATGAAAAAAGACTCAGAGAAATGGGAAAATACAAACCTGATGATGATTTTTTCAAAGAAATAGATTTAAAACCTGAAGAATATGGTTTTGAATATGATATTTTAAAAAAAGCAACAGTTATTATATCTGAGAAAAAAACAACTAAAATGCTTGAATCTGAAGATTTGCAGATTATTCAAATGATAAATACTCTTGATGATTTTATACAAACTATTAATTTGTTTTCTGAGAGAAGAGAAACTTGGAATGAAATAAAACCTTCAAAACATAGGATGGAACCATTGAAAAATTCTTTTTTAACAATTAAAAAAGAAATGAAAAATTTAGAAGAGCACATTGAAGAAGACATGGAAAAAAATGCTTCAAATATATCAAGTATCGTTGGCCCAATGATTGGGGCACGTTTGATTTCTTCTGCAGGAAGTTTAAAAAAACTTGCAATGCTCCCTGCATCTACTATACAGGTTTTAGGTGCTGAAAAAGCTCTTTTTAGATTTAAAAAAGAAGGTGGAAAACCACCGAAACATGGTTATATCTTCCAACATAATTACGTAAATAAATCCCCAAGGAAATTAAGAGGTAAAATTGCAAGGGTTATTGCATTAAAAATATCTATTGCGGCAAAAGCTGATGTTTTTACTAAAAGAGATATATCAAAAGATTTATGCAAAGAACTTGATGAAAGAATGAAAGATATTAGAAAACTGTAAAAGTATAAGTACTCGATATTTATTTTTTAAATTACAGTGTTAAAGATTTGAGAGGAATAAAATAGATGAGTGATATCAGAACAGTTCTTCGAGATCTAGGCGGAATCTTCATTATTGTTGGTTTTGTCACGCTTATTGCTTTAGTTGTTCCTTTTTATTTTGGAAATACAGCAGGGGCATATAATGAGTATAAAGCCATTTTACCAATTTTGATTACCTCTGCTGTTTTTCTTGCAGTGGGCCTACCTCTCTATTATGGTCTTAAAAAATCAGATCCTGCTAATTTTAAAAGCGCTATGGTTACAGCGGCTCTTGGATGGTTTTTTATATCTTTAATTGGCAGTATTCCTTTTTGGCTTATACCGTATAATGGTATTACTTTGATGGATCCTTTATCTGGTTTTTTTGAATCAATGTCAGGCTGGACAGGTACGGGTCTTACTATGGTAAACAACGAAGAATTACTACCATATACCCTTCAGTTTTGGCGTTCACTTATTCAATGGATTGGAGGTGTTGGAGTAATTGTTCTTACACTTAGTATTCTTGCTCGTCCTGGTACTGGTTCATTTGTTCTTTACAAGGGTGAAGCACGTGATAAAAAAACTCATCCATCTATTGTTTCAACAGTTCGTACTATCTGGTGGATATTTTTGCTTTATACAATCATTGGTGTTGTTGCTTTGACATTAATTGGTTTTGCAACTTCTGATGGTATGACTCCTTGGCAGTCATTGAATCATGCGATGACTGGTCTTGCAACTGGTGGTTTTTCAGTAACAGATGATAGTATCACAGGTTTTGGTGCTATTAGTCAGATAGCAGTGATTATTCTTATGGGTCTTGGAGCAATTGCCTTTGCTGCTCATTATGATCTATTGAAAGGCCGGGTTAAAAAGTTTTTATCAGATGCACAGTTTAAAGCAATGATTATTCTTATTGTTCTTGGTGTTATAGCTTTAACATATATCAATTTAGAACAGGGAGGCGCAAATGGGGATATACTTTATTCTTTGAAGATATCTAGTTTTCAGTTTACATCAGCACTTACCTGTACGGGTTTTGCTTCGGTAAATAATGTGGGTGCATGGTCTCCTCAGGCATTATTGATTATTTCTGTAGCTATGATTATTGGTGGTGCAGCTGGTTCTACTGCTGGTGGTATTAAGCTTTTCCGCGGTATACTTCTTTATAAGGGTGTTTCTTGGAGGATTAAAAGAGCGATTTCTACCCCCAGACGTGTTTTTGTTCATAAACTTGGTAACAAACCTCTTTCAAAGGATGATGCAACTGATTTAATCAATGAAGCAGCAATTATCTCTTTTATATGGATAATTCTGCTATTTGTAGGCATAATAGTAGTAATGGAATCTATCCCAGGTACTAATCTTAGTCATTCATTTTTTGAGGTATGCTCAGCACAGGGAAACGTAGGACTTACTACAGGTATTACAGAAATCTCTATGGAACCTGTGGCAAAAGTGATGCTTATTTTTAATATGTGGATAGGTAGGCTTGAAATAATTCCAATAATAGTACTTGTAAAATCAATGTTTGGAATTAAAAGAAATATAATTTAAAAAAAAAAATTGTTTTTTTATTAACAGGCTGGGAATACTGCGCGGTCTGAAACACGTAAGTGTGTAA
>CAZQEU010000014.1:0-29174 GCA_964592335.1 uncultured Thermoplasmatales archaeon
ATTCAAAAGAAAACATACATCAGCTGGGAGAACTACATCAAGAAGCGATAACACAGTATCTAAACATGTTTCTAGGAAACCATGATGAAATGGATACAAAAATGGCGCAACAATGGCAACTATTCGGTGATTCAAGTCTAACTATACATTAAAGTTTTTTAAAAAACAAGGCCAATTTTTGCACCAATAAACAGGACAACAGTTGAACTAATTGTAATAAGGATGTTATCATCAATCGGTCCAAACTCATAACGCTCAAAAAAACTTGCGACAAACGCTGCGACTATGCCCCAAAACGCAAGGCCAGGTATTCCAGATAAACTCCCGAAATAAAAACCAATGGGGATGCTCACACCTGCCATGTAAATATTTCCTATAGGATGTTTACTTCTTTCTTTAAAACCAAAATTACGTACAATGCCTGTGACACCATCACCAAAAGCAATAAACGCTGGAGGTATAACTGCAATCCATTTAGCACTTTCACCATATGTGCCTTGAAAAACTTCCCATAAAACAAAAATCGCGATTCCCCACATAAGACAAAAACTAACATCACTAACGTTATCCTTTGTTTGAAACCAATACAGAATACGTCCTGTACTATGAAATAAGAGCATCAACAAAGTAATAAGCACTCCTGCAAGCAAAGGATAAAAAGGACTATTGAAAACAAAAGGAACAGCAAGCACTACTACACCACCTGCAAAAATATGGATAAACTTACGGTTGTAATAAATAACAACACTTTTTTTCATATGTTTTTTTATACCATAATCATAGATCTTTCTAGTAAATAAAATAACGCCGAAGGCATAGAAGGCAAGGACAATTGTCCAGAACAATTCATTAGATAGCAAGTTACTAAGCATTGCGCTCGGGTTATAGGGTCATCTTATATAAACCCTACATAACCTTTTTATACAAAGAAAAAACACGATAGAAATTTATTTAAATAACCTTGTTATCTATGAAAAAAAGCAGTGGCAAAAGATTTAAAAGAACAAATTTCAGGGAATAAAAGATTAAAAAATCTGGTTTTTTTGAAAAATTGTTTTTTTTATAAATCTATGCGATTGTTTAAAAAAACTCCTAGAGTCAAAAAATAAGGAGGAAAATAAGTAAATGAATGGAAAAGTAAAATGGTATAACCCTCGTAAGGGATATGGTTTTATTGAAACCGAAGAAGGCGAAGATATCTTCGTTCATAGAACCTCAGTTCCACAAGGAATATTCCTAAATGAAGGAGATGCCGTAGAATTCGAAACCGAAGAAGGCGATAAAGGTATAAAAGCAATAAACATCAAAAAATTATAAAAAAATTTTAGTTTTTTGAGTATTATTCGCATATTTCAACTATTAATTTATTTAAATTTCTTTTTTTATTTTTTACTAACCTTTTTTTGTTTTTCAAAACACTTATCACAAATACTATTTCCTGAGGGGATACGTTTTCCACAGATATTGCACTTGTTATGACCTACTTTTTTGAAACCTACTGTTATCTCATGGTCTTTTGTAATCCATTTGAACATTAATCCTTCACGATGAATTTGACTCATGTTTATTTACATCCCTGATGTTTTTTAATCTGAGAGATTCTTTGTTTTCTAATAAATCTTTTGTAAGTATTTATGTCTAAAAGAAAAATACTTAAACAACTCATATATAAACCGGTTTGACCTAAGGAGAAAAAAAGATTATGAAAGCATTTGTAACAGGAGGAGCAGGATTTATCGGAAGTCATCTTGTAGACAGACTTCTCAAAGAAAAAAACAAGGTAACTGTTTTTGATAATCTCAGCTCTGGGGAAACAAAATATATACAGCATCATAAAAACGATAAAAATTTTAATTTCATAGAATCAGATCTTTTAGACTTAGACTCTGTCAAAAAATCAATTAAAAACCATGATGTAGTATTTCATATTGCGGCAAATCCTTTTGTCCGACTTGGAGAAAAACAAACAAGACTTGATCTTGAGCAAGGGCCAATAGCAACATATAATCTTCTTGAAAGCATGAGACTTAATGATATTAAAAAAATTGTTTTTTCAAGTAGTAGTGTTGTTTATGCAGAAACACCACCAATAGATATTCCTGAGACATATGGTCCAACGCTTCCAATCTCACTGTATGGTGCTGCAAAACTTGCTTGTGAAGGATTAATCAGCTCTTTTTGTGGAACATTTGATTTTCAGGCGTGGATATACCGGTTTGCAAATGTAGTAGGCATCAGGGGAACACATGGAGTAATTGTTGATTTTATAAAAAAACTTAGAAAAAACCCGGGGGAACTAGAGATACTCGGTGATGGTCGTCAGCAGAAACCATATCTTCATGTAAAAGAACTGGTAGATGGAATTCTTTATGGTTTTAAACATTCAAACGAGCAAATAAACTTGTTTAATCTTGGGGTTGACAGCAACACAACAGTTACAAGAATCGCTGAGATGCTAGTAGAAGAAATGAATCTTTCAAATGTAAAATTCAATTATACTGGTGGCAGACGCGGATGGGCTGGAGATGTACCACGTTTCCAACTATCAACAGAGAAAATGAAAAAACTTGGGTGGAAAGCAAAACTCAGCTCAGATGAAGCGGTAAGAAAAGCTATAAGAGAAACACTTGATAACAAATAAAAACCGAGGTAAAATATTATGATTATATCACGTTCACCTGTAAGAATTACACTAGGTGGCGGCGGAACAGATCTACCCTCTTATTACACTAGATATGGTGGTGCACTTATCGCTGCTGCAATCGATAAATACACGTTAGTCACCGCTCATTCTCGTTTTGATGATAATATAAAGCTTAATTACTCCGAAACCGAGCTTGTAAAAAACGTTGATGATATAAAACATAATATTTTCAGAGAAAGCCTAAAATTATTAAAGATAAAAAAAGGAATAGAACTCACTAGCTTATCTGATATGCCCAGCAGCTCGGGTCTTGGAACTAGCGGTAGTTTTACAATAGCACTTCTTAATGTGCTTCATAACTACAAAAAAGATTTTGTAAGCCAAAAAAAACTTGCAGAAGAAGCATGTCATATAGAAATGGATGTTTTAGGTGAACCGATTGGAAAACAGGATCAATACATATCAGCCTTTGGAGGTATTACCTATTTTGAGTTTGATAAAAAAGGAAATGTTACAGTTGATCCTATAAAAATTAGTGAAGAAGCATTAGATGAGTTACATAGCAATATACTACTTTTTTATACAGGTATACAGAGATCTGCAAGTAAAATTTTAAAAGAACAAGATGACAAAAGCAAAAAAGATGAATCAAGGACAATCTCTGCTCTTCATGAAATCAAAAAAATAGGGCTTGAGACAAAAAAAGCATTTGAGAACGATGATGTGGATAAACTTGGATACTATCTAGATGACCACTGGAACATTAAAAAGAACCTATCTGAAAACGTCAGTAATTCTTTTATCGATGAATGCTATAAACATGCAAAAAAACATGGAGCCCTAGGTGGAAAAATAATGGGTGCTGGAGGAGGAGGTTTTTTCATGTTTTATCATAATGGAAACGTATCAGAAAAAACAAGTTTTATAAAAGAGATGAACAAAAAAAGCCTTAAAAAAATGCGATACAACTTTGATTTTGAAGGATCAAAAATAATACTAAACATGAAAAATATTTAAAATCTGTGGTTTTTAACTATGCAAATAGCAATAATATGCGGTGGACTTGCAACAAGACTAGGAGGCCTTGCAAAAAAAATACCTAAATCAATGATGGATATACAGGGTAAACCCTTTCTTGAATATCAAATAGAGATGCTTAAAAAACAAAACATAAAAGACATAGTTTTATGTGTTGGACACTTATCAGAGAGCATTGAATCTTATTTTGAGGATGGAAAAAAATTTGGAGTTGACATAAAATATAGTTACGATGGTGATAAAAAACTAGGGCCGATGGGTGCTATAAAAAATGCAGAGGAGTTACTTAAAAAAGAATTTTTTATAATGTATGGTGACTCCTATGTCTTTGTTGATTTTTCAAAGGTTTATGGTTTTTACAAAAAAAACAGCAAACTAGTATGTATGGTTGTATACAAAAACGAAAACAAATATGATAAAAGCAATCTAATAGTTGAAAACAAAAGGGTAGTAGGACACAAGGATTTAGACAAAAAAGGAGAGATAAAATACATTGATTATGGAACAAGTCTACTAAACAAAAAATCTTTGGATTTTATAACTGAAAACAGTTTTTGTTCCACAGAAGAATTCTTTAAAAAAATGATACTTAAAAACGAGCTATCAGCTTATGAAGTAAAAAAACGTTTTTATCACATTGGAAACCCAAAAGCTCTTGAAGAATTCCGTATTTTTATTAAAAACCAATGAAAATATTCATATATATAACGTGTATTGCCCAAAATCGATGAAAATTCTTGCAAAACACTATATTGTAGAAAATGCAGATATTGGAGAAAACACAGTAATACGTGATTATTGTAATATTTTCGGCTGTAAAATAGGTGATAACTGTAAAATAGCCGCTTTTGTAGAGATACAAAAAAATGTTTCAATCGGTGATAAATGTGCAATAGAAGCATTTGTGTTTATACCAAGTGGAGTTACAATTGAAGATGAAGTATTTATAGGACCAAATGTGACATTTACAAATGATTTAAAACCCAGGGCAGTAAACCCTGACTGGAAAGAAATACCCACAACTGTTAAAAAAGGCGCATCGATAGGCGCTGGATCAACAATTGTATGTGGCATAACCATTGGTAAAAAAGCCATGGTTGCAGCAGGATCAGTTGTTACAAAAGATGTAGATGATAACACTCTTGTAGCAGGAAACCCTGCAAAAAAAATTAAAAAAATAGATTGGTGATTTAAAAAATGGATTTAATACCCCCTGCAAACCCTGTTTTTACAAAAGAAATGGAAGAAGCAGCAATAGATGCACTTAGAAATGAAAGATATATCCTTGGTGAAAGCGTTGGTAAATTTGAAGAAGACTTTGCAAAATATATTGGAACAAAACATGCAGTAAGTGTCAGCTCAGGTACAAATGCATTACATCTAGCACTTCTTACAAAAGACATTAAAAATGGTGAAGAGGTAATTACCCCTGCCAGTAGCTATATTGCAACTTCAAACTCTATCCTTCATGCAAATGCAGTACCTGCTTTTGTTGATGTAAATGATGAATATGTAATTGATTACAATCAGATATCAGATAAGATCGGAGCTAAAACAAAGGCCATTATGCCTGTTGATCTGTATGGTCATCCAGCGGATATGGATGAAATAAATGAAATCGCAGAGAAAAATGATTTGTTTGTAATAGAGGATTGCGCCCAGTCTCATGGCGCTCTTTACAAAGGTAAAAAAACAGGTTCATTATCAGTTATGGGTTGTTTTAGTTTTTATTCAACCAAAAATATGACTGTTTGTGGTGATGGCGGTATGATAACAACTGATGATGAAAAACTTGCAGAGAAACTAAAGCTTCTTAGAAACCATGGGCAATATCCCAAGGATGTACATACAATTCTAGGTTACACAGCACGTCTTAACAATGTCAATGCCGCTATTGGACGCGTTCAACTTAAACTTTTACCAAAATGGATTGAAGACAGGAGAAATACTGCAAAGAAATACTCTGATTTATTAAAAGATGTAGAAGAATTAGTACTACCGCCAGGTGATTCAAAAGAGAAAAAACCTGCTTTTCATTTATTTGAATTAAAGGCAGAGAAACGTGATAGTTTAATCAAGTTTTTAAAGGACAACAAAATAATTTGCCTGATTCACTATCCAACTCCAATTCCAAATCAACCACTTTACAAGGATTTATTTGGCGATAAAGAAGGAGTTTTTCCAGCAAGTGAAGATCTTTCTGCAAAAGCAATGGATTTACCTATGTTCCCAGGTCTTAAGGATGATCAGATAAAATACATATCTGAAAAAATCCATGAGTTTTATGATAGGTGATTAAAATTAAAGTAGGTGTAATTGGAGCGGGACGCTGGGGAAAAATTCATATCGATGAATATTCCCAGATGAAAGATGTTGATTTATTTGTTTCAGATCTACTGGAGGATAACCTGAAAACATGTAAAGAAAAATTTAAGGTAAAAAAAACTTCAACTGATTATAACGAAGTGCTTTCTTCAGATGTTGAAGCAGTAGATATCTGCTCTGCAAATGATGCACACTACAAGATTGCAAAAGCAGCACTTGAAGCAGGAAAACATATACTAGTTGAAAAACCTCTGACACTTAATTCAAAAGAAGCATATGAGCTACTAGATATTGCAGAAGAACAAAAAAAGACCCTGGCAGTTGGGCATATCTTCAGATACAACAACGCAATAAACCATGTTAAATCCTTAATTGAGAAAAACTATTTCGGGGATTTGTTTTACTTAAGACTTCAATGGACAATCCAGTGGCTTATAGAGATATATCCTGATAAAAAACTCGATATCATCGTGGATATGATGCCTCATATGTATGATATCATGAATTATCTCACGGGTCTTTGGCCAAAAAACATTACTTGTACTGGCAAAGCCTTTATGAAAAAAGAATTTGAGGATACCGCATATATCATATGTGAATTTGACAACAACATCATAACGCATACTGAAATATCCTGGACATTACCTGAAAAAGTGAGAAAAATAGATGTAGTAGGAAGAAATGCAACTGCAAAAATTAATGCTATTCCTCAAACAGTAAAAGTTTTTGAAAAATCAAATGAGGGAAAAATGCTTGATATAAAAGCAAATAATACACTTGGTGATGAGCTGAAAGAATTTTTAAATGCAGTAAAAACAGGTAAAAATTTAGTAAACAATGGATTTGTTGGTGCAAAAACAGTTGATCTCATGGTAAAAACAAGAAAGTCCCTTGAAAGTAACAAAACAATAACAGTTTAAATTTTTCAAACAATTTTTATAAAGAGCAAAATATTCTAAGAATGTTAATAGAATATGAAAATAAGCATTGTCCTTACCACTAAAAACGAGGAGAAAAACATAAGCGCTCTACTTGAAAGCCTAAATAATCAGGAAGAACCCTATGAAGTACTTGTTGTAGACTCAGATAGTGCAGATAAAACAAAGGAGATTGTATCCGATTATTCTAAAAAAAACAAAAACATCAAACTATTAAATCATCCCGGAAGCCGTGCAGAAAGCATGAACCATGGAATAAAAAAAGCTACAGGCAGGGCAGTTGCATTCATAGGCGGAGATGATATTGCAGATAAAAACTGGGTAAAAAACATCCGAATTGCTTTAAAAGATGCAGATATCATAGCTGGAAAACTTATTTCAAGAAAAGAGGAGCGTTTTGGACAAGTTGCAAATGTAAAACTATATCATAAAGGAGTAAACATATCTTATCCAGGGACAAATACAATATATAAAAAAGAAATACTTGAAAAACTAAATGGTTTTGACCCATGGTTTTTTTCAGCAGAAGACCTTGAAATAAACATACGCGCAGTAGATGCAGGATACAAAATAAAATATAGTGAAAAACCAAAGGTGTACTACAGACCAAGAAACAACCCCTTATCTTTCATAAAACAATCTTTTTGGTATGGATTGGGAAGAAAACTAATAGCACTCAAACATGGAAACATATGGGACAAACACTCCGGAAGTGATATGCTAAAGACACAGAAGACAATATGGGGATACATTAGACTAGTGGTAGGATTAATAGGTTACATCTACTGTGTAATAACTATTAGAAAATACAAAAATATATAAAGGATTAGTCAGAAAGTTCTTTTAAAAATTTATTATTTTTTCTAAGCATTTTCTTGAAATCTTTTGATAGATTTAAAGATATTACTTTTTCTTCATTCATTTTCTTTCCCTCTACTATTTTTATTTATGTTCTTTATTTTATTTAAATATTTGCTGTAAAAATCACAATCTATATTTAAATAAAACACAAAATGTTTATTTAAATATTATGATTTTACTTAGTTTTGATAATAACAGTGATTGGCATACTTAAACTGAAACAGTACAATTTTTGGAAAAACGTAATAAATATTAAAAAGATACAAAAGAAAAAGTTCTAAAGGATGTTATAAATGAATTATATCACACAATACATTGAAGAAATGAAACAAATAACAGAAAAAATCGATAAAACAGAGATTAAAAAAATAGTTGATCTTATAGATAACATAAGAACAAAAAAAGGTAGAATGTTTTTTATAGGCGCGGGAGGTGGAGCAGGAAACGCGACACATGCAGTAAATGATTTTAGAAAAATCGCAGGTATAGAAAGCTATACACCTACAGATAATGTATCAGAGCTAACCGCCCGCACAAACGATGACGGCTGGGAAAGCGTTTTTGTAGAATACCTGAAAACATCAAAGCTGAACAAAAACGATATGATCTTTGTCTTCTCAGTAGGAGGAGGAAACAAAGAAAAAAACATTAGTGTAAACATTGTAAAAGCACTTGAATACGCAAAAAAGATAGGTGCAAAAGTATGCGGTGTAGTTGGAAGAGATGGAGGATACACAAAAAAAGTAGCAGATGCATGTGTAGTAATTCCAACTATAAACAAAGAAACAGTGACCCCGCATACTGAGGCATACCAAGGAGTTATATGGCACCTTATTGTTTCACATCCTAAAATTCTTAAAAACGAAATGAAATGGGAGAGTACAAAATAAAAAAAAATTTAATCGGAGGAAAAAAGAACATGTCAGTATTTTTAGACTCAAGTAAAACATCAGAAATAAAAAAATACCATAAAATGGGCATAATAAGAGGAGTAACCACAAATCCCACAATTATGTTCAAAGACGGTGTCACCGGTGGTATGCAAGGCATAAAAAAAAGAAGCATTGAAATCGCAGAATTACTAGATCCCCTACCTGTATCAGTAGAAGTAATGACCAATGAAAAAAATGAGATGATCAATCAAGCAAAAGAATTTGCTAAATGGGCGCCAAACATCAACGTAAAAATAACTTTTCACGGTCCCAACGGTGAACTTGACAACGTTGAAGTAATACATGAACTTGAAACAAAACACAATGTACGTGTTAACACAACTGCTATGATGAGTGCACAACAATGCATACTTGCAGCATTTGCAGGATCAACATATATCAGTCTTTTTGGTGGAAGAGTAAACAACATGGGATACAACTGTATAGATGAAATAATTAAGACAAGAAACATACTTGACAGATTCGATCTTAAATCAAAGCTTATAATAGGCTCAACAAGAGAACCATTAAACGTCATAGAATGGCTTGAAGCAGGAGCAGACATAGTAACTGTGACACCAAGCATCGTTGAAAAAATGATGATACATGCAAGGACAAAAGAAACAGTACAAATGTTTCTAAAAGATGCAGAAAACATTCAGAAAAAACTATGAATAAAAAAGAAAAAAACAAAGCAGTTTTTCTTGACCGAGATGGTGTAATAAATCATGTGGTATACCACAAAGAAGTAAACAAACCATCATCACCATGGAAAATAGAAGAATTCAAACTAATCAAAGATATAGAAAAACCATTAAAAAAAATTAAAAAAATGGGTTTTCTTCTTTTCATAATATCAAACCAACCAGATATAGCAAGAGGCAGAATAAAAAAAGGAACCACAGATGAGATAAACAAAATAATCTATGAAAAATTCCCAATAAAAGAAATAGTTGTATGCCCGCATGATGACAAGGACAATTGTAGTTGTCGGAAACCAAAACCTGGGATGATACTAGATTTAAGCAAAAAACACAATATAAGCCTCGAAAAATCATACATGATAGGAGACAGCTACAAAGATATACAAGCAGGAGAAAACGCAGGTGTAAAAAGTATTTTGATAGAAAAAAACTATAACAAAAACGTCAATGCAAAAAACAAAGTAAAAACACTAAGTTTAGCAGTAGAACTAATAAAAAAAGACCTTAAAAGGTGAAAGACAAATGAAAGTATTGATCCTTGGAATCGACGCACTTGAGCACAGCTTAGTCGAGGAATGGGATTTAAAACATCTAAAACAAAAGGATTATGGCAAATGCCAAGTACCCATATCCGAAGGATTTGGCGAACCCGTAACCCTTGTAGTATGGCCTAGCTTTATCTGTGGAGAATACCCTGATGTAATGGGTTTTGATGCACCTATAATTTATAGACAACCACTAAAATTCTTACTGGAAAAACTCTATTTCCCATTCACATCAAAAGATCATCAAGCAGATCATGAAGATATATTGGACGAAAAGACAGGTACAAAAGAAAAAATCATCAGCAGAATAAATTTTGCTTTAATGAAGATTGGAATGGGAAGATACCCTGAGAGACGCGATATAAAACCACCTACTTTTTTTGACAATAAAAATTACAAAAGCATAAGAAAAAACATACCAGTATACGACAAAGTATTTGCTGTAGAAGAACGGGACAGTGCAAGAAATGGAGTTATTCGTGCAATATCTGATAAATCATTTAGAAAAGAATTTGAACAAAAACTCAGAGATGAGTTTGACGATGGCGTAAAAAACGTATATGAACAAATAAAAAACCCTGACTGGGATCTCTTCATGCAGTATTTCTACGTACTCGATGGAATTCAGCATGTTTATTTCAAAAACAAACTCAAAATAATGGACTACTATATGAAATTCAACAAATTTGTAGGTGACCTAAAAAAAGTCTTGCCAAAAGACACACTACTTTTCATAGTATCAGATCATGGTCAGAAAAACGGTCTTCATACACATTATGGTTTTTATAGCTCAAATATTAAGTTAGGATTAAAAAATCCAAAAATCACAGATTTTAAAAAGATTATAGAAGAAAAAATTATTGAAGGGAAAAATTGAAGAAACATAAATTATAATATACATAATGTTAAAAAACAATCAGTTTATTCCCCTGGATTAATGAAAGTTTTAATGATTTTATCAAAACATTATATAACTGACCCACGCGTACAAAAAGAAGCACAAACTCTCAAAAAAAGCGGAAACAATGTATCAATTATTGTCTGGGATCGTAGAAAAAAATTCAAAGAATACGAGAAAATAAAAGAAGTCCATATCCATAGAATTCATAACTCTTTTTTAATGAAAATATTGCCAAGTAACATTTTTAAAAATCCACTATGGTGGAGAAAGGCATACAAAAAAGCATTGGATATTAAAGAAAAAAGTTTTGATTTTGATGTAGTACATTGCCATGATTTAGACACGCTACAAGCAGGGGTATGGATAAAGCAAAAAACAGGTTGTAAACTTGTTTATGATGCTCATGAAATATTTGGATATATGATCGAAGGAAATGTACCCAGTTTAGTAGTAAAACGTGCGTTTACCCTGGAAAAAAAACTCTTAAAACATATAGATCAAATGATAACAGTAAGTGAGCCATTTAAAAAATACTATGAAAAAATCACAGATAAAACAGTTACAATTGTAATGAATTGCAAAGATTTGATATATGAAAAATATGAGAAGAAAAAAAATTCAGTTTTCACAATTCTTTACATAGGTGGCATGAGCAGAATACGGTTTTTTCCAAAAATAGTGGATGTAGTAGGTAATATTCCAAAAGTAAAATTCAAAATAGCAGGGTTGAAGGGATGGTTTTATGATGAAGTCAAGGAAAAGAGTAAAAAATACAAAAATATAGAGTTTCTAGGAACTGTACCTACAAAGGATATACTGAGATTAACCAGAGAAGCAAATACTGTATATCTAGTAATTGATCAAAAATCTAAACAGATGCAAAAAACTCTTTTCAATAAACAATTTGAAGCAATGGTATGCGGAACACCAATTGTCTGCAGTAGAAATACAAATGCAGGAGATATGACAGAAAAGTTAAACTGTGGGATAACAGTTGATTACAACGAAGAATCGATAAAAGAAGGAATAATAAAACTTAGAGACAACCCCAAGCTATGTGAAACTTTGGGAAAAAATGCTTTTAAAGCTGCAAAAGAAAAATACAACTGGGAAAATGAAAAAAAGAATTTGTTAAAAGTATATGGGGCATTAAAATGAAAATTTGTATATTTGGCCTTGGAAGAATTGGGCTTCCAATAGCACTGGTTTGTGCAGATAGCGGATACCACGTCACAGGAATAGATGTAAATAAAGAACTAGTCGCACAATTAAGAGAAAAAAAAATTCCATTTTATGAAAAAGGAATGGAAAAACTTCTTAAAAAACATTTAAACAAAAACTTTATTCCAAAAACACCTGAAGAAAACTTTCAAGATGAAATAAAAGAATCAGAGTATATTGTATTTGCTGTTGGAACAGGTTTTGCAAAATATCCTGATAAACCCAAACTAAACGTTCTTTATTCAATTATAGGACAACTAATATCAATTGGAATAAAAAACAAAACACTAATCCTAAGAGTAACCCTCCCAATTGGTACATCAGATGACATAATAAAACTTATAGAAAAAAAGACGGGTCTAAAAGAAGGGAAAGATTATTCTTTTGGTTTTGTACCAGAAAGAATAATGGAAGGAAAAGCAATCAATGAAGAAAAAAACCTTCCAAAAATAGTGGGATGTTACAACGAAAAAGGTTTTCTAAAAGTAAGTAAATTCTTCAAAAAGATAGGCGGGGATATTATAAAAGTCAAAAACCCAAGAACCGCTGAATTCATAAAACTTATCGACAACTCATGGCGCAACACCCGTTTTGCATTTGCAAACGAACTAGCCTTTCTTGCAGAAGAAAACAATATTGATGTGATGGAATCAATAAAATCAGCTAACAAGGGATATAAAAGAAACAAAATTCCAACACCGGGTCCTGTAAGTGGATACTGCCTTGGAAAAGACCCATATCTTTTAGAACTAGCGTTTAAAAACATAGCAGAAAAAAGAGATTTCGGATCAGTATGGTTCACAGGAAGACGAGCAAATGACTGGTTAAACGAAAAAATAGCAGGAGAAGTAAAAGGAAAAAATATACTAATAGCAGGTCTTTCCTTTAAAGAAAACATTGATGATTATAGATATAGCCATGCAGTAGACATGGCAAGAATGCTTGTAAAAAAAGGATACAACGTATCTGCTACAGACCCCTTTCTAGAAAACAATTACTATACAAGAGTTCCTGATGACCTAAAAGAAAAAATCAAAATACACAAAGATATTAAAAAAGCATTGAAACAAAAAAATGATACAATCATATTTACAACAAGACACGATGAATATAAAACGACAGAAATTAAAAAAATGGTCAAGAAAATAAAACAAAGCAAAGATGCTAAAATAATGGATCTCTGGAACATGTTTTAAAAAAAAATTATTTCCAGAACTCTGTTAATTTGTTATCATAAAGATACTTCAAATTCTTTTCTAAAACCCTTTGAGAAGGATGATGTTTAGAAGTATGACAAACATACCATCCCTTTTTTTTACCAATAATATCAGTTAGGTTTGCACTATGATACAGCTCTTCATTTTTCTCCCGCATAATATAAGAAGGATGCAAAGACAAACCAACCGACTCACAAGCCTCAACTAGTTGATCATTGTATCTACCACAAGGCGGGATAAAATAACGAGGGGTCACACCAAGTTTCTTTTTAATCACATTATTTGCCCTCTCAATGTCTTCCTTTTGTCTTTTTAAATCCCAATTGACAAGTTTGTTACATTTATGAGAATAACTATGATTACATACCTCATACATCCTAAGATGCTTTTTAATCCATCTCGCTGGAAACGGACGAGAACCAATAACCCCTATATGAACAAAGATTTTATACTTTATAAAAACCTGATGACGCCAAATCGCATTTAGGAATATATCATCATCTCTAACATATATCATTAAATTAGGAAATATAGTTTATTATATTAATATTTTAGAAAAATCTAAAACAAATAAAATATTAATGGAATGAAAATTACTTTATCTAAAAAATAAGGTGAAACATAAAATTGAAAAAAAATGATATAGAAAAAGTGGTAATCCTTGGGATTGATGCCTTAGAATATGATCTAGTAGAAAAATGGAATCTTAAAAACCTTAAACAAGTTGAATATGGCAAAACAATTCTCCCCCTCCAGAAAGGCCAGGAACCAGCAACAGTAATAATCTGGCCGTGTTTTATAACAGGTAAAGAACCAAAAGATATGGGATATAGCACAGTTTATGTTTTTGCAAAACCATTACAGTTTTTTATAAATATTTTTACACCATTTATTAGAAAACTATTTATTGACACAGAGGCAGAAACTAGAACAGAAAAAAAAGAAGGAAAGCAATCTATACTTGATAAATTTGCAAAACTTTTGAAAAAATTTAATCTTTCCCATAAACCCAATAGAAAAGATATAAAAGCTGAAACCATCTTTGAAAATAAGAGTCTTAAATCTGTTCATTTACATATACCAGTATATGATAAAGATGATTTTCCAGATTATAGAAAAGACATTGTAAAGGTAATTGCAGAGAAAGCATATCAGCCTGTTATTGAAATAAAACAAAAAAAAGAATTTAAACAGAGAAGTAAAGAAGTATTTGATTATCTTAAAAAAGATAACTGGCAAATTTTTATGCAGTATTTCTATGTTTTAGATGGAGTGCAACATATCTATTATAAAAACCCTAAAAAAATTGCTGAGTTTTATTTAATGTTTGATGAGTTTGTAAAAAAGGTAAGTAAAATAGTAGATGATAAAACACTAATTCTAATTGTTTCAGATCATGGACAAAAAAAAGGGATACACACACCATACGGTTTTTACTCATTAAATAAAAAACTAGGATTAAGTAATCCTAGGATAATAAATTTTAGAAAAATAGTTGAAGAAAAATTAGAAAAACATTGATTAACATAAACCCAAGCGAGAAATCCCCAAACGTTAGTTTGTGGGATGAATCGCATGGAAAGATAATTTAAAACACTGTTAGGTGTTTTGTTCCCCTAGAGGGGAAAGCCATGACATTTATGTCATGGAAGGGGTGACTAGTATTATTATCCAAGTATTATATTTTCGAATTAACCGACTATAAAAACGTTCTCTTTAATATAGTTCCAAAATTAATAAGTACAAGATAATATATGCCGTGCCTAGATGATAAAAATAGGTGTAATTGGAACGGGAAGTATGGGTAGGAATCATGCTAGGGTTTGTTCAGAAATAAATGGTCTGGAACTAGTTTGCATTGCCGATAAAAATAAAGAAAGAGTGGAAAATATTGCTCAGCTTTTTGATATATCTGCATTTACTGATTATAGAGATTTGTTACCAAAAGTAGACGCTGTAATCATTGCAACACCTACAGTTACACATTTTGATATAGCAATGGATGCAATAAATTCTAAGAAACATATATTAGTAGAAAAACCAGTATGTGACACTGTTGAAAAAGGTGAGAAATTAATTTCAAAGGCAAAAGAACAAGGCGTTACTTTTGCCGTAGGACACATCGAGCGGCATAACCCAGTTGTTTCTTTTACCAAAAATGCTCTTGATAACAATCAATACGGTGAACTTATAACACTTAGTTCTAAAAGAGTAAGTAATTTTCCAGGACGTATTCGAGATGTTGGTGTAATCTTTGATTTTGGAGTACATGATATTGATGTTATGCGTTATATTGCTGGAGAAGTAAAATCTGTTTATGCAAAATCGGGTAGATTTAACAAGAAAATTGAATATGAAGATCATGCAACCCTTGTTCTTAATTTTAAAAATGGTTTATGTGGTGTTATTGAAGTAAATTGGCTTACACCAATTAAAATTAGAAAACTTTTTTTAACATGTAATAATAGTTCTGTTGAAGCCGATTTCATAAATCAATCAGTTCAAACCTCATCTTCATCTTTTGAAGATGTTGATGAAACTAATCTTTTTAACATTCCTCTTCAAAACAAGATGTCTACTATGGATTTACAGAAAAGAGAACCCTTAAAAAATGAAATTTCTAATTTTGCTAGAGCAATTGAAAATAACAAAAAACCACTTGTCACAGGTTATGATGGACTTATGGCAGTTAAAATCGCTGAAGCAGCTGTAAAATCTTCTGAAACTGGTGAGGTGATCAAAATTGATTCATGAATCAGCATATGTTGAAGAAGGAGTAAAAATAGGTGAAAAAACAAATATCTGGCATTTTGCTCATATTAGAAAAAACGCTGAAATCGGGGAAAATTGTAACATTGGAAAAAGTGTATATATCGATATCAACGTAAAGATAGGAGATAATTGTAAGATTCAAAATTTTGCATCACTATATCACGGTCTAACAATGGATGATGATGTGTTTATTGGTCCTCATGTTTGTTTTACAAATGACATATATCCAAGAGCAAAAATTTGGTCAGATGAAAAAGTTGCTAAAACAATTGTAAAAAAAGGTGCCTCAATTGGTGCCAATTCAACAATTATAGCAGGCATAACCATTGGAAAAAATGCACTTGTAGGTGCTGGATCTGTTGTAACAAAGGATATTCCAGATAATGCCCTTGTGTATGGAAATCCTGCTAAAATAAAAGGATTTGTCTGCACTTGTGGTAGAAAACTTGAAAAGAAAGAAGAAATTGATGATAAAATAGTTTTTACCTGTTCAAAGTGTAATATAGATATTGAAATTAAAAAAGAATTTTGTAAGGAGATTATTTAGTTATGATATCGATCGCAAAGCCTTTAATCGGTGAAGAAGAAAAAAAAGCTGTATCTGAAGTACTTGATTCAGGGATGATAGCGTGCGGGCCCAAAACAAAAGAATTTGAAGAAGAATTTGCAAAGTATACTCAAGTGAAATATGCACTTGGTACAACTTCAGGCACAACTGCTCTTCATTTGGGTCTTTTAACACTTGGAATTGATGCGGGTGATGAAGTAATTGCTCCTTCTTTTTCTTTTATCGCTTCAGTTAACTCTATTCTTTTCTGTAACGCAAGACCTGTTTTTTGTGATGTAGACGAAAAAACATTTAATATTGATACAACAAAAATTGAAGAGTTGATTACAGATAAAACAAAGGCAATTATGCCAGTCCACCTCTATGGTCTTGCAGCTGATATGAAAGAAATACAGAAGATTGCTGATGAACACAATCTTTTGGTAATTGGTGATGCAGCACAAGCTCATGGTGCTTCAATGGATGGTAAAATGGTTGGATCATTTGGAGATTTGGAATGTTTTTCTTTTTATCCTACAAAGAACATGACCACCGGTGAAGGCGGTATGATTACAACAAATAATGAAGAGCTTTTTGAAAAAGCTAATTCCATTAGAAACCATGGACGTGAGAAAACAAATTGGGGTTATGAGCATTGTAGAATTGGTTATAACTATAGAATGACAGATATTAGTTCTGCAATTGGGCTGGAGCAACTTAAAAAACTCCCAGGTTTTTTAGAAAAAAGAAGAAAAAACGCTAGGTTTTATGATGAACATCTAAAAATTGATGGAACTCCGTTTGTAACAGATGGATACAATCATGCTTATCATCAGTATACAATTAAATATAAAAAAAGAGATATTTTACTTGAAGAACTAAAGAAAAACGATATAGGTTTTGGTATTTATTATCCTAAACCACTTCACAAATATTCCCATTTGGAAAAATATGGACATGATGATTTAAAAGTTTCAGAAAAATTATCTGAAGAATCAGTATCCATTCCTGTTCATCCCGCACTTAAAAAAGATGAGGTAGAAAAAGTTAGTAATGTAATTAATAGGGTTTACCGATCCCTCGATAAATAAACCCGAGTTTTTCACATTTTTCTTTTTCAAATGTATTTCTTCCATCAACTATAATTTTTGTTTTCATCTTGTTTTTTATTTCTCTTAAAGCAAGCTTTACATAGTCTTTATGTTTTGTAAGTATTACTACTGCATCTGCATCTTTTATCGTTTCATCTAAATTTGATGTAAAGGGATACTCAAAATCTCTAACATATGGATCATGAAGAACAGGTTTTGCACCTTTTTTCTTTGCTATTTCATAGAATTTTTTTGCAGGGGTATTTCTTGTATCATCAGAGTTTTCCAAAAATGCTACGCCAAGAACTCCTATTTTTGAATCTTTAAGATTTTTACCTTTCTTTTTTAATGCATCTTCTAAAAGATCTATAGTGTGTTCTGGCATGTACATGTTTATATTTCTACTTTCAACAATTACATTTGGTTTTACTTTGAATTTACCATAATTGTCAACACCATATTTGAAAAGCCATGGATCTTTTGGAAGGCAGTGTCCTCCCACACCTGCCCCTGGAAAATGCATGTTTCTAACTGGATTTGCAGATGGATTTGATGGATCATTTGGTAAGTTATTTACTAGTTCTCGGACTTTGTAAGTATCTACACCTAGGCTTTCGCACATAAGTGCTACCTCGTTTGCAAAAGCAATGTTTACATCCCGGTATGTGTTTTCAACTACTTTTGATACTTCTGCAGTAAGGCTATCTGTTGGATAGAGTGGTGCTTGTACTATTTTTTCATAGATTTCCATTGCTTTTTTGGTACTTTTTTCATCAATTCCACCTACCACCCTTGGGTATTTTGTGATATTATGGATTAATCTTCCTACCATTACTCTTTCATAAGAAAATGCTAAGGAAAAGTCTTTACCTGCTTTCATACTTGATTCTTTTTCAAGGATTGGTTTTACAATATTTTCTGTTGTTCCAGGTGCTACAGTTGATTCTATTACTATAAGAACATCTTTAGGAATTATTTTACCTGCTTTGTGGCTTATTTCTTTTAGTGATTCATATCGGGGAATGTTATCTTCGTCTGTAGGGGTTTGTACATCAAAAAGGATTACATCTGCATCTCTGCATTCATTGTAGTCATCAGTTACTCTAAATTTTTTATTTTCCACAACACGTTTGATTAATTCTGAAAGACCTGGTTCATCTCCACCAATCGGATTTTTTCCCTGGTTTAGGTAATCTATTTTCCAACCTGATCTTTTTGATCTCCTTTGAATTCCAATAACATAAAAATCTTTAACATCAGCAAGTAGTGCTGCTGCAGGTATTCCTACATAACCCATTCCTATTACAACAATTTTTTTAGTCATATTGGACAAGCAATAACAAAAAGAGTTTAAAAAGTTTATTTATAGGATAGTGTTAAATTATATTCATTCAATTTATCTATAATTTTTTTAATAAAATTACTTAAGGAATGTTATGAGTTATTTGTGATTGGTAAAATTATATTTCAATAATAGTTTTATATCAGGAGATGATGTAGGCCTGTTATGAATATTTTAATGACACTTGCAAATCCATTTACAACTGATGCGCGAGTATTTTACGAAGCAAAGTCATTAATTAAAGCAGGCCATAAAGTTACAATACTTGCCTGGGGTAAGAAAAAAATTCATCCTGCAAAAGAGAAAAAAGAAGGTATCCAAGTTATAAGAAGCCACAATAGAAAATTAGCCGAAATCTTACCATATGATATTTTCAAACTTCATTTTTGGTGGATATCAGGTTATAAAGATGCGAAAGAATTATTTGAAAAAAATCATTTTGATGTCGTTCATTCCCACGATCTTTCTTCTCTTCCAATAGGGATGAAACTTAAAAAAAAATTTAATTTACCTTTAATTTATGATGCCCACGAAATCTGGGGGTATATGGTGCACAAAGATTTTCCAAAAGTATGGGCAGATTATTATTTATGGAAGGAAAAAAAATTACTCAAACATGTTGATCATATAATTACAGTAAATAATCCTTTGAAAGATTATTTTGAAAAAATAACTGATAAACCAATTTCTATTATTATGAACGCAAAACCACTACAAAAAAAAATATATAGCCCTCCGGATAACAAAATATTTACTATTATTTATATTGGAGGTATAAGAAAACCTAGATTTATATTAGAGATCGTAGAGGCTGTTAAAGATTTAGAAGATGTTTATTGTATTATTGGGGGATACAAGGGAAGGAAACACTATATCGATAAGTTAAAAGAAAAAATTTCAAAGATTAAAAATACCGATTTTATCGGCAAAGTACCTATGAAAGATGTATTGCCTTTGACGAAAAAAGCTGATTGTGTTGTGTGTATGACTAATCCAAATGATCGCAATAATAGTATTGCTACTGCAAATAAACAATTTGAAGCTATGGTTTCTGGACGGCCTATTATTTGTACTAAAGGAACGTACCCTGGAGCATTTACTGAAAAATATGATGTAGGTTTAACCGCTGAGTTTAACAAAGAGTCACTTAAAAAGGCCATTGTTAAGTTAAGAGATAATCCAGATCTTTGTGAAAAACTTGGTAAAAATGCTTTAAAAAATGCTGTTGAAGAGTTTAATTGGGAGAGACAAGAAGAAAAATTGGTAAAACTTTATGAAAATTTATGCTGAAGAACCTTGGGTTAAATACGTATTCAAAACATTTTTATTAAGTTATCCTGAATTTAAACAGGAAAAAGAAATAGCAGTTTCATATGGTGACAAATCAATTAAAAACTCAATTATCATTTTAAAAGGAAAGAAACACAAAAAAATATTACATTTCGATGGAGAAAAGATTCCTATTTATCATGTTAGTATCACCAAAAATAAGAAAGGTGAAATAATATCCAGTTATCAAGATGATTCATTTGCCATTTCATTTGATAAAAAAAATAACACTATTTATATGAACGCTGATGTGTTAAAAACCTCTTTTCTTTTACTATCCCGCATACATGAAAAAGAAACACCGCTTGATAATTTAGGCCGATTTCAAGCAAAATATACACTTCATAAAGATGTTACAGTTCCTCTGGTAAATGAATATTTTAGAGTTATTTATAGATTGATATCAATTCTTAAAAGAAAAAAAACTAGTGTTGAAACTGATAAAAAATCTTTTTGGCCAGAAAATGCGCCATACGGGGTCTGTTTAACACATGACGTGGATAATGTTTATAAATGGTGGCCTAAAAAAATTTTGTCTTACATAATTAAAAAAAGAAAAATTTCTGAAGTGATCCATTCAATTGGAAAAGGAGAATATTTGAATTTTGATAAAATCATGGATCTTGAATCCCGGTATGGATTTAAATCAACTTTCTTTTTTTTAACAACCAAAAAATATCCTGAACCAAGATACAATATTAAAAAATTAAAAAAGATACTAAAAAAACTTGATAATAATGGGTGGGAAGTAGGATTACACACTGGATTTAAATCTTTTAATGATTTTGAGAAGTTACGTAGTGAAAAGGAAAAATTGGAAAAAGTTCTGGGAAAAACAGTTTATGGTTTGAGAAATCATTATCTTCGAATTAATATACCCGAAACTTGGAAGATTCAATCTAAACTTGGTTTTAGTTATGATTCTACACTTGGATTTAGAGAAACCTGTGGGTTTCGACCAGGGTATTGCTATCCCTATTATCCTTATGATTTTATGAATGAACAAAAAATTGATATTATTGAATTACCAATGTCTATAATGGATTCTGCGTTATTGTCAAAAAAAGATCCGAAAAAAGAATTTAAAAGAATATTGGAAAATGTTAAACGATTTAATGGATTGCTCGTTATTAATTGGCACAATGATTCGTTCGATGAAAAAGAGTATCCTCAAAGAGCAAAGATGTATGAATACATTTTAAAAATAATTAAGGAAGACGGTGCTTATGTTGAAAATTGTAAAAATGTTTTAGATTATTGGTTAAATCATGATTTTTAAAAAGCAACATTAATTATAAGCCTTCTAAAACCAATCTGGTGATGTACCAATTTTTTTCATTATTGTTTATTGTTTTTTTTACTAATCTTATCAAACCTCTCAAATATCATGGCTTTTTCGCCATTGCTAAAGGTAATATATTGATTTTTCCCCTCAGTTAAATATAAAATCGATGATGGAAAAATAATGTGTAAATCCATCTCATAACTGTTTATATTCAGGATATTCATCATACTTTTTATGTTCTAATTCAATACCTGCATTTTCAAATTTTTCTTTATTAAGAGGCAATGGATATACTTCATAGTTAGATTGTGGAAAAAGTACATCTGGTTTTTCTTTTTTTAACGATATCTAGCATTTTTGGAATATAATCTTTTGATTTACCTGCCAGGACTCGATAAAATTTATCTACAAAAAAAACGACCTATTGCCTCTTTATCCATGTCAGTTCCAATTATTTCTACAGGTCTTTCGCCATTGTTTTTCAACATTCTGATTAAAGTTGAAGCACCAGGGCATCCACAGGCTGTAAGTAAAATTTTTATTTTGTTCATATGGAGAGGTTTTGTTATTGGCAGACCTATTTTAAAGGTTACTAATTTTCTTTGGCTTTTCCAACTTCTTCTTTTTGGTGCATACTTTTTTTCACTTCTGATTCAAGTATTCCTAATATCTTTGCTCTTACTTTTAAAAAATCTTTATCTGTATAATTTCTTGGACGCGGTAGATTTACTTCAACGATTCCTTTTACTTTTCCAGGTCTAGCTGTAATTACAAAAACTCTGTCAGCCAGATAAACTGCTTCTATAACACTATGTGTTACAAATACTACTGTTTTTTTGGTTTTTTCCCATATTTTTTCAAGTTCAATCTGCATCTGTTTTCTTGTTTGTGCATCAAGTGCGCCAAAGGGTTCATCCATCAGCAGTACTTCAGGATGATAGGCTAGAGCACGTGCTATTCCAACTCTTTGTTTCATACCACCAGATAGAGTATGAGGATAAGCATTTTCAAAACCTTCTAGACCTACCATTCTTATATATTCCATAGATTTTTTTGCTGCTTCTTGTTTTGAAACGCCTTTTAGTTCCAATCCAAATGTAACGTTTTTAAGAACAGTTTTCCATGGATATAACGCAAAATCCTGAAACACAAAACCTCTGTCTGGACCTGGTTTTTTAATTTTTTTCCCATCAAGGAAAATTTTTCCGTTTGTTGGTTTTTCAAATCCTGCAAGAAGATAGAGTAATGTTGATTTCCCACACCCTGAAGGGCCTAATATAACTGCAAATTCATTTTCATTAATATTAAGATTTATATCCTTAAGGGCAACTACTTTGTTTCCACTTTCAAAGGTCTTTTTGATGTTCTGTATTTTTATTTTTTCTTTATTTTTTCCCATTTATTATCCCTCTGTTAACATACCCCATCTAACAACTGTTTTATTTTCGATATATAGTAATAATCTATCAAGTAATAGTCCTGCTATTCCGATAATTACTAGACCAAGAAACATAGTTTCAATTACATTTGACATTCTAGCAGTAAATATCATTTTTCCAACTCCCCATTTAACCATTGCAGCAAGCATTTCAGCTCCTACGAGTGCACGCCAGGAGTATCCTATGCCTAATCTTAAACCAGGTATTAGTGATACTAATGATCCAGGTAATAGGACAGATTCGAATAGTTTATATTTTCCTGCTCCAGCGATTTTCCCTGCATTTACTAAATTTTTGTCCACTGTTCTTATGCCATGTATCACACTATATGTTATAGCAAAAAATCCGCCTAAGAAAACTGCAGCAATAACTGTTTCATCTCCTAATCCTAGTGTTATTAATAGAACTGGAACCCATGCAATAGTAGGGATTGCTATCAATAAACTTAGAATTGGTGTTAAAATATCTGAAACTATCTTTTTTAAGCCAATTATTGTACCTAAAAATATTCCAAAGACTACAGCAAGTATATATCCAATTATCAATCTAGAGATGCTTCCTATTAAATGATTGATTAAGATATCGTTTTCTAATGCTAAATATTGAAATTTTAAGAATATCTCTGAGGGAGCTGGTAATTGTCCGATTATATGTAACTGGGAAATTACTTCCCAGATTGGTATTACAACTAAGAACGGTAGTATAAAAAGGAATGTGTTTTTCAGGGGCTTTTTTAGTTTTTCTTTACTAATCTTGTTCATGCATAACCCCCCATTTATCTATTGTTCTTTTTTCTAAATCCCGGATTATTGTTTTTTCCATTGCAAAAAAGAGTACAGCTAGTATTATAATTCCAGCATAAACTACAGTTACATTTAGGTATTCATATGCATCCCATATCATATATCCTAGTCCATATCCCGTTGCTGCGATAAATTCCACTGCTATAATTGTTCTCCAGCATCTAGCAAGACCCAGTTTTATTCCATTGATTATATATGTAAGGGAATGAGGAAGATAGACTTTTAAAAACAAATGTTTCTTTCCGGCACCCATGATTTTTGCTGCATTAACATGGTTTTTATCAATGCTTCTAACCCCCATTGCTGCATTATATACAATTGGGAAAAAAGCTACTATTATTCCAATAGTTATTATTGTTGGATCTCCGAATCCGAACCATATAATAAAAACTGGCGCCATTGCAATACCTGGTATTGCCATGATAGTTGTAATCAAAGGATTGAAAAAAGTGTAAATGAATCTATTGTATCCCATTAACATTCCAAAGAAAATTCCTATTATCATTGCTATAAAAAAGGATACTAAAAGTCGGTAGAGTGTAAATAGCAAATGACTTATTATTTCATTATAATTTGTAAAAATTTCAGCAAATATTAGGCTTGGTTTTGAAAATAGAGCTGTTTGAACAATTTCTAAATTAGCTAATAACTCCCAGAATATAAAAAAAAGAATTATTGTTATTAGGGCAAGTATGCTGCCTAATATTTTACTGAGTTTCATTTTAAGTTCACTATTATTGTTCTCTGAGCGCTTTTGCTTCTTCTATGAAGCTGTCATCCCATCTCAAAGTTGGCACGCTATCAATTTTTCCTTGGCCATATAGAAACTGTGCTGTGTCATTTATTGCATTCAGTATATCGCTGTTTATTTCTATTGTAAAATCTATTCTGTTAAACATTGTTAAGAATGCATCAGAGGATACTTCTACTCCTTGATTCAATGCTGCTTGGGCAGCTAGTTCTGCGGCTTGTTCTGGATCGTTTTTTATTAATTCAGCTTTGTCCATTTGTGCAGCTATGAATTTAACTATATCCTCTCTGTGTTCTTCTGCATAATCAAGTGTTGTATGTAAACAAACTGGTACAAGTGCTATATCTCCATAGGATCTTAGAACTCTACCGACACCTTGGGCTTCTGCTATTCCAGGTGTGGGCTCCCATGCAGTAAATGCTTCTATTGCGTCTCCTTGAAGTGAAGAGGTCATATCTTCAATATTTAGATTCACCCAGTTGAAATCATCCCAGCTAAGAGAATTGTTTTGTTCAAAGTATCTTCTAAGTACCTGTTCTGCGCCTGTCCCCATTCTTGTTGCAACAGTTTTACCTTTTAGATCCATCCATGTTTCATAGTTTGAGTCTTTTTTTACTATTGTTGAATATCTGTTACCTTGTTGTATTGTTCCTAGTATTACTGCATCATCTGGTAAGGAGTTGAATATTGATACGGTTTTACTATCTGATCCGCAATTTATGTCTACATCACCTGAGATTAATGCTTGGTTATTCTCTGAACCTGAGCTGAAAAGGGTGTGTTTGACCTCTAGGTCATATTCGTTCCAGAAATTTTTACCTTCTAGTAAAAATTCTCCTGGGTAGTATTGTCCACCGTATCTTATTTTTCCTGCTTCTGCTTCTTCTTTAATACAGCCTGAAAAAAGTCCAACTGTAAATAGAAGTATTGTTAATAATGCAAATATTATTTTCATTTTTTCTTTTTTAACCATTTTTCCACCAATGTCATTGTTAATCCTCATTTTCATATATAAATGTTTCTTTTTAGGTTATAACTGCCTTTATAAGGCAAAATTATATAAATTATAAACGTATTATATGCCTAATGAGGAAATAATATGCTTTATGGAGATTTATTAGAAAGAATAATCGTATCGAACGAGGAATTTATTTTGGAATTAAAAAAAATACTTATTGACAAAAATATGACTGCCCTAGATTTTTCAAAAAAAACAAAAATTCCGGAAAGTACCTTATACAAAATTCTTTCAGATCCAAAAAAAGATTTTAGAATATCAACCTTGAGACAGATTGTTAATACAGTAAAAAAAATGGAAGAAAACAAACTAAAAGGACATAATATTGCAATAATTACAACAAGAGGCGCACTTGATTACATAAGCAAATCGATAAAAGTAGACAAAAAAACAATCAAAATAAGAGAATACCCTGCAAACACAATAGAAGAAGAGATAATACAAGGAATACGAGCCCAAAAAGAAGGAGTAAAAGGCATTATCTGTGGACCTGTTGCAGCTACAACAATAGAAAAAGTTGTTGATATTCCCGTAATTTCTATAAAATTTGAAAAGGAATTGCTAATTAAATCTATAAAAAACATCGCAAATAAGATATAAAAAATAGTAGTAAAACAGATAATTACAATATGATATATGCAGATAGAAATATAAAAAAAATTGGTGTTGATGTTACCAGTGTAATTCGGAATAATCAGTTTGTGGTTTGATCTGAGTTACCAAACTTTAAATTGCCAACATTTCTAACAAAATAAAAAAAGAATGAAAAGATTGATAAACAATTTGATATAACAGAAAACCTAAAAAAAATGATTAAATATTGATTAATATGAAAATTCTTATTGCTGAAAACGGACAACATGTCGTTGAATCTTGCAGATACTTATCAAAAAAAGGGCATGAAATTTTTTTTGCAACACCTTTAGCTGACTCGACTATAAAAAAAATGTTTTTTTCTAAGTCTTACTCGAAAATTATCAAGTTAAATCCTGCAGAAAATACAAAAGAAAAAATAAAAAATTTAAATAAAATATATGAAGAATATTCTTGTGACGTTTTTTATCCTTTTGGATATAATTTAGTTACAGAATATATTGAAGAATCGCATAAAGAAAAAAAACTGAAGATGAATACTCCTTATGGGAAATATGAGAACTACTGGAAATTGTCTGATAAAAAAGGGCTTTACAAACTACTTGAAGAAACGGAAATTAATTTACCAAAATTGTATGGTGAAATCAAATTTAATAAAAAAATAGATTTAAAAAATTTATCTTTTCCAGTCATTGTTAAAAAAACAAAAGGAGTTGGTATTAAAAATAATGTACAAATAGCAACAAATGAAAAGCAGATTCAGGATATAATTAAACAATCTGAAAAGTTGAGAAATAAATCTGAAGAATTTATTGTTCAACAATATATCCCTGGAACAATCTATGATGTTGGCGGATTTTCAATCGAGGGGAATATTTATTATAATGTCCCTCAAAGAAGAACCATTACAATTCCTCTTAGAGGTGGACCTGCTGCAGTAAATGATGTTTATAATGATCCGAAATTATTAGAATTAGCAAGAGTTATAATAAAAAAAGCAGAATGGACGGGCCCTTTCCAAGTAGAATTTAGACATAACCCAAATGATGGGGGATATTATTTATTAGAAGTAAATGCAAAAATGTGGGGTTCTACCCCACTATCTCTAAAAGCAAATCCAAATTTATTAGATATTGCATTAAATACTGCAGTTGGTAGAAAAGTTAAAAAAAGTTTGAATTTTAAAAAGAATCTTCGTTACAGATGGATATGTGTCCAAGAATTGAAAGCGATAAGAAGCGGAGACTTTACTGATTTTTTAGGTTTTTTAATACGGTTTTTTAAAAATAGCCATTACGATTTCGATATCAATGACCCTTTACCAGATATTGGCAGACTATTGGGAAGTATAAAAACCATTCTTTTAAATCATGACCAAATTACAAAGCCCTTGGTAACTAAAAAAATGCATGAAAGACTAAATCCACAAAGTTAAATAATAATTATTATTACAAATATTAATCAATTTTTCTCTTGGGATGTGTTTTATCCTTATCGCTTTTATTTATTTTCCTTTATAAGAACTCCTACAATAAAGTAGTTCCCTTTTTAAAAACTATTTGTCACCACCGCCCCCTATCTACTAAAATTTTATGATTGGCAAAAAAATACTTTGAGCAGTATAATCAGGATTGAATCAACATTACAATTATAAATATCATGATTTACGTAAATTATTTTTATTACCTAATCCAACCTATAAATACAGCATAGAGTAAAAACAGAGGTAAAAGCTTAAATATGAAACAAAAGATGGAAAACATTTTATTAGGATTAAGAAATAAGTTAATGAACATAATAGAATATAAGTTCATAATGTGTAGTTATAGAATGGTGAAATTATGAGATTAGATAGCATTCTTGATTTAGATAATGATGTTATGAAA
Source organism: uncultured Thermoplasmatales archaeon (assembly GCA_964592335.1). Classification (GTDB taxonomy): domain Archaea; phylum Thermoplasmatota; class E2; order DHVEG-1; family DHVEG-1; genus CAZKUB01. Next base: position 28,184 of record CAZQEU010000014.1, read on the forward strand.
CATGATTTTTTCATGAAAGATCATAATTTGTTAATATGGCCTTTGATTCGATCTACTATTTTAAAAAATATGAAAAAACAAATTACTAATTCTTCTCAGGCTCATGCTAAACAGGCACTGATTTCAATAAAAAACATTAAATATATATTTTATGCCTTTTTGTATGCCCCTCATCGATTGAATGATAATTTTGATATTATTTTCTATGTAAATGCCAGATCGCGATTAAATAAAAATTTTAATATACGTTCCGACTATTTTTCTTCTTTAACTAATAATAGATCACTAGTAGTTGATAAAGCTTTTAGAGGAAAATATTTCATTCCTGATAATACACATGATTTTGCAACACGTGATTACATTGATCTGATGGCGTTTTTGTTTCGCCCATTGAAAAAATTTTTTTCAAGACAAAGAAATAAGGATATTGAACGTTTCATCAATTTTTTAAGAACAAAAAATGTTTTTGAAGATAAATTTATAGTCTATATAAAAAAATATTTGTACAAGTTTTATTATGATTATCCCTATAGAAGATCGTATTATTCCAAGTTGTTTAAGAAATTTAGCCCAAAAATAATTTTTGTTAACACTGCGGCATACGGAAAAAAGAATGCAATATTGGTTAAAACTGCTAAAAAACAAGGTATTGTTACTGCTGAGTTTCAACATGGAACTATTTCTAAAGGTCATTTAGCGTATAATTATGGTGAAGGTGTGTTGAAGAGTGATGAGTATCAAAAGTATTTTCCTGATTATGTGTTAACATATGGTGATTATTGGAATGAGCAGATGAATATCCCTGGTGAAACGGTTACTATTGGTGCCCCACATTTTTATCATAGTATACAAAAATATAAACAGGTGAAAGAAAAGAAGAACACAGTGTTAGTTGTTTCTCAAGGTTCTATGACTAAGAGTTTTGTTAGTATCGCTCGGTATTTAGCTGAAAAACTACCAACTTATAAGATTGTTTTTAAGTTGCATCCAG
>CAZQEU010000015.1:0-28341 GCA_964592335.1 uncultured Thermoplasmatales archaeon
ATTTAATTCTTTTTCTCTATTTAGAAATTGTTTAAACATGATTATGATAATCGTATTTTAAAATATATAGTTTTTGGTTTTTAGGCTTTAAATGCCCACATCGGGATTCGAACCCGAGTAGGAGCCTCCGCAGGGCTCCAGGATATCCAAACTACCTCATGCGGGCTTATTTAATTATATCAACCATAGCGATTTTTTCAAGTATGAGATCGCCGTATTTATCTTCTGAAACTGTTTTAATCTCAGAATCAGTTATTCCAAACTTCTTGAGAGTATTAATGTCTCCTTTTAGTACTTTTTTATCCTTTTTTAAATTATTTTTTTTCAAAAAATCATCAATTAAAGTATCGATTTTATCTGCATAAAAAACAGCTGCAATTCTACTTTTACCTTTTTTTATTCCCATTTTTGGAATCGCGATTTTAAGCTGTCTTTCACCAGAAGCATACAGCAAAATCTCCATAGAAAACGTATTTGTAGAATTATTTTTTGTATCAAAAGCTCTTTTTGCATGTTCAAATGCAGATAGCAAATGTTTCTCATCAAAGATTAAATCAGCATTAAAAACCTGTATAATTACATTGTTTTCTTTTTCAAACTTGTTAAGCTTTGATAGAAAATTATCTACATTTTCAATGTTTCCTTTTGCACCAATAATTTTTAACATTTATATCCTACTCATTCTACAAACTCTGATAAATCCTTTTCTTCTCCTTTAACACTTTCTCCTATTTGATTTTTAATACTCTTGGCGACTCCTTCTCCAATTGTTTTTACCTCTGCAAGACGTTTGAGAGGTACACCGCGAAGGTCATTGATGGTTTTAAATCCTTCTTTAAACAAAGAACGTGCACGGACACGACCAATGTTTTTAAGTTTAACCAAATCAAGTAATTCTTTTTTACAGCCATACTGCACACGAAGCAGCAGATCTGATAAATCAGATACACAATCAAAATTATACATACGAGCAAATTCACGTGCTGCATGAAGAAGCCATTGAACCATCTCAACAGTGTTATGTATATCACCAGGTCCAACATTGTATTTATTTACAATTCCATCCTCGGATACTTCATCAATCCAACTCTCAACCAAACTTGCGGTTTTTAAATCACTTAGGAACCATTCGTATTCCTCACTAGAGATCATAGGTAGTTCAAGTAAAAAATCAGCTTTTTTAATTTCAGCCGTTTCCTCAACCCATGTATCACTTTTCCTTAGATACAGAGAACGTACATCAGGTGTCGAACATACTGCATGTAAAAAAGAAAGACTAGTAACATCGCGGCCACAGGAGTTCTCAAGTGCTTTTTTAAGTTGAAGAGCAGAAAGCGGATCGATATAAAGACTACTTGTTCTATTTCCAAAAATTGTAGCCATAATCTTATCATTTTTTATCTCTTCGATAAAACCATTGTTTTGTAAAAAATCAACGGCGGTGTCAATCTCATTTTTTAAAGTTGAAACATCAGATTGATAAGAATAAAAAGTACTATCAACAAACTTGTAAATTCCATCTAGATCATCTACAAAACCAGTGGCAACCGTAGCCAATAGATGCATACGAAGTGCCGCTTGGCTTCCCAGTTTTGAATAAATTGGTTCGGTATCGCCAAGAACATAATTTGTAAAAATCTGATCAAGTTGATTATTATTTTTTGCAACAGCTATTGCCTCACCAAATTTATCATAACGAGGACGACCTGCTCGTCCTGCTTGTTGTTTATACTCAAGTATTGGTATTGGATGCATACCAAAATTTGGGTCATAACGCCATAGATCACGTATGATTACACGCTGTGCAGGGATATTTACACCTGCAGCAAGAGTTGGTGTTGCAACAATGCATTTAATTACACGGTTTTTAAAACCAGTCTCCACGGTTCTCCTCTGAATGCTAGACAGGCCTGCGTTGTGAAAACTAACACCATTCTTCAAACAGTTAAACAATTTTTTATCAACAGATGTCGTCTCAGTTAGCTGTTTTTTCGAAGAACTAAGCAAAGACTTTATTTCTTTTTTATCCTCCTCTGATAAAAGATTATTAACAATAGTGCTGAGTCTTGTTGCGACAGAGACAGTGGATCGTCTGGTATTTACAAAAACCAAGACTTGACCACCGTTTTTAATAGAGTTTTCAACGAGCAGCTCCACAGGTTTTTTTCTCTCGCCTTTTATTGATACGATTTTTCCATCATCGAATTTAACATCTGTTTTAAAACAAACACCTTCACGAAGTGGAACAGGACGCCAGTCGGATTGCACTAGTTTTGCATCAAGCCACAAAGCAAGTTCTGTGGCATTCTTGATTGTTGCGGAGAGGGCAATAATCTGGGTTTTAGGATTCAGGCTTTTAAAATGTGAGATAATTACTTCAAGAGTAGGCCCACGGCCTGAATCATGTATAAGATGAATTTCATCAATCACAAGAACTTTAATTGTGTTAAGCCATGAAATTTTATGACGCAGAAGAGAATCTGCTTTTTCAGAGGTACAAACAATAATGTCAAAGCGTGCTAGACGTGGATCTGAATCATCCAAATCTCCTGTTGAAATACCTACTTTCAAACCAAGTTTTTCAAAAAGCTTTAGTTCCTCATATTTCTCACGTGCAAGTGCTTTTAATGGAACAATATAAAGAGCTTTTCCACCCTCATTTACAAGCTTGTTTACAATACCAAGATATGCAACAAGGCTTTTGCCACTTGCTGTGGGAATAGATAAAACAACGTTTTTACTATCTAATATAAATGGTAAAGCCTTTGCCTGTGGTGGATATAGTTCTTCTATGTTATGTGTGCTGAGAACTTCTTTTATCTCGTTTTTCACCGGTAGATTTTTAACTTTCATCAATATCTGTAAAGGGAAAGAAGTTATAAAACAAAAGCTTTATTCAGGTTTAAAGAAAAAATTGAGTTGATTATTATGGGCCGAAGACAAACCATGATGGAGAAATATAAACAACAGATGAAAGCATATCGAAAAAAAAGAATGCAGAAAGACAACACACCTTTTCTTCCACCAAGTGGTGTTGTATATGTAATGAATTCGTTAGATCCTACTAAAAAAATCAAGGTAGAGGTTGTAAAAACTCGTACAAAACAACACCGTGAGATAATAGATAGTCTCGCGTGTCCTGTTTGTGGAAATCCTATGCAATGGGATTCAAAATGGGAAGGTTTTGTTTGCCAAAAGCATGGTAAAAAAGCGATTTATGAGATTGTGGACTCAGATTAAGAAAAATTACTGTGATTTTAAATAAAATAAATGTTATTAATGATTTGTGATTAGTATGGTTGAAGAAAAAATAGGGGCTGTAGAACATTTCTTCACAAATGTAAGTGTTGCTGCAATAAAGATAACAAATGGTGAACTTAAAATAGGAGATACTATTCACATTGTTGGAGCTCATACTGATTTTAAACAAAAAATCAAAAGTATGGAAGTTGATAGAAATCCTGTTGAATCTGTAAAATCTGGTGATGAAGTCGGAATCAAAGTAAAAGACAGGGTTCGTGAGCATGATGTTGTATATAAAATACCTGAGGAATAAAAAATGAAAGAATTAGCAGAAGTAAGAACATTAAAAGTCAATAGATATATGATAATTGATGATGAACCGTGTAAAATAATGAGCATTTCAACTAGTAAACCAGGTAAACACGGTGAAGCAAAAGCACGAATAGAAGCAGTTGGTGTTTTTGATGGACAAAAAAGAAGTGTAGTACATCCTGTAAAACACAAAATAGGTGTACCAATAATTGATAAAAGAACTGCACAAGTAGTAGCGCTAATGGGCGATAATGTCCAGCTCATGGACATGGAAACATATGAAACATTTGAAATGCCGATACCAGAGGAATACAAAGGGAAACTGGAACCTGGTTCTGAAATATCATATCTCATAGCACTTGGCAGGAAAAAAATAACTAGAGTATAAAAAACAATATAAACCATTCCAACTTTTTTGTTATTGGCCTTATGAATTTTCCAAATTATTTCGCTGATGCCGAATCAAATTTAGATGAATCCGAGTTTGTAATAACTGGGGTTCCTTATGATAAAACATCTTCTTTTAGAAAAGGAGCTTTGAAAGGACCAAGGGCTATTAGACAAGCAAGCTGGAATTTTGAGACATATAATATAGAAAACAATGTCGATATTAAAGATGTAAAGATACATGATTATGGAGACTTAGCTGTTGAAAAAAAATCACCTAAGGAAATGCATAATATTGTAAAAAAACATTTTAAAAATATTGTCTCAAAAAATAAAATACCCGTTACAATAGGTGGAGAACACTCAATTACACCCGGTATCGTTCATGCTTTTTCTGAGGATATATCGATTTTATCACTTGATGCACATATGGATTATAGAGAAGAGTATGAAAATGAGAAATATAACCATGCATGTGTCTTGAGAAGAATAGCTGATAATATTGATATCAAAAATATTGCGGTTCTTGGTATTAGATCAGCTGAGAAAGAAGAATTTGAAAAAGCAAAAAAAGATAAATTATTTTACAAGACCTCATCTGATTTTAAAACAGAAGGTATTAAAAAAATTTTAAAACAAACAAAAGAATATCTTGGACAAAAACAAGTCTATCTAACCCTTGATATAGATTTTTTAGATCCTGCATATGCCCCAGGTACAAGCACACCTGAACCATTTGGTTTAAATCCTTTTGAAATAATGGATATAATAAAATGTTTTGCACCAAAACTAATTGGATTTGACCTTGTTGAAGTATGCCCAAATTATGACAATGGACAGACATCAATTCTTGCTGCTAAAATAATTAGAAAAACAATAGAAAATATTTTTCTCTCTAGATAATAGAGTTACTTTAATATATCATGATTTGATTCAACCCTAATATGCAAATTGAAAGAATAGCAGTATTAGGATTAGCAGTACTTATAATCGGAGCACTTTCGTTTTTTATCTTATCTCAGGAAAACCCTGAAACAGGAAAAACATATCTAGATGAAATTGTTGAAAATGTATTTGGTCAATCCTCATCGTTAACAGTTGAAGAAGGCGATTGTGTGGATGTTCATTATTTGTTGAGATATGCATCTAATGATACTTTTATCGAGAATAACTCTGAGACAGATCCCTTGCAGATATATGTAAGCTTTGATGATTCTTCTTCTCCAGAGGGTTATGATACTTATTCCTCGGAACTTATTGAAGGATTTTTAGAATCACTTGTTGGTTTAAAAGAAGGAGAAGAAACTAGTTTTACACTTTCTCCTGAAGAAGCATATGGTTATGGTCCAGAGATTGGTGATGAAATAGTGTTTTCTTATCCTGGCTCTGACGATCAAATAATAGAAATAATAGATATACAAGAAACTGCAGCTATGCCAGATGAGTTTATCAGTAGTTTTGGAGATGTACCTACTACACTTCTTTCTTTACGAACGAAAGTTGAAGAAGGTCAAAAAACCACTATGTATCCAGCTTGGGAAAACGCTACAGAATATGTTTTTGTAAACAAGACAACTGCTTATCTTTATACTACTCCCCCAGATGATAAGATGAATAATTTTACATGGACAAATTCTTCGGTTGGTATCCAGTACTGGGAAGATGTTTCAAGTGTTGTTAGTATGAACAATTCAACTATTATTATTCAACATAATCCCGAGATAGATGATACAATGAGTGTTCAGAGTATGTTTGGAACAACTGTTTATACTGTTGTAAATGTTACATCTGATAAGATCAATTGTAGTTATCAGAATCCTTATACTGGCAATACATCTTATTCTCTGTTTGATAGAAGAGATACAATTGAGAGGAATGAAAGCCAGAGTCTTATTGTTGATTATCCTTCAGAAGCACTTCAGTATACTATATCTCAGCTTCTTCAATATGGTGTAGGTGTAGATTATTCTTTTAGCCTTAGTCCTCTAGCAGGTGAATCATTAAAGTATACAGTTACAGTTGAAGAAATCTATAAAACGTCATCAGATTAGTTTGAAAGCTGGTTTTTAATTTCTTTTTCTAAAAGATTAAGGAATTCTTCTTCTTTTCCTTTAGGTATTGTAGCACCAGCTGCGATACTATGCCCACCACCTACACCGTCAAATACACTTGCTGAATTTTTAAGTGCATCAGAAAGATTTAATCCTTTTTCAACAAGATTTTGTGTTGCACGAGCAGAGACCTTTATGTTTCCATCGTCTTTTTCAGCAAAACCTATAAGTGGCAACTCACAGCTTATATCTTCTTGGCTGAGAAGCATATTTGCAACTATTCCAACAATTGTATCCCGTATACCTGTTCCTGCATGAAAATACTGTAAGTATTTTCTTTTTATTATGCCTTCTTCTTTTGCAAACTGAAGTCCTTCCACCAAGTTTGCACGGTGTCCTCTGAGCAGATTCTTTGCTTCTTTTAAATATTTGTCTCTATCTCCCAGGCAAACCTTCAGGCCAACATCATATTGGCCATATCGAGCGGTGGAATTTAGCAATGTTGCAAATTCTTTTGCTTCATGTAATTCTGATCCTTCAATTTCTTTTTCTAAAAGATATATCTCACCGATTATTTTTTTTGTATTCTTTGCACCAAAACCTTTTGTAAGTAAATTTTGTGCAATATTAGATATTATTAGCTTTCTTTCAGCCTTACTCAGATCAATCCATTTCCTCCAGCTGTCCCCGTCTTTCATGATTATTCCTAAATCCTGCAGAAAAGAAATACAAGCAGCTTCCCTACCTGTAATACCGGGTATTACTGGATTATTTGCATATTGTAAAAGTTTGTAAACAGGCCGGGTTTCTCTTCCAAAATAGCGTATATCCATAAGTGGTTTTACAAAACCTGTTTTCTCACCATCTTTTAGAATCTCTCTGTTAAGACCCGTTAGTTTCCCATGTCTTCTATCCTGCAGGTCGCCGATTGCTCCAATAATTGCCAATGATGATAAATCCATGTTTTTTTTATCAATTTTTTTTGAAACAAAATATGTTGCTCCTGCTCCACTTAGCTCAAATCCACCGTCATGACCAAATAAGTGTGGATTGAAATGAAAGGTTTTATTGGAATTATCTGGACACTCATGATGATCAGTTATAATCTTATTTAAATCAGGATAAACAGTTGAAATACTGCTGCCAAGATCCGTAAACCAAACAAGATCAGGGTTATCATTTTTAAGTTTTTCAATAACATTTTCATCAAGTTGTTTTACAAACTCAATTGAAAATTCTTTTCCAAGTCTTTCAAGTGTTTTATATGCAATACTTCCTGCTGTTATTCCATCTGCATCGATGTGTGTTACTATTTTTATTTGCCTAGTCTTTTTTATAATTTGACCTATCTCATCTGCTCGATTATTCAAAAAAATTACATCCTCAAAAAAGGGTAATATAGAACAGGTAAAAAAAATTATTGTATAAATATTAAAATATTTTTTTTATGGCGGATTTAGTCTTCCGCCATTTTTTTGTATGCTTTGTATCTTTCGTTTACATCTTTTTCAAGTAGTTTATGTAATCTTTCTGCTTCATCTGGAAATGATCTATAAAGTGTGTTGTATCTTATTTCACCCATCAAAAAATCATGTAGTTTACCATTTGGTTCTTTTGAGTCAAGTTGGAATGGGTTTTTGCCTTCGTCTTTTAGTCTTGGATCGAATCTATATAGTGGCCAGTAACCTGTGTCTACCGCGATTTTTTCTTCGTTTTGTGAGCGCCCCATGCCCTCTTTTATTCCATGGTTTATACATGGTGCATAAGCGATAATTAGTGATGGTCCAGGGTATGATTCTGCTTCTTTTACTGCTTTCATAAGATGATTTTTATTTGAACCCATTGCAACACTTGCGACATATACATATCCATAGGTCATAGCCATGCGTCCTAAATCTTTTTTCACTGTTTTTTTACCCGATGCTGCAAACTTTGCAACTGATCCTATTGGTGTTGCTTTTGATGATTGCCCTCCTGTGTTTGAATAGACCTCTGTGTCAAGGACTAAAATGTTTACATCATGTCCCATCGCAATAACATGGTCAAGACCGCCGTAGCCTATATCATATGCCCATCCATCTCCACCTATTATCCAGTGTGATGGTTTTGTAAACATGTCTTTTGATTCCCATATTTCGCCGATTAAACCTTTTTTGTCTGTTTGCTTTAGTTCTTTTTGAATCTTTAGTGATAGTTCTTTTGATTTATCACCTGATAAAAAGTTGTTTAGCCATTCTCCAAATAGGTTTTTTAGCTCTCCTGATACTTCATCATTTTTAATTGCTTGTTCAACTTTCATTTTAAGGTTCTTTCTTCTCTGTGTTGTTGCAAGTTGCATACCAAAACCATATTCTGCGTTGTCTTCAAATAGACTGTTTGCCCATGCCGGGCCGTGTCCGTTTCTGTCTTTTGCCCATGGTACTGATGGTGCATATCCTCCCCATATTGAGGAGCAACCTGTTGCATTTGCAATTATCATCCGGTTTCCGTAGAGCTGGGTTATTAGTTTTACATAGGGTGTTTCCCCACAGCCAGCACATGCTCCAGAGAACTCGAGTAAAGGTTTTTTGAATTGTGAGCCTTTTAGACTGTATTTGTCAAATCCACCTGTTCTCTCCGGTAGTTTGTTTAAATAATCAAATAGTGGTGCTTGTTTTTCTATCTGTGTTTCTATTGGTTTCATCAATAGTGCTTTTCCTTTTGGAGCAGGACAGATATCAGCACAGTTTCCACATCCAACACAGTCAAGGGCAGATACCTGTATTCTAAATTTATAGTCTGTTGCTTCTTTTCCAACTCCTTTTATTCCCTCAAATCCTTCAGGAGATTTTTCTGCTTCTTCATCTGTCACTAGATATGGTCTGATTGCTGCATGAGGACAAACCATTGCACATTGGTTACATTGTATACAGTTTTCAGGAACCCACTTGGGAATTTCTATTGCTATTCCTCTTTTTTCGTATTTGCTTGTTTCAAGTGGGAAGAAACCACTAGGTTCAAAATCAGAGACTTTGAGGTCATTACCTTTCAAAGAAGCCATTGTTTCTACGACTTTTTTTACAAACTCAGGTTTGTTGTCTTTTGTTTCTTCTTGAGTGTCTGTTGCGTTTTTCCATGACTCTGGATAGTTGATTTTTTCAATACGCTCAATTGTTTTGTCTACTGCGTTGTAGTTCATTTGAACGATTTCATCGCCTTTGTGTCCATAGCTTTTTTTGATTGCTTGTTTTAAAAGATCAACTGCTTCATCAACGTCTAGTATTTCTGATAGTTTGAAAAATACTGTTTGCATGACCATGTTGATTCTTTGGCCAAGGCCTACTTCTTTTGCTATTTTTACTGCGTCAATATTGTAGAATTTTAGGTTGTTTTGAGCAATAGTTCTTTTTAGGCTCGCTGGGAATTTTTCTTCCATCTCCTCTAAAGTCCATGGTGAATTAAGAACAAAAGTGCCTTCTTCTTTGATTCCTTCTAACAAATCATATTTGTCTACATATGAAGGATTATGACATGCAATGTATTCTGCTGTGTTTATCAAGTATCTTGATTTAATAGGGTCATCGCCGAAACGAAGATGTGAGCGGGTTACACCACCAGATTTTTTCGCATCATACTCAAAGTATCCTTGTGCGTATTTATTGGTGTTATCCCCAATTATTTTTATCGCGTTTTTATTTGCACCAACTGTTCCATCGCCGCCTATTCCCCAGAATTTACAGCGGACCATGGATTTTGTTGCTGTATCAATTTTTTCTGATGGTTCAAGTGAGGTATGTGTTACATCATCAGTTATTCCTATTGTAAAATTGTTTTTTGGTTTATCTAATTTAAGATTATCAAAAACGGTTTTTGCCATAGTTGGAGTGAATTGTTTTGAGCTAAGACCATATCTTCCACCAACAATTTTTCTATTATCGCCTTTTTGTTGAAATACTGAGCATACATCCAAATATAATGGCTCACCATATGCACCGGGTTCTTTGGTTCTATCAAGTACTGCTATTTTTTCTGCTGTTTTTGGGATTGTGTTGTAGAAATCTTCAGCGGAAAATGGTCTGAATAATCTAACTATTACTACTCCTACTTTTTCTCCTTGTGAGTTTAGATATTCTACGGCTTCCTCAGTTGTTTTTGAACCGGCACCCATCATAATTATCACTCTTTTTGCTTCTGGATGGCCGTAGTAGTCGAATAGATGGTATTGTCTACCCGTGATTTTTGCTACTTTGTTCATTTCTTCTTGAACAATACCTGGTACTTTGTTATAAAACTCGTTTCCACGTTCTCTAACCTGAAAATATGTATCCGGTCCCATTGCACCCATTCTTATATGAGGATGCTCTGGGTTAAGTGCTCTGTTTCTATGTTTTTTTATTGCATCCCAGTCAGCTAGTTTAGCCATATCATCATAGTCTATCATTTCGATTTTTTGGATTTCATGTGAGCTTCTGAATCCTTCAAAGAAATGCAGGAATGGAACAGATGCTCTTAGGGTTGAGAGGTGTGCAACTAGTGCTAAATCCATTATTTCTTGTATCGAAGAAGATGCAATCTCTGCATAACCTGTGGGTCTTGCGGCCATTACATCAGAGTGATCTCCAAAAATAGAAAGTACTTCAGCTGCAATTGAGCGAGCTGCTATATGAAATACAGCAGGCATAAGTTCTCCTGCTATTTTATACATGTTAGGAAGCATAAGTAGAAGACCTTGTGACGCAGTAAAAGTTGTAGTCAGTGCACCTGCGGAAAGTGATCCATGAATAGCTCCTGCAGCACCTGCTTCAGATTGCATCTCTGTAACGTTTACTGTTTGACCAAAAATATTTTTAAGACCTTCTGCAGACCATGCATCTGCCATTTCTCCCATTGGTGAAGAAGGAGTAATCGGATAAATCGCTGCTACATCACTAAAAGCATATGCTACATGTGTTGCAGCGGTGTTTCCATCAATTGATTTCCAATTTGTTTTATTCTGACCTTCTTCTTGTTTTATTTCACTTACTACTGTATCTGACACAATAAACACCTCTAATATTTCTATGTTATATCTATTAAATTATTAACCCGTAATAAGGAATTATACATAAACATTTGGTATGGAAAATATGTAACTTAGTATTCCTTTGTTTTGCTTATCAAATCATAACAATTATATAAGTATTATAGATTCCAGTCAGATAGGGTGAGAGGTTATTATGGAGTTATGGATAATAGCACCAATCGGAGGCATAATTGCTTTGCTTTTCGCAACATTTTTGTATTTTAAAGTTAAAAATCAAAATGTTGGAAACGAAAAAATGAAAGAACTTTCACATGCCATTAGAGAAGGCGCTATGGCATTTTTAAACAGCGAATATAAAGTATTGGTCATATTTGTGGCAATAGTCGCAGTTTTACTGTTTATTGCTTCTTTTATAGAGGGCAGTAACATAGAAATGGGTTTGTCCTTTGCATTTGTAATAGGTGCAATACTTTCAGCTTTATCAGGTAACATTGGAATGCGTATGGCTACAATGGCAAATGCTAGAACTGCTGAGGGAACAAAAAACAGTCTTTCAAAAGGTCTATCAATCGCATTTTCTAGTGGAGCCGTTATGGGTATGTGTGTGGTAGGTCTTGGAGTTCTTGGGGTATTTGGTCTTTATTACGCTTTTATAAATCTTTTCTCATTTTCTGCTACAACAGCTACAAATATGTTATTTGGATTTGGTTTTGGAGCATCATCAATTGCACTTTTCGCTCGTGTAGGCGGAGGAATATATACAAAAGCTGCAGATGTTGGAGCAGATCTTGTCGGAAAGGTTGAAGCAGGAATACCTGAGGATGATCCAAGAAACCCTGCGGTAATTGCAGATCAAGTAGGTGATAATGTTGGTGATGTCGCTGGAATGGGTGCGGATCTCTTTGAGTCATACGTAGATTCACTTATTGCTACAATGGCACTTGCAGCAGTTACTATGGCACTTGTTTTGTCAAATGGTCCTCAAACACTTGGAAAGTTTATAGTTACAACCAGCAACATGGATGCAGCACTTTGGCTTCCACTGATTCTAGCTGCGTTAGGTATTATAGCATCAATCATTGGTATTTTAATAGTTACAATGGGTAAGGGAAAAAACATATATGGTGCACTTAGAAACTCATTATATGTTTCAGCGTTTCTTACAGCAATACTCTCATTTTTAGCAATTTATTTCACGCTTGATGATCTAAATCCTTTCTATGCGATACTTGCAGGTCTTGCAGCAGGCCTTGTTATAGGTTTTAGCACGGAGTATTATACTTCTGAGAAAAGAAAACCTGCTCAGAGTATTGCAGAGTCATCTAGGACTGGTCCTGCAACTGTTATTATACAAGGTTTGCAGGTTGGTATGATGAGTACAATAATACCGGTTTTAGCAGTTGTAGCAGCTATGCTTATAGCATATTATTTTGCAGATTTTTATGGTGTAGCAATTTCAGCGGTTGGTATGCTCTCCATTCTTGGTGTATCCCTTGCAACTGATTGTTATGGTCCTGTTGCAGATAATGCGCAGGGAATATCTGAGATGGCTGGAATGGGAAAAGAAGTGCGAGAGAATACAGAGCAGCTTGATGCAGTAGGTAATACTACTGCTGCTATGGGTAAAGGTTTTGCTATAGGATCAGCCGCGATTACTGCTCTTGCCTTGATTTTTACATATATTACTACTGCGGGTGCTATGGGATATAATTTGGTTCTTGATCTTGCTAATCCAAATGTAGTAGTTGGGATATTTATTGGTGCTATGCTTCCATTTGTTTTTACTGCACTTACAATGGGTGCAGTAGGTCGTGCAGCATATCAGATGGTAGAAGAAGTTAGAAGACAATTCAAAGAACTTGGTCTTTTGAAAAGTGATAAAAACAAACCAGATTACAAAGGTTGTGTTGCGATAAGTACAAAGCAGGCTTTAAAAGAAATGATTCTACCAAGTCTTCTAGCAGTTATTTCTCCGATAGTTGTAGGAATAATATTAAAGCCAGAGGGATTAGGTGGACTGTTGGTAGGATCTATTGCAACTGGTTTCTTGCTTGCAGTATTTCTTGCAAACTCTGGTGGTGCATGGGATAATGCAAAAAAATATGTGGAATCAGGTAATTTAGGTGGCAAAGGCTCTGATGCTCATAAAGCAACTGTTATCGGAGATACTGTAGGTGATCCATGTAAGGATACATCTGGGCCGTCACTAAATATACTAATAAAGCTTATGAGTATAGTATCACTTGTGTTTTTGCCTTTGATACTTGCTTTAACATAAAAAATATTTATCATTCAAAAAGAATATAAGGAATAAATATATACCAAGTCAGCTAACCTGATAGTTTAGAGTAGTGATATATTATGTATTACATGGTTAAAATAGAAGATACAGTAAGGATTCCGCCAAATAAATTCAGCGAAGATTTATCTGATGTAGTAACAAGTATAGTACAGGAAACATTTGAAGGAACTATGCGTAAAAACCAGGGTGTAATAGTTGTTGCAGAAAACATAGAGCCCGTTGGAAGCGGTGTAGTCATTCATGGTGATGGTGCTATGTATCAGAAAGTCTCTTTTGATGCACTTACATTCAAACCAGAGTTGCAGGAAGTACTTGATGCAGTTGTATGTGAAATAGTGGAATTTGGAGCATTCTGTCATATCGGTCCACTTGATGCACTTGTTCATATGAGTCAGATAATGAATGATTATGTAGAAGTAGATGCAGACAGCGAGGTTGTTACAGGAAAAGAAAAAAAACAGGTCCTTAAAACAGGTGATCCGGTAAGAACAAGAGTAGTAGCAGTCAGTCTAAATGAGATTTCATCTCGTGAAAGCAAAATCGGTTTAACTATGAGACAGCCCTCACTTGGTGCACATGAATGGATATATGAATCAGATGAAGATAAAAAGAAAGAGAAATCAAAAAAGAAAAAAGATAAAAAGAAGGGTAAAAAATGAAGAATATGAGAGCATGTAAAACCTGTCATCTATTAACAGAGAAGGATGTATGTCCAATCTGCTCAGTTCCTACATCTAAAAGATGGAGAGGATATGTTATAATCCGTGATCCAAAGACTTCTCAAGTAGCACAAAAAATGAACATTAAAAAACCAGGTAAATACGCTCTAAAAGTAATGTAAAAAAAATTTTTTTGTTTTTGAGATTATGTATACTCTACCAAATAACATGCGAACTCTTTTAAAACAGCCTATAGGCACTTTAGTAGATGAAAAAAAACTGCTTAACATTCTTAAAAAAGAAAAAAAAGTTGTAAGCATTGGCGATATGGTTACATATACGCTTTTGAAAAATAATATCGAGCCTTTTTTTTGTATCATTGATTATCATACCCATCGTGGTAAATGCTCTGAAGATATTATTAAAACCTTAAACTCATATGGTAAAAAAACAATAAAAATTAGTAATCCTGCAGGTAAAATCACTGATGAGTTATGGAATGTTATAAAACTATCATATGAAAATAACAATCAATCACTTAGAATTGAAGTAAAAGGAGAAGAAGACCTTGCATCCCTTGCAGCTATTTATCTAGCTCCAGTAGACGTAACTATAATATATGGATTGCCGGATAAGGGGGTCTTAGTTGTTAAACCAACAAGAGAAAATAAGGATAAAGTTAAACAAGTACTTGATAAGATGTGATTATTATGGAAATTGAAATCGACTCAAAAAGAAATAATCCTTTATTAAACCGAACAGAGGTTTACTTTACAGTAAAACACCCGGGTGAAAAAACACCAAATAGGGAACTGGTGAGAAGTGAACTAGCTGAAAAACTAAATGCAAAAAAAGAAAATGTTATTGTAAATGCTATAAACCCAGGTTTCGGCTCACAAGAAACAACTGGTTATGCAAAGATTTATTCTTCAGAGGCAAAAGCAAAGGATCTTGAAAAAAAACATATCCTGAAAAGAAACAAAATGATAAGGGAAAAACAAAAAGAAAAACCAAAAGAAGAAAAACCAGAACCTGCCCCTGCAACTGAAGAGAAAAAAGCAGAGCCTGAGGTAAAGGCTGAACCTGAAAAAGCAGCAGAACCAGAAACCAAAACCGAAGCTGAAGAGCCAAAGCAGGAAAAACCACAACCATCCGAAGAGAAAACTGATGAGGATAAACCTGCTGAAGAAGATAAACCAGAAGAAAAACAAGAATCTGAACCAGTAGAAAAAACTGAAGAAACAGATCAAAAAGAAGAAAAAACACAACCCTCTGAAAACAAGCCAACAAATGAGTCTAAAGAAGATAAACCAGAACAACCAAAGCAAGAAACTAAAAAAGAAGAAGCATCTGAAGAGAAAAAACCTGAAAACAAAGACGAAGAAAAAAAGGATCAAAAAGAAGAAAAGAAGGAATAAAAAATGAAAAAAAGAGAATTTTTCAAAGTTGAAGGAAACAAGATAAATCGAATCAGAAAACATTGTCCAAAATGCGGTCCAGCTGTTTTTCTAGCAGAACATAAAAATAGATTCAGCTGTGGTAAATGTGGATATACAGAATTTAAATCAAGTGGAAAAAAACAACCAGCTTCCAAAGATAATAAGCCTTCTGAAAAACCTGCAGAAAACAAACAAGAAAAACCAGAACAACCAAAGCAAGAACCTAAAAAAGAAGAAAAATCAGAAAATGTTAATCCTGAAGCTGAAGTAAAAGAAAAAGAAGAAAACAAAAAAGAATAAATTTTTTTTATAAATCAAAAAAATCTCTAAGTTTAGCTATATTAGGGTTTGATATACCGCATTTCTCTGCTGCAAACATTTTTTCAAGTAGATATATCTCTGAAATATAACCCTTGAAAACTATTTTTATATTCTCAACAAAACTTTTTGCGTCTTTGATATCATTTGCAGTAAAGCATATAACCCAATCAAAAGCACCATTTGCGTATATGCTGCTTATTACTTCAATATCTGATTTTTTTGATTTTTTAACCAGTTCTCTATTTACTATTTTGCCTATCAACTCTTTTGTAAGAGGCTCGTTTGATCTTTTAATTAAGACTATAAAACCATTTTTTTCTTGTTTTTCTTCATCGATTATTGCGGTGTATCCCCATATTGTGTTATTTTTTTCTAAATTTTTGATTATTCTCCATACTTTCTGACGTGAAAAACCACAGGTCTTTGCTATTTCATTTATGCTTTTATTGGCATTTTTTGTAAGTTCATCTAATATCTTTTTTTCATCTTTTTTTATTTGTTTAACACTATTTTTTGCCATATGGGGTGGTATAAAGACGTTATTATATAAAAATATTCCTTTTATGTAACAATTTGAAAAAAAGTTTGTATTCATTTAAATTTTGTTACATTTTTTCTTTATTTTTTTAATTTTTTAACATAAAACTTTTGAAATGTTTTTTGTATTAGTAATACTTAAATAAAGATCAACTGATACCTTTTTTGTTCAAAATATTGTATTTCAATTTTTGAATTTGGATGGGACTATCTGTGTATTGGGATGCGCCTGAAAAACTGCTTAGCGGAAAGCAGCGTTATTTTGTATTATACATAGTGTTAACTCTGTTTTTTTCCAATTTTTTTATTTCATTTTATTCAACTGCAAATAGTAATCAATCATCTATTATATGTAATATTGAATTTGAAGATCCTTCTTTTTTTGATATATCTATTAACAATTCTGTTTTTACATACGTAAAATTAGATGATTGTATTTCTTTTGGAAAAACAGGCGATCCTGTTTTACCTGTGTATCCTGCAAGAATACTTGTTCCTTCAGGCAAAATTGTATCAGATGTTAAAGTTTCAAATAGGCCTTTTATAGAAATAAGAGATGATCTAATAAATAAACCTGTGGCTCCTCAGCAGGAATCATTTCCTTTTAGTAAAAACATTGATGAAAATAATTTTTTGATAAATGAAACTCTCTATAACTCTCAGGAACCTGTTTTTGATGAGGTTTATAGTTTAGGTGATCTTGGTTTTTGCAGGGGTTATAAAGTTTTCACGATTTTTTTGTATCCTGTTCAATATATTCCAAAATCTGGTTTGTTGTATTATACCCCTGAGATTACTATTGATCTTGTTCTTGAGGATTCTGATAAAAAAAATTTAGAAAATGAAAATATTTTTTATAGGGATTCATATGAGGATAATAAGTTAATTAGTAATCTGGTTGAGAATCCTGAGGAGTATATTTCTTATAAAAATCTAAAATCAGGTTCAAATGATTTAGTTTTTGAATTTGAAAATGGCATTTGTGATCCCTCTGAAACCTATGAGTATGTAATTATTACATCTGATTCTCTCTCCAATACCGTGGGTTATGAATATAATCTATCTGATTTAGTAGTTCACAGGGAAAGTTACAGTGGGTTTAATGCAACAATTGTAACTGTGGAAGAAATTTCTTCTTGTTCAGATTACTGGAATCAAACAAGTACCTTTAATGATACACAAGCGCATGTTAGAGAATTCTGTAAGGATGCTTATCAGGATTGGAATACAGAATATGTACTTTTAGCAGGTGATTGGGACTCAGATCCCGATCATCAAATAGTGCCTTTTAGACTATTTACAGATTATTATGAGATTGTATCTTATGATTCTATGGCCTGTGATATGTATTATAGTCATTTAGATGGTGATTGGTATTGTTCATCTGAGGATATTTGGGGTGGTGGAGTTGGTAGTGGTGTCAATGATTTGTATGGCGAGTTATTTATTGGAAGAATTACAGCAAGTAATGCAGAGCATATCTCAAATGCTGTTTCTAAGATTATAAATTATGATATAAATAATAGTCTTTCAACTGAGTGGCTTAGAAGCTCTTCTTTTTGGGGTGGGCATCTTGGATGGGACAATGTAAGCTCAAAACAATATATGGAAGAGTTAAGACTTGGAACAGATACACATAGAGATTTTACAGGTTTTGAAGAGTTCAATACAAATCATTCTTGCTTACAGATAGATACTTCTGAGAGGATATATGATGAAGATGTTGATTTAGATTATCCTACTTATTTTGAGAACTGTTTAACAAATGATAATGCATCAATTATAAATCATTTGGATCATGGTAGTTGGTCAAAGATTTTTAGTCTTGAAAACTGGGATGATATAACAAACTCAAAACCATTTTTTGGTTATTCGCAGGCTTGTATGTCTGGAAGGTTTCATAACTTGGGTACTGGTGAATCGGGTTGTGAGATGATGATATGCTCATATCCTGATAAACATGCTTATGCGTTAGTTCTTAACACAGGTTATGGTTATGGATCAAATGCTAATACAGATGGTGCGAGTCAGTATTTACATGCATATTTCTGGGATTATTTTTTTAATATACAAGCAGATCATACTGAAAACTGGCAGATAGGAAACGCCATGGCTTATTCTCAGGATAAAATGGCTGCAGTTATAAATTCTAATTCACATGCATGGTGTTATGCGTGGTATAGTGCTCATCTGTTTGGTGACCCTGCGCAAAAAATACGTTTAAACAGTTCAAATACCGCACCTATATTGGAGAACCCGGATCCTTTAGATGATTCTGTTAATATTGCTTTGAATCTTTCAGAGTTAAGTGTTAATATTTCTGATATTAATTCTGATAGTCTAACTTGGAATATTGAAACTATTCCAGATGTTGGTAATTCCTCAGGGGTAGATGAGGCGGGTGGAATAAAAATTTGTAATATTTCAAATCTTAGCTATGCAACAGAATATACATGGTATGTTAATGTGACAGATTCTTATACCTGGACAAATGAGAGTTATTCATTTACAACCCGTTCGTTATATACTCCTGATCCGCCATCATCTTTTAACACAAATAATACTAGATTTCAAATACAACTAAATTGGATAGATGATGATGAAGCAGATTTTACTCTAGTTGAATGTAGCGATTATGAGGATAGTACCTGGAATATAAGTGATCATGATGAGTTATATAATGGTACAGATCAAACAGCTTTACAAGAAGATTTAGCACCGCAAACCATTAGGTATTACAAGTTATGGTCATATAATAATACAGATAATGTCTGGAGTAACCCCGCATTAATTAACACCTCTACAACACATAATTTTGCTCCAATGGTTAGTTCTCCAGACCCTGGTAATAATTCAATTATTCAAAATCTTTCTCTGAACTGGAGTATCAACATAGATGATTTAGAAAATGATTCTTTTAATTACTCGATTCAATGCAGTAATAATCAAAGTAAATCTGAAAACAATTCAGATGATGGAACTAAAAATATAACATTTATGAATCTAAGTTATTCCACAACATATACGATATGGGTTAATGCATATGATATCTATAACATAAGTTCTAAATGGTATAATTTTACAACAAGACCTGGTCCTTCTAATAATTCAGCGCCAACAGTTACAGATCCAAATCCTAGTAATGATACAGATAATGTTGAAAAAACTCTATCAAGCCTTAGCATACTTTTAAACGATAGTGATGGAGACAGTTTTAACTGGAGTATTCAAACCAGCCCAGATATCGGTAACTCTTTAGGATTAAATGCAACTAATGGTACTAAACAATGCAGTGTTTCTTCTCTTTCATATTCAACGAATTATATATGGTATGTTAATGTGACAGATGGATTAAATTATACAAATAAAACATATTATTTTACAACAGAATCAGAGCCACCCTCTCCAGATCCGCCTGCAAGAAGATATACACCATCTTATACTCCGCCCCCCAAAAATATTCCTCCAACATCAAATGCTAATGGTTCATACCAAGGTTTTGTAAATCAAAGCATAAGCTTTGATGGCTCAAAAAGCAGTGATGAAGATGGAGAGATAACAGAATATAGCTGGAATTTTGGTGATGGAAACAAAAGCTCTGAAGAATCAGTTAATCATATTTACTTAAAACCAGGTAATTATACTGTAAAATTAACAGTCACAGATGACAAAGATGAAAGCTCAACAGATACAACTTTTGCAAATATAATAATAGATGAGACAACAGTGGAAGAAAATAAAACAGATCCATATAATCCTGATGATGTAATAATATCAAATATTGACAGTGACAATGATAACATTCCTGATGAAATAGAAAAAAAGATAGGGTCTGATTATCAAAGTTCTGAAAATATAATAAGCTTTGAAATCAATGGTAACACCTATTGCTTGATAGACCGGGAGGGTGACGGAGAAATAGATTTAGTATATGACACAGTAACAGAAGAAATATCTGATGTTGTCATTGAAAATGATATGGTATTGATTGATGTCACAGATGATGGAGAATGGGATTATTATTATGAAATAAGTTCACAGGCTTATGGAGAATACAGCACACTTGAAAAAACACAAGAAAATAAACAAAATTCAGTTTTTGTTTTTAAAAATTGGTTTATAGCTCTTGTTTTATGTTTGTTAATTTTTGCTATGATAATAGTAGCATATAAATTATTTTTTAGTTCAAAATCTGAAAAACACACCTATAATTATTTAACAAATTACAGATTAGAAAATAATCTAGACCTAGATAAAGTTCATTTCTTTTCAAAACACAATAAACACAAAAAAATATCAAAAAATAAGTTGACAAAAAATCAGTTAATATCAACTTCAGATGAACATTATAAAACAGGTTCAAGTGTAAAAAACGTAATTGATGATAATCTTAAATCAGGATTAGAAAAAGAATCAAATGATTTGTTTTCAGATGAACCAGATTCATTTATGATTAAAAACCGATCTGAAAGATTTAAAGATTATGCTAAAACAAACTATACTAATAGACATCATGAAGAAATAATTGATCAGATTGACGAGATGATAAATACAAAAAATAAAGATAAATTCAAAGAAAACTAGTTTTTTTTATCCACAATTCTTTTACATTAAAAAAACATTTTAAAAAAATATGTTAAAACAAAAAACTGCTCTAATTACAGGAGCATCCCGGGGAATAGGTAGAGGAATAGCTCTTAAGTTTGCAGAAAACAATGCTTTTGTTGGGATTAACTATGTTTCAAATGATAAAAAAGCAGAAGAAACACTAAATGCTGTGAAAAACAAGGGTGGAGAAGGCATTCTTTTAAAAGGAGATATTTCAAATCCAGGTGATGTTGAAAACATAGTTGACAAACTTGTTGATAAACAAAAAAAGATAGATATTTTGGTAAATAATGCAGGTATTTATTTTAGAAATAGCTTTGATGAGATACCAGAAAACATTTGGGAAAAAGTAATTAAAACAAACCTGTCAAGTTGTTATTACTTGACAAAAAAAGTACTGCCTTTTATAAAACCTGGTGGTAGAATAATTTTTATCAGCTCTCAACTTGCTTTTAAAGGCTCATCGCATGGTTCAGATTATGCAACTACAAAAGCGGGGATGCTTGGTCTTATGAGAAGTCTTGCCCTTGAGCTTGCCAGCAAAAACATACTTGTAAATGCTGTTGCCCCGGGAACAGTTGATACAGATATAATTGGTCATTACACTGAGGATATGAGGAAAAAAAGAATTGAGAAAATTCCACTTCGACGACTTGGAATTCCAGGTGATATTGCTGATGCTTGTTTGTTTTTAGCATCAGATATGTCCAGCTATATAACTGGTGAGACGATAAATGTGAATGGTGGATTGTATATACACTAACAAACTTTTTTTATTTAAATAAATTAAATATACTAAAACAGATATTAAGAAAAAAATATGGATAAGCAAGACGAAAGAAAAAACAATGAAAAATCATTGCGTGCTATAATAACAGTTGTTTTTACTTTAATCATTGTTTTTATTGCAATTTATCTAGCTTTAAATCTTTTAGATGACTCAAGTACTTATTATAGTGTATCCTCTGAGGAGGCTTTTGATCTTATAAATAATACTGCCAATCTTACTGTCGTAGATGTTAGAGGCCTGGAGGGGTGCAGTACTTGTCAATTCAATAATGGACATTTACCTGGTGCTGAGATGAATATCAACCCTGAGAATTATTATAACTGGACTAATGATATACTTGTGTATAGTAAAAATGGTACAGTAGGTGCTAGTTTCTGTGAAAATTTAACTGGTAAAGTAGAGGGCAAGATCTACAATCTTGAAGGTGGTTATGAAAAATGGGAGTCAAAGGGCTATCCTACAAGTGATTACTATATTTATACTACTAGTTTTTCTAATATAGATCCATCTGAAGCATATGATTTAATAAATAGTTCTTCTAATCTGGATGTTGTAGATTGCCGTGGTCTTGAAGGCTGTAGTAGTTGCCAGTTTAATCATGGGCATCTACCCAGTGCTAGATTAAATTCTAATGCACTTACTCTTTATGACTCAACAGAGGATATATTGGTTTATAGTAAAGATGGTTCTGTCGGCTCAAGTTTTTGCTCTGATTTAGTAGGCCATGTTTATGGTAAAATCTATAATATAAAAGGCGGCTATAATGCATGGGTCGCTGCAGGTTTTCCAGTATAAGATATTTTACTAATTTTATCGCTATTATTCTAAAAAAAATTATTTTTAAAAAGAGAAGTCTGGAAAGAAGAAGGAATGGGATGGGATGCGCCCATAAAACTCTAAATCCAGACTCCCCCAATACTATAAAAACACAATCCTTTATAAATCTAATCCTCTTAATATACGGATTTGATAAATCATTCTTATAAATCTAAAAAATTACGGTTATCTTTTATTATTTCAGCGTAATCAAAAACACTACCTGCGCTATACAAAACCAATGTTTCATAGCCGTTGATAAAAATATTATCTGAACTGGTAAGTATTAAAATTACTGTTATTCCCTTTATAAAACCATAATAGTTTAAATTAAATCCTTTAATATTTTTAGTACCCGTGCATTTTAGATTAAATCCTTCGTTTTTTAACTCGAGTTTATAATCTTCTTCTATTATATCTTTTGTTTGACTGCTACTATATACTTTATATTTTATGCCTTCAAAAGAGGCTATTGAATTTAGTGGTAAAGAATATTTTTCAGCTGTTTCTTGTATGTTTATTTCTTTTATTTTTCCTATAGGCTCTTTTATTTCTAAAAAGTTTTTAACTGGTATAAAACCTGCGTTAAATGAAGAAGAGACTAGCATAATTAGTATGATAAAAAATGTGATTAGAAAAGATGTTCTTTTAAGATTAAAAACATATTTTTTTGGTTTTGTTTTTTCTATTTTGTTTTTAGGTTTTTTTATATCTTTGCTTTGTTGTTTTGAATTATTTAAAACATCTGGTTCAAAACTATTCTGATTAGTATATTTGTTTTTTTTAAGATATATTATTTCAACATCTGTCAATTTCTTATTTCCCCTACAAAAATTATTTTTGTTTTTCTTCTTATATAAACTTTTATTTACAGATGTTGTCGAAATTAATTAAAAAAGTTATTTTTCATCAAAATTAAAGCCACCTACCAGTGTGTTAGATGGTATATGTCTTAGTGCAACATTTCCCTTACAGTTTGTAACAGTATCTCCTTCTTTTATAGATCCTGATGGTAGATTGGCCATACCTGAGCAGATCTCGTGGTCATCCCATTTGATTCCGTCTTCATAGATTTTTTGCACCTTCAATGTTTTGGTGTTTTTATCCATTGTAAATACTGCTGGGAGTTTATGTGGATGTTTTTCTTCATGAGTGTCAAACTTACCCATTAAAATAAAAATCAAAAACAGACAGAAAAGACCTGTTAAGAAGAATTGTATAGGATATATCCATATTGCGCAGATCCAACTTATAATCCAGATTATACCAAGAATTTTTTCTGTAGATGGTACTTTCTCAATTATCCCCTCCAGGTCCATCATAATATGAATGATATTACAAGTATTTAATTTTATTTTTTTCTACATTAAGATAAAGAAGATGTAGTCAATATTGGATAAGATAGAATCTTCTAGAGATTCAAATTAGAACAGATAAACTTTTTAAGCTTTTTTTAATAAATTCAATTTTTGCTAATTTTACCGATTTTGAACATCATTATACAACAAACTTTATATATTAAGAATACTAATTATTTTATATAAAAAACCTTATAAAAAAGGAGCAAGATAAAATGAAAACCAATCTAGTAGTAATAATGCTTACAATATCTCTTCTAATATCACCTGCTATACCAAAATCAACTGCATCAACAGTTTGTACGGGTATTACCTCGACTGAAAACATATCTGAAAGAGTTGAAGTAGAAAAAACAATAGAACAAGATGGTGAATGGTTTAATAATGTTCAAGCATCAATTGGTCAGTCACTTCGTTTTAAAATAACAGTAACATATCATGATACAGATGGACCTGATGGTATAGGCTACAAAATTATGAACATAGTAGTAAATGATACACTTCCAGATGGGCTTTCTTATAACGGAAATGCAACAATAATAGAAGAGAAAATAGATGGAAAAACAATCACTTGGTATCTTGAGGGAGTAGAATTATTTGATGAACAATCCTTCTCATTTGAATTTGATGTATTAACAACAGCCTCAGGGGAGCAGATAAACAATGTAAACGTTACAGTAATGGAAACCTGTTATCATGAGACAAGATGGGGAGAAGCACAAGCAACAGTAATGGTACAAGATTATAATGATAGAGTTTCAAGAGATGTAGACGATGATACAAATCAGGAATATGCAATAGATGAAAACGAGGATTTTTCAGATGGATACGAATTATATGATGATACAGATGACTCATCGGAATCAGAAAAATCCATGGATGGAGACGGAGATGGAAAAATAGATCATTTCATAGACATAAATGATACAGAAGACGAGGTGGATAAATACTGGGATCCAGATGATGACCTACTAACACCTATACTAATAATCGATGTAGATTATGATGAAACAGATGAATGGGTATACGACAGCGATGGAGACGATGAACTTGATAAATATTATGATCCAGACGACGATCAAATACATCCATATGTTGTTTTTACACTAACCATAAATATAGAAGGCAACGGTACGATTTTAAAAGATCCTGATGGAGAAGTATTTCTTGATGGATCTACTGTAGATTTAGAAGCAAATCCATTGCTAGGATCAGATGCTGCATTTGATCATTGGAGCGGGGATTTGACAGGAGATGATTCTTCAAAATCGATTGTAATGGATGAAGATAAAACAGTTACAGCTCATTTTGTCGAAGATTACGATGAAAAACCAAGTGTAGAGATCACCAAACCTGAAGAAAATCATAAGTATTTTTACAACATAAAAATCAAAGAATTAGAAGGTAAAACAGAAATCGTTGGACCGATAACCATTAAAGCAGATGCAAAAAGTGAAAAAGGAATTGAAAAAGTAGAGTTTTACATTGATGATGAACTCAAAAAAACAGATACACATGCACCTTACAACCATTTATGGCTTTTCAAACCATTTGGCGACAAAGAAGAATACACAATACGAGTAGTAGCATATGACAGTAAAGGATACACCAACTCAGATTCAGTAATGGTTACAAGAAGTCAAATCAAACCAATAAGAGATCATCCAATCTTATCTGCTGTAATCGCAGGAGCAGGTCTTACATATCTATTGAAGAACAGAGGTTCCCAGGCAGATGAAAAAGAACCAACTGAACCAGACGATGATGGAGGAGACTCAGAAGATTACAACCAAGCACCCAGTTCTAATGCTGGCGGACCTTACATGGGAGTTGTAGATGAAGCAGTAGAATTTGATGCTTCAGATAGCTCTGATGACAATAATGGTTTAACATATGAATGGGACTTTGGAGATGGAAAAACAGGAACCGGTGCAAACCCAAGTCATACATATGATAAGCCTGGCAAATACACAGCAAAACTAACCGTAACAGACTCAGAAGGAAAATCAGATGTAGATACAACAACTGTAGAAATATCAGAAAAAACAGTTGGTGGAGACGAACAAGGTCTCTTCTGGTATATAGTAACAGGTCTTGCAACAACTCTCACGGCAATGGCTGCAATACTTTTATTCAGGAGGCAGATATATGTTTAAACTAGAATATAAAGACAATGAGATGCCACCAGCAATATTTTTGTTTCTGGTGTTATTCATAGTATTTGAAATCTATTTTTTCTTTGTAGATTTCTTATTTCTAGGATTATATCCATTCCATGGATACATACTAGAATCACTGCAGAACATACTCTATCTCTTAGTCGCAGTATTTCTATATATAATACTCCTCTTTGTGTTATACAAAATAACAATAGGTTTTATATTCAGAGAAGAATGGGCTAGAAAATTTGCAATGCTATTCTGCGTATGGGGCAGTATATGGCCAATTTGGGCGATGCTTATTGGAAACAGGGTCTTTGAAAACTTTGTATTCTTTGTAATCTATATCGCAATAATGCTATACCTTATGACAAGCTATGTAAAAGAATACTTCACAAAAATCAAAGTCTTTACATATGGACCTTACACACTTTATACAAGAAAAGTACATTTAGTACATGTAGATAGAATAATAGACATTTATTTCTTCAGCAAACACAAGCCAAAAAGTGGTACACCATGTGCAATGCCAGAAGGCTACGAAGTAGGTATCAACCAAAAAACAGGAATGCCATACCTTCAAAAAATTGGTAAAGTAAAAAACTTCAAATACAAAGATTACTCACTTTATACAAGAAAAATCAAACTTAAGAACGTAGGTAAAAAAATCGATATCTATTTCTTCAGCTCACATAAACCAAAAAGCGGAAAACCATGCCCAATGCCAGATGGCTACGAAGTAGGTGTCAACCCAAGAACTAAAATGCCATATCTAAAGAAAAAAGACAAAAAATCTAAACCTAAAGAAAACAAAAAAGAAACTGTTAAAACAAAAGAAGTTAAAAAAGAAGGATACAAAGGAAGAATAATATACAAAAAACCAGCAAATGTAATATATGTGGTAAATAAACCACAACCAGGGCAAGTCAAAGGAGACTGGGCAGTAAGATCACACGGAAAAATCTTTAGCCACCACAGAACACAAGAAAACGCTATCAAACAAGCAAGAAAAATAGCAAAACAAAAAAACTCATCTGTACTTGTTCAAGGTTTAGATGGTAAGTTTAGAGATGGCTTTAAACCAAAGCAAAAAACAACAAAAAAATAAAACCATCAAAACTTCTATTTTTTTTTAAACTTTTTTTTTCTCTGTTAAATTCGAAAGCTTTATAGACTATTTAATAATTTATTATCTTTAATCTAATACTATAATAGTTTACTTATTAGTGGGGAGAGAAATAAACTAAAATAATCAAAAAAAGTGGTTAAGCTAGTTATTTATCTCTATAGAAATAGTCATAAACTTTCAGGGAGGAGTAACTATTGGCAAAAAAAATTAAGTTTGGTAAAAAGCCTAAAAAAACAAAAGGTAAATCCAAAGAAAAACCTGATTCTGACGATGAAAAAATAAATGAAATTGACCAGTTAATCCAATCAAAAGAAAAAGAGAAAAAAGAAAAAGAAGAAAAGGAAAGGAAAAAAAGAGAAGAACTCAAACAAAAACAAGAAGAAAAAATTCAACTTGAAAACGAAAAACAAAAGAAAAAAGAAGAGCGTTTAAAAAATATTGAAAAGCAGAAACTTGAAAAACAAAAAGAAAAAGAAGCCCGAAAGAAACAAAAAAGAGAAGAAAAACTTAAAAAACTTGAACAGAAAAAAATTGAAAAACAAAAAAAGAAGGAAGCAAAGAAAAAACAGATAGAAGCCAAAAAGAAAGAAAAAGAAAAAAGATTAAAAGAACTAGAAAAAAAGAAACTCGAAGAACAAAAGAAAAAAGATGCTGAAAAAAGAAAAAAAGAAGAAGAAAAAAACAAAGCAAAAAAAGAACAGGAAGAGCTAAAAGAAAAAGAGAGAATAAAAAAAGAAACTGAGAAACAAAAAATACTAAAACAAAAAGAAGAGAAGAGAAAAGAAGAACTCAAACAAAAACAAGAATCCAAGAAAAAAATTGATCAATCTGAAATTGAAATAGTAAAAAAACAAAAACAAGATGAAACTAATAATTTAGATACAGAAAAAAAAGAGGATTATGTAAAAGAAGGAGACATAATCTACCAACGTGAAGGATATGGATACAAAGGACAAGGATCACGTAAAATCGTTTATGATAACAAGAAAAAACAATATGTTTATCTAGTATACGAACCCAAGTTATCCAAAGAAGAAGAAAAAATAAAAGAAAAACTTATTCATCTTTTTAGGATAAGAGCGGATGTCGATGTTTTTGAGATGAACATTGATGCCAAGAAACATCATTTAGAAAATGCTTTAGAAGGATTAATAGATAAAAACAAAATTGAACTAAACCCAGATTCAAAAGACAAAATATTTTATTATATATTTAGAGAGTTTATTGG
>CAZQEU010000016.1:0-28235 GCA_964592335.1 uncultured Thermoplasmatales archaeon
GTACCATCTACAGTTTCAGCAATACCTATAGGTATAGGCTGTAAAAAATTCACCATGAGGACTACAGCAAGCAATAATGAAACAAATGTAATGCTAAACAGTACCACAATTCTAGTGTTTTCAGGGTGAAGTAATCCTTCACCTCTCCATGTAAGTTTATAGTAAACCCATTTATGGCCATTCCGCTCTTTCTTTTTTACTAGACCTGCTTCATTTAGTTTTACTAGATGCTCATGTAGAGTTGCTTTATTTAAACTTGTTACTTTACCCAGTTCCTTCAAATTTAATTTTTTTCCATCTAAAGCTCTGAGTATAGAAAGCCTTGTATCAGAGGCAAGTGCTTTAAACGCGGTCATATCAAGAGTTACTTTTGCCATCTAATATTATTATTTATATTTCATTTATTTATATAGTGTTTGCTTTTGTTCGGAACTTTCCGAACGTTTTCTTTATGTAAAAATATAAATCATATTCAGTTATTACCTTTTTTAATGGATAAAAAAGAACTAACAGATTTATTAAAAGACTGTGGAGCAATAAAGTTTGGTCGTTTTGTGTTAACCTCTGGTGCAATAAGTGATTATTATATTGATATCAAAAAAGCAAGTACAAATCCTTTGATTCTTAAAAAAATAGCAACAGCTATGTCAGAATACACAGAAGGATATGATTTGATTGCTGGAATGGAGCTAGGAGCAGTACCACTTATTGTAGCTCTTTCACTTGAAACTAATATTCCATATGTTATAATTAGAAAAGACAAACGTGGTCATGGCACTGGTAAACAAATCGAGGGTGGAGATGTAAAAGGAAAAAAGGTATTAATTATAGAAGATGTGACAACAAGCGGTGGATCTGTTATTAAAACCATCCAGATTTTAAGAGAGGCAAAGGCTCTTGTAGATGAAGTACTTGTGGTAGTTGATCGTGAGAGTGGTACTGAAGAAAAACTTAGAAATGCAGATATAAGTTTTATTCCATTGTTATCGATAAGTGAAATACTTAAAAAATAGTTTAATTTTATATATCTGTTTTGCATTCAATTAGATTCCCGGGAGGTTTGATTTATTTGAAAGTACTTGTAGTAGGCGGAGGCGCTAGAGAACACGCTATATGTAATGCTGTAGTAAAATCAAAAGATGCTGAGCTTTATTCAGTCATGAAAAATCTCAATCCTGCAATTAAAAACATGTCTAAAGATTTTTTACAGGAAAAAGAAACCAACATTGAATCAGTTGTGAAATGGGCTAAAGAAAAACAAATAGAAATTGCACTTGTAGGTCCAGAAGCACCTCTTGAAAGAGGACTTGTAAATACTCTTCAAAAAGAAGGGATTCCTGCCTGTGCTCCAACTAAAGAAGCAGCAAGGATAGAGACAGATAAAGAATGGATGAGAAATCTTTTGAAAAAACACAAAGTTGCAGGTCAACTTCGTTGTGAAACATTTACCGATGCGAAAAAAGCAAAAAAATTTATTGAATCTATGAACTGTGAAGTTGCGATAAAACCAATAGGTCTTACAGGCGGTAAAGGCGTACGTGTCTCAGGAGATCATTTTAATGATATAAACGGTGCAATGGACTATGTAAATGAGGTTTTAGACAATAAAATAGGTGGACAATCAAAGGTTTTAATCGAAGAAAAAGCAATTGGTGAAGAATTTACTTTGCAGGCATTTTCTGATGGAAAAACGATTTTACCTCTTCATGCTGTACAGGATCATAAAAGACTTTTGCCTGGTGATAAAGGAGTAAATACTGGCGGTATGGGTTCATATTCCTGCAAGGAGGGTTTACTTCCTTTTTTATCACGTAGTGAATATGAGGAAGGTGCAGTCATTCTTCAGAAAATAGTTGAATCATTGGAAAAAGAAGGATGTCCATATGTCGGACCTATTTACGGACAATTTATGTTAACTGTAGATGGACCTAAAATAATTGAGATAAATGCACGTTTCGGTGATCCGGAGGCAATGAATGTACTACCTCTTCTTCAAACAGATTACATTGAGTTATGCAAAGCAATGATTGATGGCGATCTTAACAAAAAGAAGATAAAAATGCAGAAAAAATCAACGGTATGCAAATATGTTGTGCCACAGGGATATGGTGTGAAAAGTCTTTCTGGTAAAAAAGTATATGTAGATGAACCAGCAATAAAAGATACTGGTTCACAACTATTTTATGCATCTGTAAACAAAGAAAACAATTTTGTAACAACTACTACCTCTCGCAGTCTCGCGGTTGTAGGTATCTCTGATTCATTGAATAACGCTGAAAATATTTGTGAAAAAGCTTTAGAACATATAAAAAGCGATCATATTTTTATTCGTCATGATATAGGAAAACCTGATCTTATTGAGAAAAGAATTAAACATATGAACCAGCTTCGTGGAATGTAATTTATGAAACAACAAATTTATATTTATTTTATAGGAACAGCAGGTTCTGGTAAATCAACACTTACCAGCTCCTTTAAACAATGGATGACAAATCAAGGTCTTGATGCAGTTACTGTAAATCTTGATCCAGGTGCAGAAAATCTACCATATACCCCTGATGTGGATATATGTGACTGGATATCACTTGAAGAAGTAATGAATTCTTATGAACTTGGTCCAAATGGTGCACAAATAGCTTGTGCCGATATGCTTGCGTTAAACACATCAGATATTAAAGAATCCATAGATTCCTTTAAAGCAGATTATATTTTGATGGATACACCAGGTCAACTTGAGCTTTTTGTATTCAGAGAAGCAGGAAAATATATAATTGAGTTTATGAACCCAAAGCAGTCGATGGTTGCATATATTTTAGATCCTGCTCTTGCAAAAACCGCATCTGGTTTTGTATCCCAGCTCCTACTTTCAATAAACACAAGTTTTAGGTTAAATCATCCTCAGATAAATATTCTTAGTAAATCAGATCTGATCTCAGATGATGAAAGAGTAACTATAAAAAACTGGTCAGAAAACATAGATACACTTGAAAATGCTATACTTTGTGAAAAAGAATCTATTTATCGTGAGATGAGTGAAGGTATTTTACGTCTTTTAAGAGATTTTAGTAGCCAGATACAGATGATACAAACAGGTAAAGAAAATTTTTTAGGAATTGATGATTTATACACACTTATACAATTACAGTTTCAAGGTGGAGAAGATTTAACTAGTGACTAAAAAGATTTAATTTGAATTTATTATTTCTATTTCTTCCCTGGCTACTTTTTTTCCTACTAATTTTATTACAATAATTTTTGCTTTTATAGAATTTACAAAAGGAAGATAAATAGAGGGTGCTCTAAATGTTATCTCTGAACCATATCTTATCTTAGGTAAGTGCATTTGACTATAGAATAATACAAATGCATTCATGGGAACAAAGTTTTTATCAAAGATTTTAACGTTAAAAAAAGAACTTTCGTTAATTTGATTTTTAACTTCAATTATAACATCATCATTTTCAGGTATACTGCCAATGTTAATCAAAACCATATCTGTACTTGTTTGATTTACACTATTTACTTCTAGTTTAAAATAGCATATCTTATTTTCTGGAATAGATGAAACATTCCAAGTAAATAATTTACCATTTGATACAGCTATTGTACTCTCATGTATTTTTATCCATTCATTTTCCTTTTTATAAAATAATTTATAGTTCTGAAAATCTCTTGCAGCCGCAGTGCCATATATATCAATTAAAGTTGTGTTAAATGATTCAGATGTATTTAAAAAAGCAATAGGTGGTGCTTCAGAAAGATTTACTGCAGCATAAGCATCAACTCGTCCCCATCCCTGAGTCATAATATCATAACCAAGATCTAAAGCTGTATTTCTAATCGCCATCTTAACTTCCAATGGCTCCCAATCAGGATGCTTTTGTAAAATTAATGCAGCAATCCCTGCAACGTGCGGGCATGCCATACTAGTCCCACTTTGAGTGCTATAACCATTATCAAGCCAGGTGCTATTTATCGAGATACCCGGTGCTACAACATCTGGTTTAATAGTGCCATTTGGAGTTGGTCCTCTAGAACTATACAAAGATATTTTGTCATTTTTATCAGTGGACCCAACTGCAATTGCTTTTCTCGCACATGCTGGAGACTGAATTGTACCAGCTGAAGGACCTCTATTTCCAGCTGCTGCAACAAAGACAATACCTGAATCAACAAGCATATCTACTGTCCTTGATATCTGATCATCTGGATTAGATGGATTGTCACTAGAACCCGGGCTAAACAATCCAAAACTCATAGATACAACATTCATATGATCTGAAAAATTACCATCCTGGTTAGGATCAACTGCTCTCTCTAATGCACTAAAAAGCCAAGCTTCAGCTCCAACGCCATCTTTATTCAAAATTTTATACGCATACAATGATACATTTGGTGCAACGCCAGTTACTATGCCTGCACAGTGAGTGCCATGTCCATTATCATCCATTGGATTATCATCTTCAGATTTTGGTGAATCACACTCATAATTAACCAAATTAAAATGATCACATGTAACAAAATCATATCCATCTACTACTTGATATCCTGGACCAAATCCACCGCCAA
This sequence comes from uncultured Thermoplasmatales archaeon, assembly GCA_964592335.1. Taxonomy (GTDB): domain Archaea; phylum Thermoplasmatota; class E2; order DHVEG-1; family DHVEG-1; genus CAZKUB01. The sequence goes on from CAZQEU010000016.1 coordinate 4,570, forward strand.
AAACAGAATGATTATAATCAATACCTGTATCAAGGACTGCAACATTTACGCCCTCACCTGTAACATTTATACCTGAAGTATTTTGTAATTCCCATACATCATCTGCATTTATTAAAGGCACACTGTCCTGTAAGTTTACTTTAAAAATACGATTTGGATACACACCTTCTACAAAAGGCAAGGATTCTATCAATCTGACTATTTTTTCTGGTATATTACTTACAGCAAAACCATTGAAAACATTAGTAAATTCTTCGATAAAAAAACAATCAGATTTACAATTACAATCAATTAAATCAAGGATTTTTTCTTTTGCAGTTGAATGCAAAGACAAAAATTGATCTTTATGGTCATTGACTTTTTCTTCTATTTTGCCATACAAATTTGATTTAGTAAGGTTTTTTTCAAAAACAAATAAAGGATCACCCCTAAGTTTGATTATATACCCATTTTTTTCTAAAAAACTGTTTGAAATATTTGTTTTTTCAATAGAATCAGTTACAATCTTACTTGAAACTGTAAAACTAGACATAAATGTAGAAAAAACCAATATAAAGCAAATTAGTACAGCCAATCTATTAATTTTCATTATATTATAAATATTAACCTTATAATTTATTAAGTTTATTATACAAACCTTTTCTTTTTAGAGTCTTTTGTTAGTAAAACAACCCTTGATTTTGGTTTTTCCATAGAAAGTTTATAACCTATTTCATCTGAAATTTTTGAACCAAAATCTCTTACTTTTTCATGAGGAGGCATATTTGAAATATTCATTCTCTTGCGGCTATACCCTACAAAAACATAGCCCTTTGGTTCAATAAACATGGGTTCTGCTTTTTTATCAAGCTCTGCATATTGTTTAATATATTTTTCATCCATATTCCATCTTTGTAAAAGTGTATGTCTTATAACCGTCCTTGTATCAAGAGAGGGAAGTAATTCAAGTGTTTTATTTATCCTATCCCAACCATCATATATAAGTGGAGAACATACTTTTTTATAAACATCTTTATTTGGAGCAACAACAGATACATAAAGCTGCTTTGGCAACGTATCCATTTTTTCAAGTGCTTCTGGGTTAGTGCCGTTTGTTACAAGAAAAGTAGTAATATTTTTTTTATGGCATTCCTCAAAAAAATCAGATAGATATGGATAAAGAGTTGGCTCACCAGAAAGAGAGCAGGCTAGCATATTAGGATTATTTGCTTCCTCCCATTTTTTAAGATCACATCTTTTGTCGCCTTTAAAACCGGTTATAAGTTTTCTTTGTGCTTCTATTGAGTTTTCTAAGATAAACTTAGGCTCATCTATTTCTTTGAATTCTTTTTCATTGAATCCTTGATGACGCCAGCAGAAAAGACACATATGATTGCATTGATTAATTGAAGGTGTCATCTGCAAACAACGATGCGACTGTATACCATAAAAAGTCTGTTTGTAACATTCTCTGCCATATATCAGACTCTGTCTCATCCAATGACATAGTTTTACACCAGAATGATTTCCAACTACTGCATAATGTTGTTTCTGAAGGATTTTTTTAAGTTCTTCTCTCATAACTAGAAACGGCAATACTTATTCTTTACTTTATAGTTTTTTGTACTTATTGTAATGTACTATATCCTCTAGTTTTCGTTTTGGAACATGTAAAACATCATTTTTATCTCTCCAGTATTTAACCGAATGATCCAGGTCATCTACAACTGCTTTTTCTGCTTTGTAACCAATAGCTACAACTGAGTCAATGATTATTTCCCGGGGAATATCTAATATTTCTCGTATTTTTTCTTTGTCGATTTTACAAAGAATGCAGCTACCAAGACCTTGACTTTCAGCAGTTATAACTATATTTGCAGTTGCAAAACTTACATCACGTAAATACCAAGGATTTTTCTTATCTTTTACAAGAATAACAATATATGCTGCAGGGCTTTCTTCATCAGATGGATTCCAATATTTTAAGTAACCCGCCCAACTAAGAGTCTTAAAAATCTTCGAACAGGTTTTCTTTTCATCAATTATCATAAATTCAAGCGGTTGAAGATTCGCAGCAGATGCAGCAAGACGGGCAGCATCTACCATTTTTTTAAGTAAACTTCTCTGCACTTTTTTTTGTTGAAAACGTCGTATGCTACGCCTAGATGATATACACGTGTAAATTTTATCACTCATTTTTATCCTTCCAAATTTTGTAAAAAATAGAATTCCAATACAATTAAAAAATTTGTGGGTTATAACTGCTTTTCATCCAACAAAATAATAAACCAGTTTTTATTACAGAAAATACAGTGAGGATTTTCATAAATGGTAAAAAAAATTAGAAGAATGAGAACTTTTGCAAGGACCGCCTCAAAATCTATGGAAAAAAAACTTGTTGAAAATGCAAAAAAACTAAGAGAAAACCCTTACCTTGTTTTACCAGAATACGAAGATAAATATTCAAGTAAATATTTTGGTAAAATAAAAAAAATAATTGATAAAGTCGAAAAAAATATTGATAATTCAAAAAAACTAGAAAAAATTTCAAATAAAAAAGGAATTGAAGGTGCAATTGCAGGAACTCTTCTAATTGCAGAATCAGAAAAAGCTCCATATCTTGCTGTTGCAAAGTTTTCCACGGGAGATGTTACTTATGCTCAGAGAGGACGGGCTGATAAAGAAAAACTGATAGCATCTCAACATTTTGACGATCCAGTTCTTAGACTACTTGGAATAAAAGATATTGCTCATAAAAAAGATCTTCATGTATATTCATGGGATAATGGTTTTCTGTCAACAGGACAAAAAGCAAAACCACCAAAAGATTTTGTTGATTTTGTTTTAAAAAAAAGCGGTTTTAAAATAAAAGATAACATTGCAACCTGCTGTAACATAAAACCAGATTCCATCAAAAATAAAAAAATCTTAGAAAAAAATTATATTCATATTCATTGGAAATCTGCTGGCATTTACGTTTCTGTATGTGAGACTTGTGCGAAAAAAAGAAAAAACACCTTGTTTGATATCACAAAATATATGCTAAATCCAAATATTTCAGAAGAATTTTCAATTGAGGTAGTTGGACAAGTTTTAAAGAAAAAAGGGTCAGAGAATAAACCAACTGAGCATATACAGGATTATTTATCAGGAAAACTATCAGATTACCAGTTCATCCAAAAAAATATGCAACATCGGGAAGAGATGATAAGAGACTCTGATGAAAAAATATTGGTTTTAGATGGTGTTTCATATGGGACAGACACTAAACGCTTTATTGATGCTTTAAAGCCTAATAAATATGAAAGAGAAGGCCTGAATATCCTATTAGAAACAATCGATGAACCTGTCATCTTTGATGATGCAACACCAAATAAAGTATTTGAAAAATTTTGGGAAAAAGAAGGTGTATCAATAATAAATCATTTGATTAATGACTCAAATCTTGCTGAGAAATTTTATAACCTAGATGAAACTCCTTCAGATATCCTTGAATTAGTATTAAAATTTAAGGAGAGGCAGAAGATTTTATCCAAGCTTCCAAAGTATAAAAAACTCCCACCATTAGCTAAATTTGCTGATACAGTTGCTAGAACATATAAGACATTTGGTGAAAAAAAAGCAATAGTTGATCTTAAAAAAAGACCAGATACGCCAAAAGGAAAATCAGTTGCATACGCATTTTTACTTTACTTTGGAAAAGGATCAGATAAAAAATGGCAGTATTCAAATCTTGAGATTGAATACGGAGAGTTTTTAAAGGATTACGTTAAAAAACTTATTGAGGCGAAACCTGAAGAGTATCATGAAAAACTAAAAGAATTACTAGTTTCAAGTGGTAGTTCTGAAGAAATCGATTAAAATAAAATCATCTTATCATTTTGTTACAAAACAAAACAATATACTAAGAATAAGAAAATATTTTTCTCAATTTAATAAAATACACAACATAATATTGATATATCTCCGCTGTAATGAACTAAAATTGTGTTAATATCTAATACACAAAAAAACCTGTTTTTCTTTATTTAACAGGGGAGGCAAAAAATATGAAAAAAAGATTTTTAAAAACAAATACTGACGCGCAAGTATTAGGACTCCCGATGTATCTAATAATAATTATGATAATTGCAGTAGCAATAATAGCAGCAGTGCTTATGATGCTGCCTCAAAGCACTAAGATGATGATAGGGCAAGTTCAATCTGGAGGAGTATTCAAAGGAGATGGATCACCTGGTGAAATAACTGTATCCGATGTTCAGGTAACAGTTGAAGTAAAAACAAATGATGAAAGAAGAGACCCTATAGGAGGTGCTCTTGTAAGATTATCAGGTGCACACGGCATTGGTGAGGCGACAACAAACAGCCAAGGAATTGCAACTGTAAATGTTGGAGAGTGTATACTTGACCCAGGTATGAATGAAGCATATATGAAAATGACAATTAAAGCAGATGGTTATGAAGATTTTGAAGACCAGAATGCCGTATTAATATACAGAGGATAAGGGATCTAGATATAAGAGATGATGAAAAACTATGCTTGCAAATAAAAAAAAGAGTAAAAAGAAAAAAACCATAAAAAACAGTATTTCTAATGATAATATACAATCCATGAGAAGCTGGATTAGAAACATTGAACAAGCAACCAACAGCATTGGATCACGTCTCTCAGCCGTTGAAAGAAGAATCAGCTTAAAAGATAACTATCAAACAGATAATACAAGATCAACTTTTAATATCTCTGAAAAACCATTTCAAAATATTTTATCTGAATTAAAAGAAAATGAATATCTGGAAAATATAGTGGAATACATAATCAACGCCTTTGAAAACAAGTTTGCTCTTATAGATGGAAAAATACAGTCACAGCATGCTGAAAATGAGATTATAAACGAAAAAATAAAAGAGTTAAATAAATCATTAGATGATAATTACAAAGAAATCAAAAAAACAAAAAACTTAGAAATAAAAATTTTAACAGATTTTAAAAGAAGAATAGAAAAAATAGAAAAAAGAGCCCCACCTACAATGAAAATAGGGAAAACAGAGATACCCATTGAAATCTCTGGTTTAATAGCAGGTTCCATATCACTATTAGCTGCTTTTTTAGTATCATTCAATCAGCAAGAAATATTGATATCGCCAACTTTTCTTGGATTACTGGGTTTATTGTTTATTTCAACAACAGTATTTAAAAGCATAAAACTAAAAAATATCTAGATCATGATTTCAAAAAAGATATCTTCACCTAGAAATTTATTAAAAAATCACTATGCAGTTCTATCTTTGCCATTAAGATTAATTGTATCAATTGTAATAGGTGCTGCAGTACTATCATCTATACTTTTGTTTATATTAAACCCCTGTATTTTTCCTGAAAAAATGATAGTCAAAATAGACCCTATGATCAACATTATTCCACCGGGATTTGATGAATACGAATTTAATATAAAAGTAGAAATTGTAGACAGAAAAGGATATCCTGTAAAAGATGCAAATGTTTTGATTAAAGGACTTGGAGATGCTGTATCATCTAAAACAAATTCGGATGGAAAAGTAGATCTTAAAATAAAACCAAGATTGGGAAAAGGAGTACATGAAGATTATCTGGATATTGTTGTCAAGGCAGGATGCATGCAAAAAGTCTCACAAGAAAAAATGATAAAAATAATAAGAGATGATTAAAAATTCTATATAAAAACAAACTAGGAGTAATTGGTTTTCCTGTATATTTAACATTAGTAGTTATAACTGCTTCTGTAATATTCTTAGTTTTTGCAAATTCAGTTATAAACATTGTAGAAGATTCGCAAAAAGATATTGTAAAAAAACAAATTGAAAAAATCATGGTTGAAGCTGAAAACATGTTTGAGTACGCCGATTCCGGCTCAAAGATAAAAGTAGATATAAATTTGCCAAATTCTATGCGTTATGCCGTATTTGGTGCAATGCCTGAAAACAATTTTTCTAAAAAAATTAATGTTTTATTAGATGAAAACAGTAGTAATAATTATTATTTTGTAATGCAAAAAAATGATTGTTACAGTTATTCTTCTAATTCTCGTTTTTGTGGAAAAAGAGTAGAAGAAATTGCTGTTTTACATCCTGGAAAATATTCAATCTATTTAGAACTAGTATTTGTGGGTGGTATATCCTATGTTAAAATTTATCAAAAATAAAAAAGCGACAATGAGTCTTGCTTTTTCACAGATAGGTCTTATAATAGCTACAGGGATTCTTCTAACTGCAGTTATTTCCCTAGTTTTTTTAAATGATTGGCAGAAAAAAGAAGATATAAAAAATATTGCAAGTAGTTTTTCAACCATGATAAATGGGATGGACACCAGGTTTTTTGAAAACAAAACAATTTTTTATTTTCCAGATAAAAACTATGAATACAATGTAAGCCTTTCAAGAGAATACATAACAATTAATACTTATGCAAACTGGTTTAACAGTTTATCAGTTAAAAATCGTTTTTTTATAAAACCACTGCTGAACAGAAATAATATAAACTGGGATACTGGAAAAGAGTTTCATAGTTTTTTAAATGATACATATGCTTGTTTTGGAAATAAAACAAATCCAATAAAAAGTATAGATGTCTCATCTGTAAAAGATGAAATTAAAAATATTTTTGAAAAAACTAATTTCTCATTTTCAGCAGAACCATTTTATTTAGATCTTAGAAAACCTGTTTATATTGAGCAAGTAATCGTTTTTTTTGATATAAATGATGACAGTCTATGGGACAAGCAAAATGATGAAAAACAAAGTTTTGTACTTATTTATCAAAAATAAATAAAAAATTTATGTTAAAACCTTGATTAGTTTATAATAACTTGATACATTGGCTTCTTTTGGCTGTATTGCAACTTTTAAGGGTATCTCCATTATTTCTTCGTTTTTAACTGTTACACAATGATTAGATAAACCTTTTTTAAGTGCTTCAACTGCATAGTTCCCAAGTTTTGCCCCAAGTATCCTATCTGTTGATGTTGGTCTGCCACCACGTTGTATATGGCCAAGTACGGCTACACGTGTTTCAAGATCTGTTTTATTGGTTATAATATCTGCAATATCTTGTGCTCTTGCTTTTCCTTCTGCAACAATTATTATCCAACTTACTTTTCCCTTGGAATTACCCTCTTTTATTTCTTTGCATATAACGTCTATATCCATTTCTAACTCTGGGACAAGTACTTCTTCACATCCACCTGCAAGAGCAACTCGTAAGGCGATATATCCACAATCACGCCCCATTACTTCTACAACAAAGATACGTTCAAGACTTGTCGCAGTATCCCTGATTTTATCAAGTGCATCAAGTGCAACATTTACTGCGGTATCTGCACCAATTGTTAAATCAACGTTTTTTACATCATTATCTATTGTAGCAGGAATACCTATCACAGGTATGCTGTATTTTGAAGCAAGAGTATATGCACCTGTAAGAGAACCATTACCACCAACAACAATCAAACCATCGATATCATTTTCTTTTATGTTTTTAACTGCCTGAAGCTGAAATTCCTCTTCATAAAAACGTTTACAACGAGAGGTTTTAAGAATTGTTCCTCCTAAATTGATTATACCAGATACATCCCTGCGATTTAGTTTTACAAAATCAGCATCAATAAGCCCTGCATAACCAAGTTTTACCCCTAAAACCTCGATATTGTATATATCTGCGGTTCTAACAATAGATCTAATTGTTGCATTTACACCAGCACAATCTCTTGTGACTACCGCTATTTTTTTCAAATACTTCTATTCCTCACAACCTTTGAAAAAAACATATAGCTTCATGGTTTTTAATAGTTATTTTTTAATGATCTATATTGTCAAGTGTGATTATTTTTTTTCTAACTATATGTATTGTAATTCCTGCAAAAATAAACGCAAATACTAACCCAAAGGATATACCTGTTATCATACCAAAAGCAGGTAAAAAGTTGTAAAGACCATGTATTAATATTGCTAAAGCAAAATAAGGGATAACTTTTGTAAATCTTGATTGATTCATCACAACTTTACCATAACCATATCCTGTCCAGGCAGTAGCAGAAGCATGTAACAGACAAGTGGCAATGCTCCTAATTGCAATAAGTGCAATAAAAAAAATAAAACCCTCTGAAATAAATGCATCATATCCATAAAAAAGATTCTCAGTTGCAGAAAAACCAAGACCTGCAACAGCACCATAAATAAGACCATCTTCAGGTTCAACAAGTTCTTTTTTTACGATGTTAAATCTCATAGCAAGTGGTTTTGTAAGCTCCTCAGCAAACGGTGCGATTAAAACCAATGAGATTAGAAGAAGTAAACTTGTATCTTTTATTGAGAAAAAAGCGATTTCTCCCAAAAAGATTTCTAATATAAGTGATGCAATTATGGCAATTGTTGCACCCCAAAGAAAACAAACAATAATTGGCATCCATTTCTCACGATCATATTTTTCAGTGTTTCTAATCCATATAGCATAAATAACAGGTGGCAGAAAAGCCATTACAAATAATACAATAAGTGATAAAGTGTCCACAAATTTATAATTGAAAGCTTAGTTATTTAATTTTCTAGTTTTACAACTTTAAAAACTGGCCGTTTTCTAAAAGATTGCATAATTTATCTACAAAGCGAGCAAGAGGACCACCATCAACAAGGTCATGATCGGCAGTAATTGTAATGTGTAGAAATTCTCTGGGAACTATTTTATCTTTAACAACTCCGGGTTTTTTTGTAATTCCACCTACTACAAAAAGAGTGGTTGCAACTCCGCCGAGTGGTACTACCCATCCTGGGAAGTTTCCTTTCATACCAATTGCAGTGACACCTGTGGTTCCTGTGTGTTTCTTTTTTAATATTGCGTTTTTGTTTGCAATCCATAAAAATAGTTTTTTGATAAATAATGGTGCATTTAATATTCTTTTTTCAAATTTTGAAAGGTCTTTGCCTAGGACTTGAGTGCTTTCATCTACTTTTTGTTTTTGTGCTTTTCTTATTTCATCGGTTATTTGAAAAACAGTTTTTTCATTTGCCTTTCTAAGGATGTATGCCATTGGTCTGCTTCCGCCTGTATATTTTTTTTCTATTGGAATTGCAATGTCTACATCATCAAAATAAAATATTTTTCTTTTACCATGACGATATGCGTTTAATTCTTTGCATTCTGTCATAGATTCTGCAATACATTTTGCAATCCATCCTGTAAAAGAAATCTTTTCTCCTGTTTTTTCAAAGTGGTTTTTTATTAGTTTTTTTGCTTCTGTTACATCAAATTCTAAAACTGCATGAACACTTCGTTTTTTCCATCCTTGCTGGGTTACTAGTTCTATATTTCTACGATATTTTGTATATGGTTTTTCCTGGTATTTTCCGGTTCTGTCCATTAAAATGCAATGATGCTAAACTTCATGTTGTTATTTAAAGATTTTTTCTTTCTAAACAGTTTATTATTTTTCTTTTAAAGATTTGTAAAACAACAATTAGGGCTAAGGCAAATGAGGTTAGATAAAAACTAAGTCCTGGCCCCCAGCTACAAGAGATATTTGCGCTTTCTATTTCTCCAGGGATGTTTACATCAAGGTTTCCAGATCCTATGATGCTTCCGACACCTAGTTCTGTTAATTGTGAAATTGTTATATAGAAAAGTAGTGCAGTAAACATTATTGTTACAAAACTTAAACTTGAGAGTATCTTTGTTATTCTTTCGTAATGATTTTTTGTAAAGATACTTATTAAATTTAGTAAAATAGCTGAAAAAAGTAGTATGAATAATAGTTGAAGAATCATTGTTGCTTCTGCAGGAACTTGGCTTATTTCACCTGCTATTGTGTTTGATGAACTGGTAAGTGTTACAATTTTTTGTGGGAAGACGAGTACTTTTGTACTTGTATCAATTAAGCTGTCACCACTATTTAGATTCCACCATGGGCTGAAGATGCTGATTAGAACGATTGCTATTACAAATATTTTAAGGGCATTGTATCTTTGTTTTTTTACAAATGCAAGATACAATGAAAATAATGCTAGTATTATTCCACCGATGAGAGCGATTGTATGTATAATTGAGTCTTTTTTTGTGATTAGATCGACTGTTTTATCGCTTCTAACATGTAAGTTTAGTTTTCCTATTTCTTCATCATCTAACAATGCTGTTATTTCATAGGATCCAGGTGGAACTGAAATATCTGCTTTTCCTTCTTGATTTATTTCTAATGTTTCTTCTTTTCCATTGCGTTTTATAATTAGTTTGCCAGTTGAAAGATTCTGTGCATATGAATCATATATGCTGAAATCGATATTGTATTCTGCAGGGAAAACAAATTCTCTTTCCTCTGCTTTGCTAACTGTTATTTGTTTTGTTTTTTCAAATGATTTATAGCTCATTGAAAGAGTGTATTCTCCTGGCATAACACCTATAAATATGTATTTTCCAGCTGTTTCTTCTTTTGACTCTATTGTAGTTGGTATAATCATTTCATCGCTTGTTAAAACAGGTTGTACATCTACTGCTGGTGCAAAACCCCAGGTGTCTTTTATGTATAAAGAAAGATCATAATATTCAAGTGATACGCAAATATCGTAATTCTTAACATTATTGATAAGTTTTAACTTGACAGGTTGTTCATGCACTAGAAAGCCGTTGTAAAAACCTTTTAAGATGTATTCCTTGGCAAGCTTGCCTGGTGCAGTGATAAGGCATGAGCCATCTTCAGAAGAGCTTACTTCCGATATTCTGTTATTATTGTATTCTAAATTAAAAACAACATCTTCAATAGGGTTTTTATATTGATCAACGACATTTATGGAAATATACCCTTGGATGGTACAGTAAACATGACTTGTCGTATCTTCTTGGACCTCAACTACTGAAAAACCGATGTATTGTCGTTCTTTTGAAAATAACGGGTTTTCTTTAAAGATTTTAATAATATATGTACCCGGCTCTAAATCCGGAAATATTATTTTCTTAAATAGGCTAATATTTCTCCAATCAAAAAGCCCTAAAGCCATTTTGATTTTCTCAAAGAAAGTTTTACCTTCAAAATCTATATCCATGCTAGCAAGAGAGATTCTCCCGGCAGAACCGGATGATTTGAAGCTTTCTTCTTTGTAAAGCTCTGCATATATATATGAAGCGTTTTTTCCAAGAGCCGCTGATATAAGTGATCCTAGGGGTATAGATGGAGCTAAATGTACATATGTTTTTAATTGGAAACGCTGGGTTGTTTGTTCTTCTTCTGTTATCTGGTTTTCTAGATTATATGGAATGTTTTTGGCTAGCTTTTGAAAAATAGAGGATTCAGTGTTTAATAATTCTTTATCACTGCTATCAATTGATATGAATTCTAAGTTGGCATTTACTTTAAATCCTTGCTCAAGTTTTGTATTATGACCCTGGTTTTGTTCATAGGCATTTCTCATCAGAAAAATATTTCCAGTATCTGCTTCAAGACCTGGTAGTTTTACGTTTTGTTTGACCCATCCTTTGACTTGAACTCCATCTTCATCAGGGTTAAGTCCTGTTACTGATTCCAAGATGATGCCGTGATTTCTTGCAGATAATGGATCAGTTAGGCTTATCCATGCTTTGCTGCCAAGGTCAATATCTGCTTCTGTAGATAGAACTGCTTCTTTTTCTATACTATCCGGATTTTGTGATATTTCATAACTTTTGATTATTTCATCTTCTGAATATACATGAAGTTCTGGTAAAATTTCTCCCACATTCATTTTCTCAATTGTAGCACTTCTTGATTTAATCGATACAATCCCAGCATATGTTCCATCATACAATTCAGGGTCTTCTATATCTATATCTTTTAGTACTTCATGATTGCAATTTACAACTATTTTCTTTGTATCTAAAGGAGAATAATAGTATGTGTAGATGTTTTCACTTTTTAGGTCACCTTTTGGTGATTCAGCAATTATTTTTACTCTAATCATCAAGTTTCCATCTACTAAAACGCTTTTTGTATTCTCTGTAGCCCAGGTAGTGCCATAGTATCCTGGTTCTTCGTTTATTCCATATCTCATATCAAAAGCTGCTAGTTGATCAATATTATAGGTTTCAACGATTTTTGAACCGGGTTTGAATTTTCCAACGCTTAATGCGACAGGGTTTCCCAAGAGTTCTCCTCTTTGAATTATTCCATATATTATTTCTTCACCCTGGAAAATTCCGTAATAGTCAAAATCAACTTTTTGACCTGCGATTGGCTCGTAATAATAATGTGTATCCTCAATTCGTATATGTTTTTCATAATCTGATGGTTCTGTTTTTTGTGAGTCATAAAATACGTAGTATTTCTCTGTGCCATCTGCATAATCTGGTACTAAAAAAACAACACTGCATGAAGAAATATGTGTATCATCAGTGTGTTCTAAATCATAAATTTGTGACTCAAGTTCTAATATTTCAGAGCCAATGTCACATCCTATTCTTACAGAATTTTCTATTTCGTTTTTTGCATAACATTTTTCAGAAAAACTTACTCTGATATCTATAGGCTGAAATTTAGCCTGTTCCAAGCTTGTATCAATAGGTATTTCAATTTCTTGTTTAAAAGTAAGATTTGATATATCGGCTGATTTGAAGTCTGAATAACCATTTACAATACTTAAAGAGGGTAGTAAAACCAATAACAGAACGCATATTGAAAGATATTTTTTGATTATCATTGTATATAACCTAAGATATTAATTGAACTCAGTATAAATATTTTTTTATAAATATAATACAATTTATAAAATAAATGCAAAGAATGGAAGTACCATTAGAACTATTCCAATGATTCCTAAAGTCAAACCTATCGGGCCCAGTTTATATTTTTCAGGTAAAACCTTTTGTGACATATATACTACTGCAATACCATATAAAAGTACACATACCACCCCTATAAAAAGAAGAGTTATACTAAGAATAAGCATAAAAGAAAGGCCTTTGTAAATCAGAATAGAAAGAGGTATACCCAATCCAAGAACGTATAATATTAAAAAAGATAGATATCTCTTATATTTCATAGTACCTATCTTTGGAATAATATTTTTAGAGGTTTGACGTATCATTCTTGCTGCAGCTTCAAAACCAGCATAAATTGTTCCAAAGAAAGCAAAGAACACGCTTATCTGAAACAATGGTTTAAGAATTGGTGAAAGGTTCGTAAAAATCACTGCTTGTTGCTTTATCAGATCTATATTGTTTGGTAGCAGATAACTTCCATCGGATTGAGGGCCAAGCAAAAATCTTCCACATATAACATAAGATGCGGAAACAATAGTTACAACAATAAAAGCAATAGCAAGATCCATTTTTAAAGGAATCATAAGTTTTTTTGATTTTTTAATTTCAGAGTTTGCATTAGGTAAAAAAGTTATTTTACCTTTGTCTTTTTTAAACAAATCAAATTGTTTGTTTTCAAACTTCTCAGGGTCTTTTTTATCTTTGAAAATACCCCATCTTTTAATTTTTATCCAGCCAAAATACCCCACAAGTGGAATAATTGAGATGGTAAGGGTTCCCAGATATCCAAGCATTAACATCGGAACGGGTGTTTTTGTAAAACCTGCAACATTATCTACCCACGAAGGATAAGATGGTACATTACCTATTTTAAAGAAATTTGCAAACATATCTATATAATCAACATTTGTCACTGATTGCAATACAAAAACTGCAGAAATTACTGCCCCAACACCCAATACTATTATGAAAAATGCTTGTACAAACTCCAAAAACTTGTATTTTGCATAGATTATCAAAAACGCTGCGAGTAGACAAATACCTATACCAAAAACAAGATATAATGCCGTATCAACTGATCCTGTAAAAATCCATGCAAGAGACTGACCTACAGTAGTAATTATTGTTGCTGTAAAAATAGGGATAAAAATCATCACAATTGCCACAACAAGCCAGTTAAACCAACCCTTGCGAGTTTTGTATGAAAATATATCCATTATATTTATTCCAGAAAGCATTGTAAATCTAGTACCTATATAACAAAAAATATAAGACGCTATATTTGCAGTTATAAGCCATAAAAGCCCAAATTTTGCCCAAGCACCAATCTGCGGCCCAAGTATAAGCTGGCCTTGACCTATAGTCATAGAGGCAACAATAGCACCTGGTCCAAAAAACAATAAATATTTCAAATATTTCTTAAAAGATGGTTTTTCATTTAATACTTTATCAGGCTCTGGAAAACTTATCTTTTTTGTCATAGTTAGTCCTCAAAAACTATTTCTGGTTTGTCCTTAATTTTTAATTCTGGTTTCTTTGCTCCTTTTTCAGCTCGAGATTGTTTATCATAAGCTTTAATTCCACCAGTATCTTCTATTATCTTTCTTCCTTTTTCAATTTCTTTTAAAATGCTGATGTTTATGCGCTCCATCGAACCTGGTGCAATTATTTTGAGTAATCTAGTTGAACCTGCAAATCCATAAGGAATTGATTCCATTATCATAATGGTGCCAGGAACTGCAAAAAACCATCGACCAATACTATCTTCCCCAAACTTAGTAATAGGGATTCCTGATGCTGCTTGCCTTTCTGCCCTAGGTCCTACATGTGCTACTTCCCATTTCCCATCAATGAAAACTTCACTTTCACCTTCGAGCATAAAATATCCCATTGAATCATACCATTTTTTTACAAGAGGATCAGCATCAACAATTGCATTTTGAAATGCTTGTATCATATTCATTGCAAATACTTTATACCGGGCTTTTATACCTGCGGCACGGCATAAAGCAATAAAAGCCGTATTGAGATGAAAACAAGTTCCAGTGCTTCTAAAAAGAGTTTCTCCAACTCTGTTAAACGGTATCATTTCAAGGGTTGTTTTTTCTTTTACAAGATTAAAAGCTGCTTCTGCATATTCTCTATCTGATTTTTTAAACGCACCTAGACTGTGGGCAAGAGCTACAACTTCTGGTTCTGTATGATCACAATAAAGAGTGGGTCTGAGATATTTTTCGTTGGATTTGCAGACTTTCATATTTTTTTTGTATTTTGGAATTTCATATTCTCTTTTTGGCCTTTTGTATCTTTCAGATCCTTTTGGCATATTTCTTAGTTTCTTTAAATCACTCATGTTTAACAAAAGTGTTTTAGTAAGAGAAAATGCACCACCAATAAAGAGTTTAGCATACATTTTTTGAGGTATGTATCCTTTTTCTTTCATCTCTTTAATACTAGTCATTTTTAATCTCCAACATCTAGAGAAATCATTCTTCTTACTTCTTCAGCACATCCTCTCATTTCCTTACCAGATGCACGTGTTACCTCTGGTTCAAGTACAGGTCCTGGCCTATCACATACTGGGCATCTCTCAAGCATTCTAACCTTATCTCCACTTATTATAAAACCAGGGTAGCTGAAAGTAGAACCATCAAGAAACGCAAATCTTCCCCACTCACCATATCCTACTGGTTTGAATTCTTCATCTAATACTAATGGATGATAATAAGTATAAGGAATGTGCAAATAATGGCCTTCAGGGCAATGAACCATCCATCCGTTTCCTTCTACCATTCCATAGATATCAAGACAGTGCTCGGGTTTTATACCAAGTATCTCTTGCATTTGTTTTCTAAAATCTTCAACTGGCATTCTTTTATCTTCATGTACTTTCCATCCACCACCAGTTAGAATTGCTCCTTTATCTGAAAAATCAAAAGTTTTTCCCTCTGATTTAAGTTTGTTTGTTACAGCATATAATAAAAACGGTGCTCCTGCAAATACTATCTTGTTTTTTTCTTTATAGTTTTTTTCAAGCCATTTTATGATATCTTTAACTATTTTTTTGTTGGTTTTTGCAAGTGCTCTTTTTATTATTTTTGATTTAAGCCCACCTGATCCTGTCATACTTAGTTTTATGATTTCTGTGTTGATTTCTCTGTCTATTGCAGATTTTACTTCTGATATTGCATCGTAGTATACACCGCATACTTTACCTGCAAAAACATTTGTTTTAAAAGGGTTTGGCATTAAAAGATAGCCTTTCATATCGTATTCATAGACTGATTCAGCCATAGTAATCGCTGCTTTTGCAATAGCATATTCAGATATGTAAAATGTTCTTTTATCACGTGGGATAAATGTGTGTCTCCCGCTTGTTCCACTGCTGTATGCAACTGCCATGTTTGACTGGTTAAAAGCATTTATTACATCATCAAAGTTAGGTTCTTTGCCTTGTATCTTTATTTGAGGTATTTTTCCCGTAAAAATATTTGCAAGCCATAATGCAAATTCACGACCTGCAGGATAATCCTTGTAGAATTCACCCGGGATAAGTGGTATTTTTTCAAGATCTTTATATTTTTTAATATCCTCTGGCTTTGTTTTCATTTCTTTGCAGAAATCATGATACATTTTGTTGTTTTCATAATGATTTTTGAATTGGTATTTTATTGCGTTGAATTGTAGTCTTTCTGCTTCTTTTTTAGGGACTTTAAATAAATCTTTTGGACCATATACTGCTTTATCAGATGGAGTCCAATCCTGTTTAGCGGGTATGTATTTTTTTACATGACTGTCGAATTTTTTTATGTATTCATCAAAACCTTTTTTTGCTATTTTATTCACCTTTTTTCAGTATATATGTAGTTTAAATTATTTACCTAAACCTTTATATTTTTGTCGATTTAAATCTCGCTATTTGACGTAATTAAGTTATTTTTTAATGATTAATAGAAATAAAACCAAAAAACATATTATAACCTTTTTGAAATAAATTATTCATACCTAACTGCTTCGATAGGGCTCATATTTGCTGCTTTCCATGCAGGATACAAACTTGAAAGAACGCCGACAAGTATGGAAACACCAACTGCAAGCACTATAGAAAACAATGTTATAACTGGTACAAGCATCATATCTCCGCCACCTCCACCTGGAGGACCAGCTGACTCCATATTAGATAAAATGCTTGCCATCCCTTGTGATCCAAAAACACCGAGAATTATACCAATTATTCCGCCTATTATACTAACGAGCATTCCTTCAATTATGAATATCGACATAACATCTTTGTTTTCAGCACCAATTGCTTTCATAATTCCTATTTCTCTTGTTCTTTCCATTACACTGGTAAGCATTGTGTTCATAATTCCAATTGATGCGACCACTAGTGCAATTGCTGCAATTGAAATTAAAACTATACTTAATATTCCTAAAATATTTTGTATAGTTTCTAAGAGTGATGACATAGCTGTTGCACTTGCAAAATCATCTTCACCATGATTTTCATTTATTGTTTGTTCGATTTCTTCTGCGATAGATTCAACTTTAGAAGGATTATTAACTCTGACAATTGCTGCTCTTATATTGCTCTCACCAGTAATTTTTTCAAAATCTCTTGCAGTTAATATGACTATGTCATCTGTTGATGTAAGGCCACCCATTCCTTGTTGTTCAAAAATTCCTTTTACAACAATTTTTTCATCATTTATTCGTATTCTGCTACCAACAGATATATCTGTATCAAATTTTTCGTTAGCAATATTGTATCCTATGACACATTTATTTTGATCTCCTTCTTCTAAAAGAGCACCATACTCCAAATCTTCAGCAGCATATGCTAGATTTTGATTATCGATATCCATGCCTGTTAGTGTAACATAATTATTTTCACTATTAAAAGTAATAATCCCTGCTCCTGAGAGTTGAGTACTAATCTCTTTTATCCCTTGAATGCGATTCAAATCATCTATATCTCTTTCTGTGAGATATCTGCCATTTTCATCTAGGCCTTGTGTGAGTAAATCAAATTCATCTGAGCTATCTCCTCCAGCAGTAACAATAATTGTATCAGAAAGTGAGGATAGTTCACCTGTTACTGCTGCTTGCATTCCTTCTCCAATACCCATCAATGCTATTATCGCCATAATTCCAATCGCTATGCCAAGTAAAGTTAGGATAGAACGAGACATTCGTTCTCGAATGTTTTTGTATGCAATATTAAAGTTATCTCTAAGCATTTTCCTCACTTACTATTCCATCTTGTATTCTAAGAATTCTTCTTGCTCGTTTTGCAACATTAGAGTCATGAGTGACAATTATAACTGTTTCACCCTGTTTGTTTATTTCTTCTAAGATTCTCATAATTTTGTTTCCAGATGCAGTATCAACATTTCCAGTAGGTTCATCTGCAAGAACAATAGATGGATTATTCGAAAGAGAACGTGCTATTGCAACACGTTGCTGTTCTCCACCACTCATCTCAGAAGGTTTGTGATCTAATCTATGGGAAAGTCCAACCATCTCTAAAAGATTCTTTGCTCTTTTAAGTCTGTTATTTGAGGAGATATTGTTGAAACTCATTGATAAAGTTGTGTTTTCCACAGCATTAAGTGTTGGGATTAAATTGTATTTTTGAAAGATAAAACCAATTTTTTGTCTTCTGATTCTTGCAAGTTGATTATCATTAAGAGTTGAAACATCGGTTCCGTCAATATACAGCTTACCTGTGCTTGGTGTATCAAGACATCCTAAAAGATTCATAAAGGTTGATTTACCAGAGCCGGAGGGACCCATAATTGCAATATATTCTCCTTTCTTGATGTTGATATTAGTTGGTTTTAAAGCAGTAACTTTCAAGCTTCCTTTCCCGTATGTTTTACTTAGGTTTTTTGTAACAATTACTTCATTGCTCATTGTTTTTCCGCCTTTTTTGCATATAGAAAAATAGGACGACGGCTGCTATTACTATGATGATTAATGCAATTGTTGTGTAACATGTATTCATTGGATTTTCTGTTTCTGTTGCTTTAACAACTGAAAAAGCTGCATTTACAGAGGGTGTTTCATAATAGTGTTCACCTTGTTTAAATGAAACTTTGAAATCTAGGGAGTAGTTCTCCCCAATATTTAGATCGCTCGTATCTACTTCAAAACTTGCCGAAAATACATCATCAGAGTCCATTGAACCAATGAAATATTGTGATGGTGAAACTGACAAATCAGTATTGAATGGCGTTACTATTACCCCAGATATCTCTTCATCTTTTGCATTGTATATCTCAAGTCTTACACGTGCACTTTCACCTTTTCCAACTGATGAAGGAACACTGTATATCACTGGTGCAACATCCAGTGAGTCAATGACTTCAAGAGAAACATCCAAACTACTTGTATGAACATTTTCACCATTTTTATAACGTACAATAAAGGATAAATTAAACAGACCTTTTGAACTAGGGTTAGCTGAAAAACTTAGATCCTGGCTTGAATCCGAATCAATAGTACCAACAAAAACGCTCTCTGGAGAAATATCTAACCCATCTGTCTGAACAGGTTTAACAGTAACTGCATCAACACTTGCTTCAAAGTTATTTACAACTGTAAAAGACATACTTGTAGAACCACTTATTGAAATCTTTGAAGGCACTTCTTTTTTAACCAAATCCACAGTTGAATTACTTACTTTTATTAAAATAGGATACTCGATATCTTGATGAGAATCACTTTCAAGGTTTACTTTTACTTTAGGGAAATACCAGTCTTCACTAATGTTTTCATCAGCAGTTATTTTAAAGATAAATGGTATGTTTTTTCCTGGTGCGATTATCCCTACTTCATCATAATAAGAATTTGCACTAATTTTTTTATCACCATCATATACTGAGCTGATTTGTATTCTTCTAATTGTTCCATAATCACTTTCAACTGTAGTAGTTACACTAGATCCAAATGTATTTTGTGTTGTAGTCTGCTTGGCAGTAGTTTCCGCATTGGTAACTAAAACATTGAGTGTTGCATTATCTCCTGGCATTAAAAACTCTGGTTCTAATGAGTATGATGATATCATAACTGCAGGTTCAGCAGTTATTGATGGTATTAAACATAATAATATTACTAGAAAAAAAACTATAGTTAGCCCTAACATAGATTTGTTTTTCATTTAAATCTCTCCCCTATTTTTTGTTTTTGAATTTGAAATTTTATTCAATTCACCTAAACAACTATCAAGTATTTTAATTGCTTCATTTCTTTCTGACTTTTTAAGATTAATTATAACATCCCTTATTTCGAATAATCTGTCTGCAATATCTGTGTCATCTCTGCCCATTACTTCTGCCATTAATTTTCTAAACTGGACAATTTTCTCTTCCATTTTCTTCCCATGTTTCTTGATGTTTCTCAGTAGTTTCTTACCCTCTGAAGTGATTTCAAAAGTGTGTTTTGATCTCTTGTCTACACTTTTTGTTTTTATAAGGTTTTCTTCTTTTAGATGTTTTAAAAGAGGATAAATTGTACCTTTGCTTGGAGTCCAATTTCCCTGGGTTTTTTCTCTTATTTCTGCTAACAGCTCATAACCTGATTTTGGTTTTAACTTAAGAGAATGAAGCATGTATGCTGTAAGGAGGCCTCTGCCTCTGCCCTCGCTTTGTATGTTAAATAGATTCGGCATAATGTATATTATATCAAAACTAGTTTTTATATGTTTCGGTTCCGTACCGTTCGAAACCGAAATATAAATAAAATCTTTAAAATATTTAAAAAAATATTATTCTGAAAGCTTCAAAATAGCTTCAGCGATATCCCCTTTTGTTCCTTCTAAAGCTTTCTTTGCTTCTTCTTTACTTTTACCTGTTTGCTCTGCAACTAAATCAATATCTGCATCAGGAATTCCTTCTTCTACTTCCTCTTCTTTTGCTCTATCAGTTCTTTCAACAATTCGGGGTCTTCCCGATATCTGATATGTTTTTTGACCTTGTGCATCCATAATCGTTACTTCTGCTCTGTCAAAAATATATTCTTTAGTATCAGTTCTAATGATTATTTCTTCCACGTTTTCTATTTCTCTAACATTTATTCCTAAACGCTTCATCATCTGTTTCATTTGACGTGGATTCATATTCCCAGGCATCATTTTTTTAAACCATCCGTATTAAATTTACAGAATGTTAATAATAGATATAACCTATTTTAAGATTTTGAAAAAGAAGTAAAACACAAAAAATATGGTTTTTAGGCGGAAATATAATAAATAATGAGGTCTTTAATATTTTTGTAAGGGGAGGCAAAAAAATATGCCCGATTATAATATTAACATAAAGAGACTTCTTAAAGAAAGCGAAAATGGTACAAATAAAACAGAGCTATGGGCAGAGATAACTGATAATAAAACATGTAAAACCATCAATAGGAGGATATGGTGGGAAGAAGACAATGGAATATTCCATGATGAAACACCAACGCTCCCTATAAAATTAAGAGATGCCGTGGATAATGCTTGGATTGAAAAGCGAAGGAAATGGTAAAAAAATATTTTTTTGATTTTTAACCTAAAATATTTAGATTACTTTTTTGTTTATCATATTATGCTTTCTGCAAATGAAGTACATGTATCAGATATAAATTCAGAATTTTATGGCACAAAAACCAGTGAGTTAATGGAAAACGCTGGTAAAGGTGTTGCAGATTTTATAATTAAAAAAATAAAACCTTTGGATAAAAATATACTAGTTTTCTGTGGCAAAGGAAACAACGGTGGTGATGGGCTGGTTGCTGCAAGATATTTATCAAAAAAATATAATGTCAGCATATTTTTGCTTGGAAAAACAAATGAGATCCATACAAAAATCGCAAAGGATAACTATAAAAAAATAAACAGATCCAAGGTAAAAATTTGTGATATAGATTCTTTAGATAAAACAGATGAACTACTTCAAAAAAATAATACAATAATTGATGCAATGCTTGGAATTGGAATCACTGGAGAACTCAGAGAACCATACAAAACAGTTGTAAAAAAAATAAATAAACAAAAAAACAAAAAAATAATATCTGTTGATATACCAACAGGCATTGGAACAAAAATTTTTGTAAAACCAGATTATACTATAACTTTTCATGATATTAAAAAAGGTATGAATAAAAAAATTTGTGGTAAAATAGAAATCGTTGATATAAAAATTCCAAAAAAAGCAATACGATATGTAGGACCAGGGGAGCTAAAAACATTTTATCCGAAACCAAGAAAAGAATCCCATAAAGGAGAAAATGGAAGATTGCTTATTATAGGTGGTGGCCCTTATTATGGTGCCCCTGCGTTTTCTTCTTTTGCAGCACTGCGGACTGGTGCAGATCTTGTTTTTGTACTGACTCCTAAAAAAGTTGCAAGAGCAATTACATCATATTCTCCACTGCTTTTAAAACCTAAGAGGCTTGCAAAGGACTTAGCAAAGTTTTCACCAAATCTTATTGTAAAGGAGCTTACTGATGAAGAAATATTAGTTCCAGAGGATCTGAAGATTGCTGAGAAATATGTTAAAAAAATAGATACACTTCTGATAGGTCCAGGGCTTGGAAATGACAAAAGAACACTTGATGCGGTTGAAAAAATAATTTCGTTTTTTGCAAAAGCAAAAAAATCAATTGTAATCGATGCAGATGCAATAAAGGTTATAGGAAAAAATTCAGATATTGTAAAAAACTCAAAAACAGTTATAACTCCACATACTGGTGAGTTTAAAGAACTTACAGAGGTTAAACTATCAGATGATATCGATGAACGAGTTAAAAAAACAAAATTATGGGCAAAAAAAATTGGAGTAACAATTATTTTAAAAGGCCATATTGATGTTATCAGTAATGGAGAGGATATAAAACTTAACGAGGTTCACAATGAGGCAATGACTGTTGGTGGAACTGGTGACGTTCTTGCAGGAATTACTGG
This sequence comes from uncultured Thermoplasmatales archaeon, assembly GCA_964592335.1. GTDB lineage: Archaea > Thermoplasmatota > E2 > DHVEG-1 > DHVEG-1 > CAZKUB01. Next base: position 27,240 of record CAZQEU010000016.1, read on the forward strand.
TGCTCTTGTCTCAAAAGGAATTGAGCCGTTTAATGCTGCAAGAACCGCGGTTTTTGTAAACGGCTCTGCAGGAAATCTTGCTTTTGATAAGAAATCACATGGTCTTATTTCAACAGATATAATTGAAGAGATACCAACTGTTTTAAAAAAATATTTATGAGGAATACAAATTGGATATATCTAAAGTTCAACCAGTTCCTGATCAACCTGCTTTGATAATCCAGGACAAAATATTAGTTATAGCAGATTTACACATAGGAATAGAAAGTGAACTTCGACAGCATGGAGTAAATGCTTCATCTAAGACAGGGAAAATGATTGAAAACATTAGAAAAATTTGTAAAAAATACAAACCAGAAGAAATTGTTTTATTAGGCGATATAAAACACAACATTCCTTCTTCTACAATATCTGAGAGAAAAGATGTAAAAAAATTTTTAGATGAAACAAAAAAATTAGCACATATTCATATTGTTGTGGGCAACCATGATGGGCTTATAAAAAAATTAACACCAGAAGGTATAAAGATACATCCATCAGATGGTTTTAAAATTGAAGACATTGGTTTTATACATGGTCATAGCTGGCCAAAAAAAGAAGTATTATTATGTGACCAAGTAATAATGGCTCATACCCATCCAACTATAATGCTTACAGATCGGCTTGAACATAAATCCTTTGAGCCTTGCTGGGTTGATGCAAAACCTGATAGAAAAAAAATAATAGAAAAATACAAAATAGAAAAAACAGCTAAGATACTGATTCTTCCTGCGTTCAATCCCTTGTGTGGAGGAATTGCGATTAACAAAGATGGAGTAAATGGCCCTATCAGCAAAATTATTAACATACCTGATTCTTTGGTTTATCTGTTGGATGGTACCTCTCTTGGCTTTGTTAAAAATATAAAATAATGAAATTAGATTCAAATGATAGAGTTAAATCAAGACTTTTGCAGATTTCAAATTGAAAGAGCATTCCTTTGCTCTTTAGATTCTT
>CAZQEU010000017.1:0-27889 GCA_964592335.1 uncultured Thermoplasmatales archaeon
GCAGGTTTTTCTTTTATAAAAACACTAAGACCTTTTGAAAAACTATCAATTTCTTTAAAAGTATATTGCTTGTAACTTTCAAATTTAAAAGGCAGAATATCAATAATTTTCCCTTCTTTTTTTACAAGAACCGGATTAAACCCCCCTTCTTTAAAAATAGTTATAAAACTCTTCAAAGAATCAAATATCTGAGATATTTGCTTATCATCTACTTCTTCAGCTTTTGTCTTTTTGTCAATACCTGCTCTCTTGCATATCTCTTCTGCGATAGGGCCGCTGAGGTTTACATTTACTGCAAGAGTTCGAACTATATCTGAACTGCTTTCTTTGAACAATTCTTTAAGTTTTTCTTCATCAAGACTAAAAGGATTAGTTTGAGATGGTGGAAAAGAATAATCTCTTCTGCCAGATACTTTTCTATGAGCCCAACTTTGTCTAATTAATGGGACAATTATTTTACCCTTGGGATCGACTAATATTATATTCCCATCTGAGAAAAACTCAATTATTAATGTATATTCTCCCTGTTTTTTACCAATTTTTATAACAATTATCCTGTCAAACTCATGCTGAGAAATACTAGTGATTCTACCATTTGACAAATATTTTCTAAGAGTCATCGCAAAAACAGAAGGATTCTTTGGTTTTTCAAAATCCTTATCAGTGATACTTAAAAAACCACCATTTTTAATATAGATTTCGTTTTTTTCTTTGGTTTGAATATTCTTTACTCTAATAAGTATCTCGCTACGAGAAATCTGATATATTTTCTCTACGCAATTATCTATCAGAACTTGCATTTCTGATACAATTGTGTAGATGTCAAATGATGAAAGACTTCGTTGCATAAACTATTACGTGAATACCATTCTTAGTATTAAAAAATGTTATGATTAAAAAAAGAGAGGAGGGGATGGGAATTTTGGGATGCTTGATTAGTTAAACCTGAAATATATGGCAGAAATGCCAGCAGATGTGGAGGCTGGCATGTCCCCCGTATCTTATCGTCAATCTAATACTATGTACCACGTTCATTCTTTATATACCTAAAAGGGGGTTCATTGAAAGTATTCGCAGGCTTTATTTCAAAATTTGATAATACTTTTAGCCATCTCTTATAAAGTTTATAATCAAAGACGGTCAATTCTATATTCTTATGGTAAGAACAGGTGTTGCAAATCTACCATTACATGGCGGTAAAGCACCAAAGTGGTTATTTGATAGAATGGTAAGACTCTCAAGTGGAATAATTGACGTGATATTACTAGAATATGGAACAGATGAATTTTTAAAAAGGATATCTGATCCATTTTGGTTTCAAGCTTTATCTTGTGTATTAGGCTATGATTACCATTCTAGTGGTACAACTACTGTTACATGTGGTGCACTTAAAGAAGCAATAAAACCTGAAGAACATGGTTTTGCAATAGCAGGTGGAAAAGGTAAAGCCTCTAGAAAAACCGTTAAACAAATAGAAGAAATCGGAGAAACTTTTAGTTTTACTGATTCAAAAATTAAAGAACTTCAGTATTCAAGTCGTATGAGTGCAAAGGTTGATAATACTGCGATACAGGATGGTCATAGCTTGTATCATCATGTTTTTTTATTTACAGAAAAGAGCAAATGGGCAGTAATACAACAGGGATTAAATTCTGATACTAGCTATGCTCGTAGGTATCACTGGTTGTTGGGCTTTGATAGTTTTATCACAGATCCGCATAGCTCAATTATCGGAGAAAACGCAGGTAAGGTTCTGAATATGACTTCTAAAGAGAGTGTTTCCTCTCAGAAAACCTGTGTTGATTTAGTGAAAGATCATCCACGTCATCTAGTAAATGATTGGGCATCTCTTACCAGACTTGAAACTCAGACTACGCTTGACGAATGGACTGGTTCTAATAAGTATAATAGAGATATTGTAAGTCTTGATATGCCTCGTAGTATTAATTGGAATAAAATGAGAGAAATCTATGATTTTCAACCTAAAAACTATGAGGAACTATTGTCGCTGAAGGGTGTTGGTCCTAAAACTGTTAGAGCCTTGGCACTTATTTCTGATTTAATCTATGGAGATAAACCTTCATGGAATGACCCTGTTCGTTTCACGTTTGCTCACGGAGGAAAAGACGCTGTACCTTATCCTGTAGACCGAAAAGCTATGGATGAATCAACATATTTTATAAAACAAGGGATTTCTCAGGCAAAGATTGGTGAAAAAGAAAAAATACACGCTATCAGAAGACTTCAAAATTTTGTAACTATAAACCAATAAATTATACTATTTTTCCATTTCCTATATGATGCAGTTTTTTGGCATTTAAATCAATTAATATGAAATTATCCTTTTTTGAATAACAAACTGGTTTATCAATCTAAATTTTATATATTTTCATTGACGTCTGTTGTTTTATATAATGATTTGTAGCGATATATTTATATACTATTAAGTATATAATATACTTGATTGATATGATGTATAAGAAACCCAAGATTATAAAATCTAAAGATTCTAATATTGATGTAAAATCTGCATTGATGGGTCAGTTTCCCTCTGGTAAGGTTTTTCTTTAATTTATTAGATTTTTTAACAAAATCTTTTTATTCTACTTTTTATATTAGTTTATAGTATGTATTGTTCTTTGTTATTTTACTGCGGTGGTATAATTGTATAAGTTAAAATTAGGTATTACACAATCGGGCGTAGAACTTTTTTCTATAAAACATAACATGATATATAATATAAATGAAACAACTTGGGAGATAATTAAAGCAGTAAAAAAACATGGTTTAAATAATGCTGTAAATAGTTTGTCTGGTTTGTTTAAAATTAGTAAAAAAGAGGCAAAAGAAGATATCGAGATAGTTCTTAAAAATTTGAAGAATCTTGGGATTAATATAGAAGATATACCGCTCAAAGAACCAAGAGAAATTTATGCACCTAGAATTGTTCATTTTGATGTTACTTCTAACTGTAACTCAAATTGCATATATTGTCTATCTTCAGATAGAATGAAAAAACAAAAGGATCTATCTACCAAAAAAATTATGGATGTATTAAAAGAACTCAGTAGTTTAGGTACGTGGATTCTAACTATTAGTGGAGGCGAACCTTTACTTCGCGATGATATCTTTAAAATATTAGATTATGCAAAAGAAAAAGAAATCTCTATAAGGTTATTTACAAATGGCATTCTGATAGATGATTTAACGGCAAAGAAACTATCTAAATATAAAGATACGATGATTATTCAAGTTAGCTTGGATAGTAATAATCCAAAACATCATGATATTCAAAGAGGAATGAAAGGATCTTATTTAAAAACTGTTAACGGTATCAAAAATCTTATTAAACATGATATTAAAACTGTTGTTTCATCGGTAATTACTCCAATTACATTACAAGATGTGGAAGCGACTGCAGATTTTATACATAAACTTGGAATAGGTTATTTAAGAATTGGCAATGCAAATCTTTACTCAAATAAGGCCAAATATAATAAAGATAAAATTGAGTTGGATGAAAAACAAGTTAAAGTATTAGGTGAAAAAATAAAAAAACTTGCTGAAACATATAAATCTTCAATGAAATTTTCTTTATCTCCTAATGCTATAAATTATAATAATTCGGAGGGTCCTTATGATGTTGCATCTTGTACTGCAGGAGTTGTTAGTCTTTATATAACCTCTTTAGGAGAAGTATATCCTTGTATTGCTCTATGTTATCCTGAGTTAAAAGCAGGAGATATCCATAAAGACCCATTAATAAAAATATGGAATAATGCGCCTATCTTTAAAAAACTCAGAAATTTGTCTTTTGAAGATTTTGAAAAATGTAAATCTTGCAGTATGAGAGATACCTGCAGAGGAGGATGCCGCGGTAATTCATATGAATATTTCAAATCATTAAAGTCATATGATCCTATCCATTGTTTGTACTTTAACAAATAAAAAAATATTACTTAGGTTTTGTTCAAATGATAATAAAAGCACTAAAATCTGGAGAAAACATTCAATTGTTTGATACATTCATAGGTCTTTTGGCAACAGTAAACGAAACAACTTGGGAGATTATCAAAGCGATAAAAAAAGAAGGAGTAAAAAAAGCGGTAAAAGATATTGCCTGCCTATTTGAAATAGATGAAAAAATTGCAAAAGAAGACATTTATAATGTAATTGGTGATTTGAAAGATGCTGGAATAAAAATAGAAGATATTTCACTAAATATTTCTAATAAAAAATATGTTCCTAGATCTATTGAATTTTTAATTACTTCAAAGTGTAATAGTAACTGTATCTATTGTCAAAATTCTCATATTAGAGACAATAAAATAGAACTTTCCACTGAAAAAATAAAAGAAACATTGAATGATTTATCTACTCTTGGTACTTGGTGTGTATGGCTTGAATGTGGGGGAGTCCTTCTAAGAAAAGATATATTTGAGATATTGGGACATACGGAAAAATTAGAATTGGCTTCTATCTTATTTATAAGCGGAATCAATGTAACAGAAGAAATAGCCAAGAAACTTTCATATTTTAAAAACTTAAGGATCCAAGTTGATATTGATAGTTGTATACCTGAGCATCATGATTTACAGAGAGGTCTTCCCGGTGCTTTTGAAAAAACTATTGAAGGCATTAAAAACCTTAAAAAATATGGTATTACACCACATATCGCAATGATTATTACAAAGTATAATATTGATGATATTGAAAAAACTGCAGATTTTGTCAATACTCTTGGAGTAAAATATTTATTTGTTGGCCCCACTGGTTATTTCTTTGGGAGGGCATATGATAATAGAGATAAACTTTGTTTAAGTAAAGATAATGTTAAAAAATTGGAAAAAACTTTAGAAAAAATTCAGAAAAAATACGAAGGAAAAATGTGCATTTCTTTGTCTACATAACTCTAAGTTGGTGATAAATTGAGAAAACCAAATAATGATAAAGTCTTACCGAAAGCTACAGTCTTAGGCGGCTGTAGTGCAGGCATATCAAATCTTTACATAGCTTCTGATGGATTAGTATATCCCTGCTTAGGCTTAGCTTTCCCAGAATTTGTAATCGGAGATATTAAAAAAGAATCAATCATTAATATTTGGAATAATTCAAATCTTCTCAAAAGACTAAGAAATCTATCTGTTGATGACTTTGAAAAATGTAAAAAATGCAAATTTAAAACTTATTGTAAAGGTGGTTGTAGAGGCACTTCATATTTCCATTTTAAATCTTTAAAAAAGCATGATCCATTCCAATGTGATTATTATGATTTATAAAAACTGTTGGAGTAAAATATGTATAAGATAATTAGAACCGACAAAGGAGTTCAGTTATTTAATACTCTAAATTACTATGATACATTTGAATTGAGTTGGACTGATTGGGAAATTGTTAAAGCAATTAAAAAATATGGAAAAGAAAAAGCCTCTGATAAACTATCTTTATTGTTTAACATATCTAAAAAAGAGGCTAAGGAAGATATAGAAATTGTCCTTATAAATTTAAAAAAATTAGGTGTTAACATTGATTTCATTCCATCTTCAGTTTCTAATGTAAAGCATTCTCCAAGAACAGTTCATTTTGATATTACGCCAAAATGTAACTCAAAATGTCTTTACTGTTTATCTTCTGATATTATGGCTAATAAAAAGGAGCTTCCATTAAAAAACATATTAGATGTAATATCAGAACTTCCATCTCTAGGAACATGGATCTTGTTAATAAGTGGTGGAGAACCACTTATGAGAAAAGACTTGTTTAAGATATTAGAACATGCCGATAAGTTAGATATTTTAACTCAACTACTTACCAATGGCACTCTCATAAATAATTCAATTGCAAAAAAACTAGCCTCAATTAAACGTCTTTTTTTACAGATTAGCCTTGATAGCTGTATACCCAAACATCATGATTTTCATCGTGGAATAACTGGTAGTTACGAAAAAACCCTTAAAGGAATAGAACTTTTGAAAAAAAACGGCCTAACCCCTGAGATAGGGATGGTTATTACAAAATATAACTTAGAGGATATTAATGATACTGCATCTTTTTTATATAAATTAGGTATCAAACATGTGAGGATAGGTCCAGTTGTAACTTATCGTGGAAAAGGTTTAAAGAACGAAAAAAAATTTGCATTATCTGTAAATCAACTACAAGTTACAGGTAAAAAAATTATCGAGTTAAATAAAAAATATAGTGGAAAAATGGTTTTTTCACCTACACGCGAATTTGTTATTTTCTCAGTAATTGCTTCTAAAACTGAAAAACTTACAAAATGTTCTAATGGAAGCTCGATAGTTTATATTGCTCCAGATGGTCTGGTATATCCCTGTATTGGAACTGCTCATCCAGAATTTGTAATTGGGGATATTAAAAAAGAAACATTAACTAAAATATGGAAAACATCTTATCTATTGAAAAAAATTAGATATTTGTCTACAGATGATATTAAAAAATGTAAAAATTGTAAGTTCAAAGATTTATGTTCTGGCGGTTGTAGAGCTGACTCATATAAATATTTTGGAAAAATAACTGAACATGATCCTTTATATTGTGCATATTTTAGAAATCAAGGTTAAAAACTTAAAACAAAGCTTTTGCACTTTTTTGTTTATCAGATAGAATAATGAAGCCTTATCATTATTTCATCTCTTTGAGGATGGGATAATGCTCTTTACAAAAAATGTAGATATTTTTGGTACAAAACTTAACATAAACCCAAGTGAGAAATCCCCAAACTTTAGTTTGTGGGATGAATCACATGGAAAGATAATTATAAAACACCGTTAGGTGTTTTGTTCCCCTAGAGGGGAAAGCCATGACATTTATGTCATGGAGGGGGTGACAATATAACATTACTCTATTTTTTCTTTTAAAAGGTAAAAATTATCTTTATTTTTAATGTATGTACCCACTGAAATTATGTTATCCTGGTGGTCAACAGCTATATCAAAAAGTGTTTTATTGGTTTTTGATTTTTTTGTTGTTTTGACTTCTCCATTAGTTTTGTAGGTTATTATAATACTTTCAGGCTTTTTAGATCCATAATATGTATTTCCAACTATAATGTAATCTTTTGAATTTACGTCGACCCCATAAGGTGCAACATATTTTTTGTTTTTGTATATTTCTCTCCATAAAATTTTACCATGTTTATTTGCTTTAATTGTAACTGGATGTCCTAATCTCTGGCCAACAATTATTATATTATCGTTTGAATCAATTGAAACATCAAACGCCTCTGAAGTTACTCGAGATTCGTATCGTTTTTTCCACAAAAGATTTCCATTTTCATCATATTTTAAGGATAGGAAACCAGCGGTCCAGGGGGAATTAGGTTTGTAAGGTTTTTTATACGGAGTATATGCATATCCTACAATTATAGCATTATTGTTAGAATCAGTAGTGATTGAATAAGGTATATCCATATAATGTTCGTGGAATATTTTATCAAATATCATTTTTCCATTTTTATCGCACTTTATAGTCCAACATCCAAGATTTGGTTGACCAGTGATAAAAAATGTTGATGTGAAATAAATATTGTCTTTTGAGTCTGTTGTAATTCCAAAGCCCATAGTACAAATCCCTTTTTTAAAAGATTTATTCCACAACAAAGTTCCATTTTTGTCATATTTTAGAATAAAAGCGCTAGCATTTGGAAGAGGATCGGGGTTCCACATACCAGAAAAACCAACAACAATTATGTTGTTATTTGAATCGGTTGTTATATCATATGCAATATCTTGTTTTTCACTTTCGTAAGTTTTATTTAATAATAATTTCCCATTCTCATCATATTTTACGGTTTTAAAATTGTATGTATTTCCATCAAATAAACTTCCGGCCGCAATTATATTGTTATCATAATCAATTTCTACAGCATTTCCAAAATTTTCCATTTTTTCGTTTGATTTTCTAAACCATATAATACTATTTTTTTTGTGGGGATTATAAAAGCTACCTGAATAGTTGTTTTTCATTTTTGTATTACTCTTTGTCTTCCAAATATGGATAACCTCCAACTCTAAGACTGGGATCTCCTATTAAATTATACTCTTGTAGAATCATTCGATCTCCAAAATTAGTAATATAATCTTTTTGAGCTTTCATAAACATTTCTGAAAGGGTAATATTTTTCTTATAATTGTAAGCTTTAAAAAAATATAAACCTAACATACTTTCACCCCCTTGAGAAACACCACTAAATGATGATCTGCATGAAGCAACAGCTGCTATGGCGCCACCATATCTCCTGGAAACAAATTGCCATGCAAGGCATGAAAAAGGAATTTTTTTGATACTATAATCTAATCTACCCAGATTACAACCACCAAAAAATACTATTGGAAGTTTGTTTTTATTGAAAAGCAAGCAATTCAAAGGATACATAAAACTAGTAGAATTTTTTTCTGGTTGGACATACCATTTTAATGCCCCTCCATGTCCTGAAAAATGAACAAAACCTGATCCTTTATTCAACTCAGATAGAATTGATATCATATTCAAAGTTTTTTTTGATTTCCATAAAGTTACAGGATTAAAAGTATCCAACTCTTCCATTACCTTTTTATTAATATATTCGCCTTCGGCTCCTGAGTGTCCTGACCAATTCCACCATTTGTTATACTTTGTCATTTGCCTTGATACTGCATCTCCACCACATAAGATAATTCTTTTAAACCAATCTTGGTCATATGTGCGTTTTTCATATTTTATAATCTTGTTTACAATGCTATGAACTTCTAGTAGATTCTTACATGCCAATCGTCCTATTCCCACATCAGGTTTAAGATCGATAAAATCAGTTTTTCCATTATGTTTATATTCTCCAAATAATCCATTGCCATTAGTATCCCAGCTAGAAAAACTACCGTCTTTATTATAGATATCTGCGTAGTAAAGGTCTGTAATGAATTTACCGTCCCACATATGAGTTGATCTAATCGGTATATGCCTAATATCTCCTACAAGCATTACATATTTATTTTTCCATTTTTCAACCGCGCCTTTAATAAAGTATTTTATCCTCTCAGGCTTGTCACGTCCCTTCTTCTTAAAATAAATTCCTTTATATATGTCATCTAATCGTACAATTTTTGTATTTAATCCATAACTACTTTTATGGTTAGCTAGACGATTTAAATATCTGCTGAATTTTATTGGTGTTATTATAAGCAGGTCGTAGCTTTCGTCGTTTGAATCAAACTTTTTATTTACATTCACATAATCAAGTAGATAATTACGACTCTTTAACTTTTTTGTTTTTCATATAAAAATCTTATAAATTTGATTATATTAATCCTATTTGATAGTTTATTTAATTTTACTATTACTTGGTACAAGCAAAAACAGGAAATTTTTTTACCTTTCCACTCCAAACTTTCTTTGTATAACCTTCAAATATATCAACTTTGAATCCGACTTTTTTTGTAATTTCTTTTACTTTCAGAATATTAAAAATCCCTACTTTTATTTTTTCTTTAAAAACCTTAAAATCACCATTTTTAAATATAATAAATGCTGTATCTATTATAGCATAATTTCCTTTGTTCCTCGCTTTTGAAACTCTTATTAAATCAAAATCTTTTTTTGACCAGTTACCTACTATCAAAGGGTCCGATTGCCCTATCCATATATCTTCGTTAAATCCCAGGTCATATATTAAAATACCATTTTTTTCCAAATGTTTATAACAATTCTTTAAACTTTTTTCCAAATTCTTATAATATATATTAAAATCCATTACGCTGTATAAAGATAAAACAATATCAAATTTCCCATCCAGATTAAAGTCTTTCATTTCCCCTGTTAAAAACTTACTATTTCTTGTTTTTTGTCTTGCAACGTTAATCATTTCCTTATTTTTATCTATGCCAACTATTTTAAAACCTTTTTTTTCTAATAGAACATCATGGTTTCCTGTTCCACACCCTATATCTAATATTTTCTTTCCATGAATATTGTATTTTTTAATTAAATATTCCAGAAATTCCGTTTCTTTTTTATAATTCTTTTCTGAACGCCATACATCATAATATTCAGCCATTTTCGTATATGAAATTTCTCTTGACATTCTATTAACAGATATATCATAAATTATTAAATCTTTTCTTCTTTAGATATATATCTAAAATTTCATCTTGGTAGTGTCTCGGAAAAAAAGATGAACTGATTTGTATATATTCTTTAAAATTTTCTTCATATAATTTTATCAATTTAAGATGTTTTTCAGAAGATATAGCTTCCAATATATCCTTCTGATACTTTAATTGTTTTAATTCATTCCATTCAAATCTTTTGGCAATTTCATAAAGTCTTTTGTTTGCCTTATCTATTTTTGTTAGACATTTATCTTTTATTTTTAAATCGATTTTATTTATTAATGAGTATCTATATATTATATGAAAATTAAAGAACGGAATTTTGTAAAATAATTTATTTTTATTATTTTCATCGAATTTATTATTGATTCCATTACAGTATCTTGTATTTCTTTTTTCTGAATATTCCAACTCGTTATGATACAGCCATACATCGGCGCTTACTTCTTGTTTTAATTTTAGTAAATCAAATAAATAAATAAGTCCTTTGTTATGGTAATCTATCAATTTTTGATATTTTGATTCCTTGACTAAAATTTTTTCTGGTGAATTCTCTGATATGTATTGCCTAATCTTTAGTAGGTTTGGATTTGTAATTAAGTGACCAATTTCATGTAATATGTTCTCATTTTTTTCTTCTTTATTAAGCCTGAAAAACCCATCCCTCAATAATATCCTAATTGGTTCATGCTTATGTTCTTTTAAACTCCTCGTATCAATTAGAGATGCAAGCTCAGGCATACCTGAGTTTATATAAACTAAATCATCTTTATACAAACCATATTTCACATCAGACGAAAATTTTAATTTAAAACAATTTAAGTAACTAAATTCTTTTATAAAATAACTAAAATAATCAATAACTTCATCTTCATTTTTTGGATTGTAACTAATGATTAGTTCTGTGAACATTTATTCACCGATATTTACAGATATAACAAATAGAGATGTAAAAGTATTTTTATAATAAAATCCTTTCTTTTTCTATATTTAGTATGTTTTTTTAATTGGGAAACTATACATTAATATGATATATAACAGATTATGGAGGGAATCTAAAATGAAAAAAGTATTTATTTTTTTAAAAGCATGTTCTGCAAGAGGAGTGGATGCATCTAAGTTAAAAGAATATTTGTTGAAAAATAAATACGAAGTTGTTGACAAACCAAAAAAAGCGGATTCAATAGTTATTTTTGTATGCATGACTGGTACAGATAGTGGAAAAAAAGCTTCTATTAAAAGCATTAAAAATTTACAAAAATATAACGCTGAAATAATTGTTACAGGTTGTATACCTCAAGGAAAAATAGATTTTTCCTCATTGGATGATAAGGTAATATTTATCCACAATAAAGAGTTTGATCAAAGAGTTGAGGAATTATTCCCGCCAAAAAACAATAACAATTTTAGAGATATCCAGAGTATAAATAAAGTTTTTGAAAATACTATCGAATTTATAGACGTTTCAATAATAATAAAATATCTTAATAAAGTGAGATTATTCAAGAAAATATACTTTTCACTTGAAGAGTATATCTTTGGTAAATTTTATGGTAAAAATACAGAAATATATAACTTGTTGTCATCAAAAAAAGAAAATGTTTTTAATTTACTAATTTGCCATGGATGTAGCGGTAATTGTTCTTATTGTTTAGTTAAGAAAACTATTGGTGATATAAAAAGTGAACCTTTTGATAAAGTGATATGTGGCTTTAAAGAAGGAGTAAAGCTAGGATATAAAACTTTTGTTATTCGTGGTGAAGATACTGGAGCCTATGGGACTGATATAGGTATAACTTTTCCTGATCTTTTAGAAAAGATTATAACTTTTCCAGGCGATTATAAAATAATAATAGATGATTTTGCTCCAAAATGGCTTAACAAATATATCGACGATTTAGAAAGAATCGTGCAGAAAGGAAAAATAATTGAATTTAATGTTCCAATCGAATCTGCTAGTAAGAGAATTTTAAAATTAATGTATAGAGATTCTAATGTAGAAAGAATGGAAAATAATATTTCCAGAATCAAGAAGACTTTCCCTAGTCTAAAAAGCAGCACTCATTATATACTGGGATTTCCAACTGAAACTTGGAAAGATTTCCTCCAAACATTATACTTTATTGTTAAATCAGATTTTGATAGTGGATTTATTTTTCCCTACTATTGTCAACCCGACACAGATGCTGAAAAATTCGAGCCAAAAATATCTGAAAAAGAAAAACTTAAAAGATTAAATTATGCAAAAAAATATTTGGAAAAAGCTGGATATAAGGTGTACCGCAACAAAAAGAAAAAATTATTTATTTTTGAAAAATGATTTTATCAGAAAAGAATACTTTTTTGGCCCATAAATCTTTTTTTAAGTTTGAATTAAAAATCATGAAAAACTAGAATGATTTTTGTATACTGATGATTTTTTAAATTTTTTTATGATACTGAATAAGTTTAATAAAATAAATTGTTATCTTCGTTTAGTAATATGAGAATAATTTGAGGGTGATAAAATAAAAGAAGTTATTTTTTTAAAACATGAAAAACTACTAAATATTGCCTTAAAGAATTTTGATATTAATGATTTTAAAAACCAAAAAGTACCCATTAAATTACATATGGGTGAATTTAGAAACAAAAACCATGTCAGCGTTTCATTTGTAAAAAGTATTTTTCATGAATTGAAAAGTTTAGATGCAAGCCCTTTTCTTTTTGATACTTCTGTTTTATATAATAGTTTAAGAAAATTAAAAGTTGGCTACAAACTATTAGCAATAATGAATGGATTTTTAAAAGTTGGATGTCCAATATTTATTGGAAATGAGGGTGAAGATATTATGGTAAACGGCGAGATTTTTGAAGTCGTAGATGCATTAGCAGATTCTTCTCATATTTTTGTTTTATCTCACGTTACAGGTCATAACCTAGTTGGTTATGGGGGGGCTATAAAAAATTTAGGTATGGGTGGTGTTAGTAAAAAAACAAAATCAAAAATTCATAAAGGCGGCAAACCTATCTTTATAAGAGATAAATGTAGTTTATGTGGATTATGTGAAAGATCCTGTCCTTTTAATGCAATTAAAATTGTTGAAAAAACCAGGTTGGAAATTGATCGTAAAAAATGCCCTGGTTGTGGGATGTGTATTAATGTTTGTCCAAATAATGCAATTGAACCTAAAAACATTGAAATGCAGAAAGCTTTAGCTTTATCAGCAAAAGCTGTTGCAAAAAATAAAAAAATTATTTATGTCAATGTATTAAAAAATATTACTAAATTCTGTGATTGTGTTAATGGTACTATCAATCCATTTTGTTCAGATATCGGTTACCTGATTTCAGATGATCCTGTTTCTATAGATAAAGCATCTATTGAATTAGTTGACAAAACTATGAATTCAAAAAATATTTTTAAAAAAATAACTGGTGTTAATCCAAATATTCAAATCAAATATGGTGATGAAATTAAATTGGGCAACATTGAATATAGATTAGTTAAAATTTAGTTATTTTATAACTTTTCAGATGGCCAATTTTGCAGATATTCATAATCTGGCGATATATCTTCTGTATAAAAATCCAGTCCAAACCAGCTGATTATATCAAGTATTGTTTTAATTTGTTTATCTTTTAGTTGTATTTTCCATTTGGAAAGTTGCGTATTTATATCTTTTTTATAATTATTTGATGTTGTACCGCTAGGTTTATTTATCCTTTTTAATGCCTTTTCTGGAATATCCTCGCCAATCTTTTTAAATATTTTTTCCAGCTCATCTTTGCTTTCTAACAACAGCTTTTCATAAGATATAATATGCCAATTGATTTTTTTCTTGTATGAGAGTGGTATAAGGTAGTTAACCGCCCAAATCAATGCCAATAACTCAGTTGAAGAATTAATATTTTTTATTTTTTTTACTAGTTTTTCGTTATTTTTTATGTCTGGAATTGTAAGAACTTCTTTTATTATAAAATCTCTTGGAAGAGGTTGATTAAATTTTAAGTAGTATCCAGTCCCCCATTTTTCTATTTGAGAATTGATAACTGCACAGGGATGCCTAATTAACAAATAAATTTGTTTTAATTGAAAATTTTTGGATATATGGGGCAGCATCCTATTAGTTCTAACAGATTTAATAATCAATTTATCTGCAAGCATTCTACTGGCAATCCATGAATTATGAATGTGGGGTTTCTTAGAATTTTTTTTACCGGAAATAATTCTTTTTAGATAATCATCTATTTTTGGATAAGTCTTATGGGGGTCAAGATATTTATTTGGAGTCATATCTAACTCTTTTATTTCTGGAAAAAAATCGATGTGAAATGGTTCAAATAATGTTTTATAATTTGGTAATGTTTCTAAAAGTTCCATTACCCATGTAGAACCTGATCGAGGAACTCCAGATATAAAGATTGTTTCTTTAGAATCAATTTTAATTGGTAAATTAAAACCAATCAGGTCAATTAATCTATAAATGAAATCTCTTCTTATTAGGTAATAATCAATCTTTTTTCCTTTCACATTTAAAACCATGGCTTTTAATATAAATACATGGCTTTTAAGATTATTAATTTTCTCATGTTTTTGTATAATTTTTTGTTTTAAATTAATCTATAAATCAGTATTTTCTATATTTTAAAGGTTAAAATTTAGGGTGTTGAAAAATTAAAAGAGCCCCCAAGATTCATTATGCTTGGGATGCATTAATGACTCTTAACAGGAGGGCAAGTTTAAGAAAGAAAATTGAAATTTTAAATCTTTCAGAAATAAAAGAAGTATTGGAAAGCAAATATGAATACACTCCAGGTAAACCTGGAAGACCACCAATATCTCCAACGGGACTGTTTCTATCCTTTATCATAATGTTCCTAAGAACAGAATCCTACCGAGATTACCATGCTTTTCTGGAAAAAACCAGTTCTGGAGACGGCAACTTGAATTTAAAGATGTTCCAGATATAGGAAGTTTCATCCATTTCCTAAAACGTATAGGAAAAGACACTTTTGAACCACATTACCCAGAGTGATTCAAAGATAAATGCCAGCAAAGAACCAGCGTTGAACGGTTCTTCTCCCGTTTTAAAGAACATCTGGATTTAAGAAAACAAAGAATCATAGGTAAAAGAAATGTTGAGATTTACTGCAATATCATCTGCACAGGGATGCTCCTTGTTGGTTATTTTAACCAACAACATGGTTTTTCACCACGCAGTGTGAAAACCTTTCTTAGAAAATACACCTAAAAAAAACTATCATTTGGTACAAAATACTGTTTTTTCCTAGTTTTACCCTATTTTGAAATAGTAATATTTTTCAAAAATACTCCAAAACAATATGTTTTTCCTATCAATATTTCAGAGAAATATAGTAGAAATTGATTCCAACGTTTGGAATCAATTACTAAAAATCATTTCAGAACTATAATTTTTCAACAGGATAGTTAAATTTTTTACGGAATTTATATATACTGCGATAGATATAAAGATATCAGTTCCATGGAAAAAATTTATATTTTTGCTTATAACACCTGTAAGAGAAGAGAATTAGATGGAGAAAAAATACAAAATTATCTCTTAGTTAATAAATATAAAATTGTAAATGACCCAAAAGATGCAGATATCATATTAATAATCACATGTGCATTTATTGATGATAAAACAAAAATTACACTAGAAAAAATTAAAGAATTTCAAGAAAACTATGAAGCTGAATTAATAGTGGCGGGTTGTTTGCCTGTTATTGATAGGCACAAGCTGGATAAAATCTTTAATGGTAGAATTATAACTACTCAAGATTTAGTTGATGATCCTGATAAAATTGACAAATTTTTTCCTAATAGTGAAATAAAGTTCAGAGAAGTTTTAGATTCTAATGCCACTAATGTAGATGAAGATATTGCTGATTTTACTGAAGATGGACTACCTAACTTTCTTTTAAAATTAATAGAAAAATCAGATTATTTTAGAAATGCATATTCAAAATTAAGAATAGCCATTTCTAAAAAAATCTTTGCTCCGCATTCACTCCTTTATTCTTCTTCAACTCCTGAGTCTTTTTTTATAAGAATATCTTGGGGCTGTAATCATAATTGTTCGTACTGTGCTATTCGACAGGCCATAGGCCCTCATAAAAGTAAAACTATAGAAGAATGTCTAGATGAATTTAAAAAAGGATTAAAAGAAGGATACAAGAACTTCTTTATCACCGCTGATGATACCGGTGCATACGGTTTAGATATTGGTAGTAATTTTCCTGAATTGTTGGATAAACTGACTAACTTACCAGGCAATTATAATTTAGCTATAATGGATTTTAATCCAAGGTGGATTGTTAAATACATCGATCAGATAGAAAAAATCGTAAATTTACACAAAATATCAAGATTTACCATTCACATTCAATCAGGAAATCCTCGTATTTTGAAATTAATGAATAGATATTCTGATACTAAAAAAATGAAAGATGCCTTTAGAAGACTAAAGAAAGCCCATCCAAATTTGGTTTTGCTTACTAATTTTATTATTGGATTTCCAACAGAAACAGAAGAAGAATTTAACGATACACTTGATTTTATAAGAGAAATAGATTTTGATTCTGGTTTAATTTATCCGTTTTCATGCAAATCAGGTATTATAGCAGAAGAACTAGAGCCAAAAATATCTGAAAAAGAAAAACTTAAAAGATTAGAATATTCAAAAGAATATTTGAAAAAAGCCGGATATCATACAATAACCAGGAATGAGATATCTGCTATTTTGTATGGAAAAAAATTGATTAGCTTTGATTGATTTCCTATCTTGCTTTTATCTTTATTTAAAAGATATATTCTCAGCAGGATATTACGCTATTTTTCCATTTCCTATATGATGCAGTTTTTTGGCATTTAAATCAATTAATATGAATTCCTCATCTTTTGTGTAGCATACTGGTTTTTCTGTTTCAATTGTAATTGTATCTTCTGTTATATATGTAATATTTACAGGAAAGTTCTGCATTCCTACCGTTGCATGAAATACTCCTTTTTTTACTTCTGGATAAAATCGGTTTTTTGTAAATTTTAGTGTAAAGTTTGTATCTGTTTTTGCACCATCTGCAACTGTAAATACTGCTCCTCTTTTCATCTCATCAGCTGTTGCACCCTTTATTGCAAGTCCTACTCTGCATCCGGCAGTAGCCTCATCAAAATCTTTATCCTGCATTTGAATAGAGCGTATTACTACTTCTTTATTTTCTGGGAGAAGTATCATTTTGTCATGTTTATGAATTTTTCCTTGTTTTACAACTCCAAGTATTACTTCTCCAACGCCTTTTACACTGAATGAATGATCAACTATTACTGATGCTGGTGCAGATTCGTCTCTTTCAGGGTTTATTTTTTCAAGAATCTGCATTATTTTTGGAATATTTTTATCCATTATTGTAAAATTTTGAAGTGATGTATCTTTTATGAGTTTTTCAAGTTGGGTAGTATCAGAGTATTCTGGTACAACTATTATCCCTTCTTTTATTCCAACAGAGTCGAGAAGAAGTATTGTTTCACCGATTTCAGGTGTTATCTGTTCACAAGAAATAATTGCAGCATCCAGAGTTGAAATTATCATAGTTTTTGTTGTAAGTTTATCCTCTACAGGTGACATAAAAGTAAAAACACAATCATCTGTTTTTCTGTTAAACATTAAAATATCGCTCGTGGTACCTTTCTTACCTAGTTCTGAGCCTAGTTTTTCGTCGTGAAATATGCCTATTGTTATGTGTTTCATTAAAAAACCTGCATTAAGCTGTATAAAATAAAGTTATGCCTTAGTGTTCTTTAGGTAAAAAATTGTTTTTTTTAAGATATCTTTTAGAAAGCTTTAAATCTTTTATTCAGATTGCTGCGCGGTTATAAAAAAACCAAAATAAAAAGGTTGGAATATTATGGTAAAAACAGATGTTTTAATAATTGGTGGAAGTGCCTCAGGTATTGTTGCGGCTGTTACTGGAAAGTCAAATTATCCCAAAAAAGATTTTATGGTTGTTCGTAAAGAAAAAAAGGTTGTAGTGCCGTGCGGCATACCTTACATTTTCGGATCACTTGATAGCAGTGATAAAAATGTTATTCCAGATGCAGTACTCGAAAAAGCAGGTGTGAAACTCAAGGTAGATGAAGTAGTATCTGTTGACACTGAGAAAAAAACATGTAAAACATCTGATGGTGAAGAGATTGTTTTTGAAAAACTTGTATTTGCAACAGGCTCTGAAACTAAAATTCCTTCTTGGCTAAAAGGAGCAGATAAAGAAAATGTTTTTACCATACCAAAAAACAAGGAATATCTCGATAATGCATTATCTAAATTTAAAGATTGCAAGAAAATCGTTGTTGTTGGCGGGGGTTTCATTGGCGTAGAGTTATCTGATGAGTTAAACAAGCGCAATAAAGATGTGACAATAGTTGAGATATTGCCACATGTGCTTGCTCTTGCGTTTGATGAAGAGATGACCACTCGTGCTGAAGAAATCCTAAAAGAACGTGGCGTGAAGATAAAATCAGGTGTTGGTGTAAAAGAGATAACTGGTGATAAAAAAGCAACAGGTGTTTTACTAGATAATGGTGAAAAACTTGATGCAGATGCAGTTGTATTGTCAATAGGTTATATACCAAATACTGCTCTTGCAAAAAAATCAGGCTTTGATCTTAATGAAAGAGGATTTATTTCAGTAGATGAGTACATGAGAACAAAAAATCCCAATATTTTTGCGGTAGGGGATTGTGCTGAGAAAAAAGATTTCTTTACAAGAAAAACCAGCGGGATTATGCTTGCATCTACGGCTTGTGCAGAGGCAAGAATAGCAGGCATGAGTCTTTACAGACTTTCAGCTGTGAAAACATTTGGTGGAACTATCGCTATTTTTTCAACAGCAATAGGTGAAACAGGTTTTGGTGTGGCAGGACTTACTGAAAGTATGGCAGAAAAAGAAGGATTTGATATTGTAACTGGCCTGTTTGAAGGAATTGATAAACACCCTGGTACGCTACCTGGTACAAACAAACAAATGGTGAAACTTATAGCTGCTCGTGATTCTGGAATAATTTTAGGTGGTGGAGTAATAGGTGGGCCAAGTGCTGGAGAGCTTACAAATATTTTGGGTCTTGCTATACAAAATAAAATGACAATAAATTGTCTTCTAACTGCACAAATTGGCACTCATCCATTAGTTACAGCACCTCCAACAGCATATCCAATTATAAAAGCAGCTGAGGTTGTTTCAAAAAAACTTTGATATTTTAAAAAGATGGGCCCGGCCGGTTCCTACTGTTGCAACAGGAGAGAATTGTTCAGATTGTTTTCCGATTTTGTAACAAAATAAACATAGGAATTTGTTCTTTTCTCACTAAAACCTTTCTTTTTTTTCTCTTTTTTTGAGGTGTTGAAATGAAAGAATCAATTTATGATAAGATGACAAATGCTGAAAGAGAAGTTGCTGATTTATTGAAGGAAATGGGCATAAAATGGAGATATGAGCATCCCGTGTTTGTATGGGATGAAAACCAAAGACCAAGAGTATGGGCACCGGACTTTTATCTTGTTCATCTTGGAATTTATATCGAGGTTTGCGGATCATCAAATTTTGATTATGAATACAGGCGAAAAATTTTCGATAACAACGGATACAAAGTTATTTTTTTACATTTGTATAAAGATACAAACAAGTGGAAGCACCATCTTATGAATTATCTTAGAAAAATTACAAAATACAGATTTTATAAATTTAATGAAGCATTTAGGAATGAAAAACAGAACATATGCTGTTAAACAGTTGTTAAGGGGAAGTTTATAGAAGAAACTACTTAGATTTACTATGTCCTATACCTATTAAATGGAACATTTAATAATTTTTATTCGTTATTTTTTCATTTTGTTACAAATAAAATATTTAGCTTTAAAGCTTATATCTAGTTAATATATTAAGAATTTCTAATTTGTATTATTTAGGGAGGAAATTATGAAAAAAAATGCGATAATGGCGATTGTTACCCTTTTATTATGTATTGTGTTTCTAAGCGGTTGTACTAATTTCGATGCAAGTGACCCAATTGGTATGAAAGCTTCTTCTCAGACCTGTGTTGTTGGTATTGTAATAGTGGTGATATTAATTGTTTTGTTATTAGTAGGTTTGGCTAGTGCGGGTACTAAAAAGAATGTAGTTGTTCATACGCCACCGCAACAATATACTCCGCCACCTGTTATATATAAACAAGAACCGAAAGAAAAAAAGGATCTTGATAGAAGGTGTCCAGACTGCGGACGGGTTATTCCTATGGAGTCGAAAATATGTCCATTCTGTGGTAAAAAATTCAAATCTTTTACAGATGATAAAGAAAATGATAATAAAAGAGAAAAAAAGATGGATAAAAAAGAAGAAGTAGGAGAAAAAAAAGAACCAGAAAAAAAATCTATTGATCATTGTCCAAAATGTGGAACAAAGTTAATTGAAGAAGGCCTTAATTTTTGTACAGAATGTGGGGCTAAATTAGAATAAACAATGGTGGTAAAGTTTATGGTTAAATTTTGTCCTAATTGTGGAGCTAAATTAAAAGAAGGATATAAATTCTGTGGGAAATGTGGTAAAGACATACCAAAGATTAATCCTTCAAAGCAAGAGGAAAACATTGAAAAACAGATTGATAAAAAATTAGAAAAAAAAGATGAAAAAATTGAAAAGGATGAAATAACTGAAACAAAGCCTGAGATTAAAACTGAACCAATTTCAGATGCCAGATATTTTGATAAAGGAAAAAAGATTAAAACACTGAAATGGGCAATAACGATGGTAATAATTTTAGTAGTTATTATCAGCAGTATCATAGTATATAACAGTGGCAATAATCCAAGTACAACTGACTCAAATGATGTTTCATCCTCAGCGGATGTTACAGACGATGATGGTGGTGTTACACCAACTGATTCAGATGGGGATGGATACACCGATAGCAATGATGCGTTCCCCTATGATTCATCAGAGTGGAAAGATAGTGATAGCGATGGTTATGGCGATAATGAAGATTATTTTCCCTATGATTCATCAGAGTGGAAAGATAGTGATTATGATGGTTATGGCAACAATGAAGATGCTTTTCCGTATGATTCCTCGGAACATTATGATTCAGATAATGATGGTGTAGGTGATAATTCTGATGCTATGCCTTATGACCCTGATGAAACAAAAGATTCAGATAACGATGGTATAGGCAATAATGCAGATATTGACGATGATAATGATGGCTACTCAGATACTTCAGATTATTTGCCTTTTAAGGATGCGAAATTAAAAATTACATTAAATAATTTCAAAGTTTTAGATGAAGTGGATGGTTGGCCTGAAGATTCAACTAAGGCTCAAATCTATTTTGAAATTTATATAAACGATGTAAAAGTAACACGAACACCTGCTGAAGGATATATTTATGAGGTGGATTTAGAGACATCAAGAACTATAAATTGGGATTATACTTACAACATTCCTGATAATTTACAGACACACTCTATAAGCATAAGGATGTTCGATTCAGATTCTGTATTTAACGACCAGCTAGATATTGATGGTCATGATAATACAAAAGGTTGTACTGTCACATATGATATAGTTTCTGAAAGTTGGTATGGAGACGACACTGATGGAATAACAAGTGGAAGCGATGATGGTACTCAACAATCAGATGATGATGATGCATATTTGCAATATTATATTACACTTGTATAGAAAATTTAAGGTGAAAAAATGAGAGTACAATTTGCATCTTTAAAAATGGATTTAGCCTATAACCAAGAAAAAAGCGTTATAATTAGAAGATTTCCAACAGAGTATGAAACCAATGAATTGAAGAAATCTAAATATAAACTTGTTGATGAAGAAGTTATGACTAGTGATAATCAACTCGAGTTAAAGATGTTTCATAATCCCAGAAGAAAAAATGTTACAGTCAAAAGTGGCGGTTTATACGACTTCAAAGAAGGCGGTACATATGGAGTCGATATCGATATTAAGATAAAACATGCTGAGAAAGAAATAATAGATTATCTTTGTAATGTTATGAGGGAATTATGTGGAAGACATCTGAAAAAAGCTATTGTGCTACCCAGCAGACATAGTGTGGCTTGTCAGATTGATGGATGTAAACTTACAAATCAAAAAGTTAAATTGTTTTTAGAAGACTTTGTAAAGAGTTTAGAAGGAAAAATTGCGGAATTTGAGGTTACAAGCAAAGAAGAAGATATGCAAAGAGATGCTGATAAAGAAGTTAGCAAAATTGAAGGAAAACTCGATGAGTTTGTTTGTAGTGATTGCGGTGGGAAGTTCCGTTATTCTGATAGAGAAAATTGGTTTGATAAGGACAAAGAAGAGGTAATTACCGTTTGTCCGGAATGTTGGAGTAAAAGGAGACAGACAAAAAGAGATTTGGTTAGTACAAACGAGAATGTTCAGTATAATGATATTGAACCCAGAAAGATATCTAAAGGATATAAAATTGCCATAGTTGTTCTATCAATCATAGCGATAATATCGATACTTCTGGTTTTGGATACAATTGGCATCATTTAAAAGAGTTCAAAGTTTGAAATGAATGTATATTTATATGTATATTTGAGGGATAACATTATATATCACTATGATATATAGTAATATATAGTGATATAAATGGTTAAGATCCAACTTGATTTGTCAAAAGAAGAAGACCGAATTGTAGAAATATTCAAATTATCAAATGATCTTAACACTAAACAAGACGCAATAAAGCAGATGATAAGATATTTTAAAGTAGATATAAAACCTAAGCATTTGAAAGAAAAGGATTATTATTCTATTTAGGAGGAAAAAGATATGATATTAGAAGAAATATTACCATATATTGTTTTATTAATTTTAATAATCGTAGTTTTATACATAATTAAAAAGTGGATTTCAACCTATAATAAATTTCATTATTGGTACGAACGAGCACAAGAAACTTTTTCAGATATAGAAGTTATTATGCAGGAACGTATCGATAAAATTCATGCATTGGCCCAAATTGTGAAAAAATATGATATTCATGAATATAAAGCTCTTAAAGATGTAATAGAAGCAAGATCTGTGTGGAGTAAAGACTTGCCGTTAAATGAAAGAGTAAAGGCTGCATCTGAAGTTGAAAATAATTTTTTCAAATTACAAGCAGTTTTTGAAAAATATCCTAATTTGAAAGCAGATGCTCTTCATCAAAAGTTATTAAGTAAAGGATCAAGAGTAGAATCCAGACTAAGAAAAGCTAGGGCGAAATACAACAACGTTGTAAGAAAATATAATACTCGATGCAAAAGATTTCCTCGCAGTGTTGTAGCAAAAATGCATGGTTTTAAACCTTTAGAATATCTAGCATTTGAAGAAAGATTGCCATATGAAGCAAAAAAGATTTTTGATGATTAAATATGTCAAAAAGAAGAAGAGCCACAGTTATTGTTGAAATAAGTGATGGTATATTATTAGTTAGTCATTCAAGACACGGTAAGCCACAATATATGTTGCCTGGGGGAGGCGTTAAAAGAGGAGAACCGCCAATATGTGCAGCTGTGAGAGAATTATATGAAGAAACAGGTTTGCATACTAATGAAATTAAATATGTATTTGAAATGGAAACAAAACATCATAAACACAGAGTATTCTTAGCAAAAACTTATGGAAAACTTAGAAAAAGACATGAAACCAGACATATTCGTTTTTATAATCAATCATCAAAAGAAAAATACAATTTTGCTTGGCATGTTGAACCTATAATTGAAAAATATAAAAGGGGAGTTTAAGAAAAAATGTCTCAAGGTCCAATTATTAGAGAAGATTGGGAATCTTGGATAGTTGTTATCATTACAATTGTTATACTGCTTATATTTGCTCCTTGGGTTTTTGCCTTAGATTTTTGGATGGTTATCATTATAATAGGTTTATCATCTACGGCTGTTTATTTGTTGTTATTTTTTATTCAACTTAAAAAAAGGAGAACTTATAGGCGAAAACGGACTTTTCATCATCGACGCTCTCGTAGGCCAAAGCATCATTACTTAATTGAATTTAGATTCCACGGATATGCAAAGAAATACGCTAAAAGAGTAATTTTTGATGTTTCTAAGAAATTTGGAGTAAAAGGTGTTACTAAGAAAAGAGTTGTTCCTCATATCACAATGTATGGACCATTTACAACTAGTAATTATAAAAATATAACGACAAGAGTTGAGCGTGTTGCTAAGAATTATGATCTCGTGTCTTTTAGAGTTAAAGGATTTAATTATTTTGATAATGAACGAAACAAGGTTATCTATCTGGATATTGAGCCATCTGAAGAATTGAAAAATCTTAGATATGATCTTGCTCAAGAATTAAGAAAAATATCTAGAACAAAATCTCTTGAGGATAAAAAAGGTAAAGATGATTTTTATTTTCATGCTACTGTTGCTTTTAAAGATATTGATAGGAAATTTGATAGAGTATGGAATTATATTAAAAGAAAAGAAGAACCAAATATCCATCAACATCTTGTAAGAATTACAATTTTAAAAGGTAGAAGAATTCTTTATGAATATGATTTAATGCAGAAAAAAATGCTAAATAGAAATCAAGCACTTAATCGTCAGATATATCAAAAAACAATTAGAATCTTGAAAAAGAAACAAAGTAAAAATGGGTTTAAATAACACAATGAAGAATTAAATTTTTAATAAGATCATTATTATATCAATTATAAAACTTATTAGACCAACAATTATTGATATTTTACCAAGAGAATTCCATATTTGAGAGGGTTTTATTTTTTTATCTTCAATAGGTCCATTTGGAATAGAAATAAATGATCCAATGATACTTATTATCAATTGAATACCAATTAATCCAAGAGCTATTTTTATTAAGAGTTCGTTTCTATATAATAATGCAGCTATAGCTAAAGTTAAATCAATAAATAAGATGATTATAGAAATCCTTAATCCTTCGACTTTATTTTTTGACAAATTTACAACAACTTCTAATATAGGTCCATATATCAATAAACTTATAGAAGAAAATAAGAGCGATAATGCAAAAATAATCATTAATGCTAAAACATCTGATGAATTATTAGTTAAATAAAACGTAATGCCAATTCCTAAAATTAGTAAATATAAAATCATATTTATTGCCGATAATTTTTCTGTTATCAGTGAACTTTTTGACAATTTCTGTATTTTTGAAAACCCTTGAGAAGCTAAGTCAGCAATACTACCTTCTTCATATGATTTTTTTGGCATTTTCTATCATTTCTTTAAATATTCTTTTATTAATTCATCTAATCGGTCAATTTGGCTAATATCAATTACTGAATCAGTAAATTTCAATAAATCATTATATCGTGCTGTATACTTTGAGATATCAAAATTTGTAATTAATATTGTTTTAATTTCAGGGAAATCTTTTTTTATTAATGCAAAATGTCCAATTACTGATCCATAGATAAAATGAGGTAAATTACTTTTGCTTCTTGAAAACTTTGTCTCAATAATTATTTTAGGAGATTTTGAATCTGGAATTGCATAGTCTACTCTTGAATTATTAATTTTTACTTCTTTTTCAAATTTAATATTTTTATTTGAGAGGAATTTTTCAATAATTTCTTCCTTTTCTTTAATATATTCTCTAAATGACTCTATTTTATCCATATTGTCTGTTCTATCTCTACTTAAGACAAGTTTTTCTTCGAAATTGTTCTCATTATATTTTGTAAGATCATAATCAAATTTTAGCAGCTGATAAAAATAGATTATTGTAACTATCAATAATGATACAAATAGTGCATTTGTAATTCCTGCCCAATCGGTATTGAATAAAGTGACATTATATGTATTAGAATAAATTGCACCTATACTTGAAGCAAAAACCAAGATCCAGCCGATTGTAAGGTAAATCCTTCTTTTAATTAACTCTTCTAATCTATGATAATTTGTTCTTACCTCCTCCCACATCCCAACAACTTCACTTATTTTTTCTTCAATTTCTTCAGTTAAGGCTTGTACTTCGTTGAATTCATTAAATGCTTCTATAAATACATCTCTAAATTCTTGTACAACTCCATCTTTGTAGGATTCTACTCTTTTTTCATATCCCGCCCTCATAACTTTCTCTAAAAATGCAGGAATTGCTAATGCTAATGTAATAGATGCGGTTGCAATAACTTCATAGAACGGCATTTGCCGCCTCCTCTACCAGATAAAAATAAAAAATCTTAACTTAAAGCTTTCTACAATAGAATTAATATATTTTTTACTGTTGTTAGATATGTATAATTTTATTTTTCTTTCTTTTTTGTTGTTTTATTTGTAGAATTTTGATTTATTACACCAGTCGCTCCTAAATTTTTTACATTTTTTTCTTTTTTTGTCATATAATGTTCGTCTCTTACTACGGGTGCAATTCTTTTTTTCTTATTGATATTTGATTCTCCATCTTCACTCATATTTATTCACGCTCCATACATTGCATTAATTACAATAAGAATAATACCAACGAATAGGAAAATTGAAGATATTTTTAACATTAAATTCTTTGTATCAATTATTTTCTTATTTTTTTTATGTTCAATTCCAAATATATCACTTAATAAATCCTTAGCAAACTTATGATCTTCAAATATTAACTCATTATATAGATTATAAGGGTTTGGTGATATACCATATTTTTTTGGATACCACGCAATTAATGCAATAAAAAATGAAATGCCAAGCGAGACTATTCCTAAATAAAAGAATAGTGTTTGAGAATCATTTACTAAACTCAATATTGTAGCAAAAATTAATCCAATAAAACCAACTAAAATCCCGGATCTATTTAAAATACTCTGAATAGATTGATATTGAACTTCTAATTGATTTTTACATTCTTTGTATATTATATCAAGAGTTTCATCGTTAACTCTTGAAAGATCAGTATTTCTATAATCTAAACTTGATACATTATCTCTTTTTAAAAATTTTTCCCACATATTTTCACCATTACTAATTATTTTTCTTCTTAATTCTTCAGGGTCAACTCCATATTCACTTCTGATTATTTCTTTTAATATTTTTTTTGCTTTGTTATTTTCAGACCAAGGGCTAATGGCAATCCATAAGCTGAAAATAAATAGAATAAAAATAAATCCTAATAACAGATAAATCCCATAAAAAATATTATTCGGGTTTGGCGCCTTTTCAATATTTGATAGAGATGCAATAATTATAGATAATAAGCTGATTCCAACTGATAAAAATGCGATGAGGTATATATCAGTTCGCCGTATCTTGCCGTTAAGATAATTAATAATATCTGATAAACTCATCTTTTCTTTAACCATTTTTAAATAATATATGATAAAAATACTTAAATAATCTCTTCTCGTCACTCAAAAGAGTTAGTTGCACTATTATTTTTTTGAATCTAGTTTTTCTTTAATTATAGTAATTTCCCTTTGATAGCATAAGTACAAGACCTAAACTGTTGATATTTTATTTTTGAATTTATCTGAATAATTTTGCAAAATATACTTAGTAATTAAGAAATTTAGATTTGACTGATTTTAACAGAATTCATAATATTGATTTCTTTAACTTTTAATTTATTATTTTTGTAGCATGAAATATCAATTTTGCCCATTTCTATCTCCGGCATCTTTATTATTCTGCCGGCCACCACTTCATCTGAGGATACTATTTCAGGATCAGGAAGTTTCATAACTTTAATCTCCGGAATTTTTACTGTTTCAGCCTTTTCTATTT